>NZ_MUMI01000505.1 GCF_002155975.1 Amycolatopsis kentuckyensis
GAACAGGTCGCCGAAGTGCGTGGTTACGCGGCCGGCCAGCTTGCGGGCGGCCGTGGAGTTCCCGCCCTGGAAAATCTCGGGATGCGGACGCCCGTCACCCGAAAGGGGCTTGGGCTTGATGTCGAAGTCGTGGATCCGGTAAAAGTCGCCGGCGAATTCGGCGTGGTCGTTCGCCCACAGTTCCTTGAGCACCCGGATGAACTCTTCGGACCGGCGGTAGCGCTCGTCGTGCTCCAGCCACGGTTCGCCGAGGCCGGTGAACTCGTCCTTGAACCAGCCGCTGACCACGTTCACCGCGGCCCGGCCGCCGGAGAGGACGTCCGCGCTGGCGATGAACTTCGCCAGCACCCCGGGCTGCCACAGCCCGGGGTGCACGGCCGCGATCACCTTCAGCCGCTGCGTCGCCAGGAGCAGCGCGAGGCTGAACCCGGTCGATTCGTGTTGGTAGGCGGCGCCGTAGCTGGCGGTGTAGCGCACCTGCGTGAGCGCGTATTCGAACCCGTTGTTCTCGGCGATGACCGCGAGATCCCGGTTGTATTCGTACCCCCAATCGGTGCGCTGCTCGATATCACTGGCGACGAGCCCGCCGCTGACGTTCGGCACCCAATAGGCGAATTTCAATGGTTCGTGGAGCTGGGTCATGATCGGAGAATGGAGCATCCGTCACGGCTCGGCAAAAGCATCCACGTGCTGGGAAACCGCCCGGCGGCCGGGAATCGCCGCCAGCAGTTCCTTCGTGTACTCCGACTCCGGGCTCGCCAAGACGCGGGCCGCCGGGCCCGACTCCACCAGCACGCCCGCGCGCATGACGCCGACGTGGTCCGCGAGCTGCCGGACCACCGCCAGGTCGTGCGAGATGAACAGGTACGACAGCCCCAGCGAGGACTGCAGTTCCGCCAGCAACGCCAGGATCTGCGCCTGCACCGACACGTCCAGCGCCGACACCGGTTCGTCGCACACCACCAGGTCCGGGCGCAACGCCAGCGCCCGGGCGATCGCCACCCGCTGGCGCTGGCCGCCCGACAGTTCCGCCGGCTTCCGGCGCAACACCGACGCCGGCAGGGCGACCTGGTCGAGCAGCTCCGGGACCCGCGTGCGCGGAAGCTTGAACGCCCGCAACGGCTCCGCCACGACGTCCTCGATCGAGAACTTCGGGTTCAGCGACGCATACGGGTTCTGGTAGACGATCTGCATCCGCCGCCGCAGCCGCCGCAGCTCGTCGCCGGCCAGACCGGTGATGTCCTGGCCGTCGAAGGACACCGATCCGGACGACGGCGTCTCCAGCCGCAGCACCATGCGGGCCGTCGTCGACTTGCCCGAACCCGACTCGCCCACCAACGCCAGGGTCCGGCCGCGCGGGATGTCGAACGAAACGCCGTCCACCGCGCGGATCCCGCCGTCGAACGTCTTCGCGAGGTCCCGCACCGAAACCAGCGGCGGCGCGGGCGGCGCGACGGGCCGCACCGCGCTCGACATGCTCGGCGCCGCCGCGATCAGCTGCCGCGTATAGGGGTGTGTGGGCGCGCTGACCACCGTCGAGCCCTCCTCGACGACCGACCCCTGGGAAAGCACCACGATCCGCGACGCGCGGTCGGCCGCGACGCCGAGGTCGTGCGTGATCAGGAGGATCGCCGTGCCCGATTCACGGGCCAGGGCCGTCAGGTGGTCGAGGATCCGGCGCTGGACCGTGACGTCGAGCGCCGACGTCGGTTCGTCCGCGATGATCAGCTTCGGCCGCCCGGCCAGCGCCGCCGCGATCAGCACGCGCTGCCGCAGCCCGCCCGACAGCTGGTGCGGGTAGTGCCGCGCCCGCAGTTCCGGCTGCGGGACGCCCGCCCGCTCGAGCAGTTCGATCGCCTGCGTGGACGCGGATCGCCGGTCCGCGAGGCCGTGGATCTTCAGCACCTCCGCGACCTGGTCGCCGATCCGGTGCACCGGGTTCAGCGACACCGCCGGGTCCTGCGGCACCAGCGCGATCTCGCGGCCGCGCACCGAACGCCACTGCCGGGACGACAGGGAAAGCAGGTCCCGGCCGTCGAAGGTGATCGCCCCGCCGTCGACCCGGCCGCCGCGCGGGAGCAGGCCGATCACCGCGTGCGCGGTCGTCGACTTGCCCGAACCCGATTCGCCGACGACGGCGACCACTTCGCCGGTGTCGACGTGCAGGCCGACGTCACGCACGGCCGGGACCGCCCGGTACGACACGGCCAGGTCCGAGATCCGCAGCAGGGTCATCGTCCGCCTCCGTCCAGCGCCCGGGACAGCCGGTTGGCGGCGAGGACCACCGCCGCGACCGTCAGTCCCGGGAACGTCGTCATCCACCAGGCCGTGGCCAGGAAACTGCGCCCGCCCGCGACGAGCGCGCCCCACTCCGGGGTGGGCGGGGTCGCGCCGAAGCCGAGGAAGCTCAGCGCGGACACCTCGAGCACGGCCGTGCCGAGGGTGAGCGTCGCCAGCGCGAGCACCGGGCCCGCCGCGTTGGGCAGGACGTGCCGGAGCAGCACCCCGGACCAGCGCACTCCCGCGGCACGGGCGGCCTCGACGAACACGCCGGTCCGCACGCGCAGCACCTCCGCGCGCATGACCCGCGCGAAGGACGCGAGGTTCGCGATGCCGACGGCGATCGCCACGTTCGTCGTGCCGAAGCCCAGTGCGGTGACCAGGGCCAGCGACAGCAGGATCGGCGGGATGGCCAGGAAGACGTCGACGATCCGCATGATCACCGTGTCGGCCCAGCCGCCGCGGAACCCGGCGAGCAGGCCGAGCGCCGAGCCGGCCACCAGCGCCACGAGCACGGCGATCGCGGTGGCCCGCAGCGAGAGCGACGCGCCGTGGATCACCCGCGCGTAGACGTCGCGGCCGGTCTCGTCGGTGCCGAAGAGGTGCCGCAGCGACGGCCCGTGCAGCCGCTCGGCCGGGACGCCGGTGATCGGGTCGTACCCGGTCAGCAACGCCGGTGCGAAGGCCGCGAGCAGCACGAACGCCAGCACCGCACCGGCGAGCACGACACCCGGGCGGCGCACCACCCGGGCCGGAACGGCGAGGTCAACCACGAGCCACCTCCGGCGTCCGTGCGATGCGGGGGTCGAGCAGCGGGTAGAGCAGGTCGACGACCAGGTTGAGCACCACGAACACGAGCGCGGCCAGCACGATCACCGCCTGCACCACCGGGACGTCCTGCGCGGTGACGGCGGCCGCGGTGATCCGGCCGACGCCGTCGCGCGAGAACACCGTCTCGGTGATCACCGAACCGGCGACGAGGTTGCCCGCCACCACCCCGGCGACGGTCAGCGCCGGCACGGCGGCGTTGCGCAGCAGGTGTCCGAAGTGGACGCGCCAACGGCTCGCGCCCTTGGCCGCCGCGATCTCCGCGTACGGCTCCTCCTGTTGCGTAGCCAGGCTCTTCGCCAGCACCTGCCCGATGATCGCGCCGGTCGGCAGGGCCAGCGTGATCGCGGGCAGGATCAGCGCGGCGAAGCCCTGCGTGCCCAGCGCCGGCAGCAGCCGCAGCCGGAAGGAGAAGAACTGGATCAGCAGCAGCCCGACCCAGAAGGGCGGCAGCGAGATGGCCAGCGACGGCAGGGACAGCAGCGCCTGCTGCAGCCAGCGGAACCGCGTGAACGTGCCGAGGAAGGCCGCCCCGCCCCCGAACAGCACCGCGGACACCAGCGCGAGGCTCGTCACGGCGAGCGTCGGCGGCAGCGCGGTCACGACCATGTGCGTCGCGTCGTCGCCGGTGGCGACACTGCGCCCGAAGTCGCCGTGCAGGGCCGAGACCAGGCGTTTCAGGTACTGGGCCGGCAGCGGCGAGTCGAGGCCGTATTCCGCGCGGGCGGCGGCGAGCTGCTCGGGCGTCGCCGACGAGCCCGCCTCGCCGCCGGCGAGCTTCGCCGACACGGCGTCACCCGGCAGCAGGTAGAGGATCAGGAACGACAGCGTGAACGCCGCCCACAGCACGAACACCGCCTGGCCGGCCCGGCGGAGGAGGTAGCGCCTCACGACAGCCACGCGTCGAACAGCTGCAGCCGTGACGACGCCTCGAAGTCGACGGCGTGCGCCTTCGAGCTCAGCGCGACGACCTGGGTCAGCTCGAACACCGGGACGGCGTAGGCGTGCTCGATGATGAGCCTCTGCGCTTCGCCGGCCGACGGCTTGCGCTTGGCGACGTCCACAGTGGACGACTGGGTGTCGAGCGCGGCGTCCAGGGGGTTGCCCGGAGCCAGTTTGCTGCGGTTGCCGGCCTTGGTGGAGAACTGGCCGCGCAGGATGTCCGGGTCGGCGCGGGTCACGTTGTACCAGAGGAAGTCGTAGTTGCCGCTCAGCTGGATCTGCGTGGTCTCGGCCGTGGTGTGCTGTTCGATCCGCAGGTCGAAGCCGATCTTGCGGAGCTGCTGCTGGACCAGCTCCAGCACGCTGCGGTTCTGGTTGAACACCGGGGAGAACACGACGGACGCGCTCAGCCTCTGCCCGTTCTTGACGCGGATCCCGTCGGGACCGGGCACCCAGCCGTCGCCGTCCAGCAGCGCGGCCGCGCCCTTCCGGTCGTAGGCAAGCTGCGGCGAGAAGTCGCCGGCCAGCGGTGTCGCCGAGCCGAGGATGCTCGTGGCCGGCTTGTAGCTGGGCGTCAGCACGGTGTTCACGACCTCGGCGCGGTCGACGCCCTTGAGCACGGCCTGGCGCACCTTCTCGTCGGTGAGCACGCCGCGGGTGGTGTTCGCGTGCAGGTTGAACACGACGCCGGGGTTGGGCCGGATGTTCTCGGTGAAGCCGTTGCCGGTGAACTGCGGCTCGTCGACCGGCTGGATGTCGGTGGCCGCGTCGAGCTGGCCGGAGGCGAGGCTGCCGGTGCGGACGCCGGGCTCGGGCACGATCTTGTAGTCGATCTTGTCCAGGTAGGCCGCACCCCGGTGCTTGAACAGCGACGAGCCCCAGGCGTAGCCCGTTCGCTTGGCCAGCAAGATTTCCTGGTTCTGCTTCAGGCTTTCGAACACGAACGGCCCGGAGCCGATCAGGCCGGTGCCCTGGCAGCGCTGTTCGGGCGTCTTCCGGTACGCCGCCGGTGCGAGGACGCCGAGCGAGACCGTCGAGCTGGCCTGCAGGAACTGCGCGCTGGGCGCGGAGAAGTCGAGGCGGACGGTCTGCGGGCCGACCACCGCCGCCCCCTGGTACGCGGCCAGGTAGCCGTAGCCGAGCTGGGCCTTCGTGGCGAGGGCCTTGATGCCGTCGAAGCTCGTCTTCACCGCGGCCGCGTCGACCGGGCTGCCGTCGGAGAACGTCGCGCCGGAGCGCAGGTGGAAGGTGAACGCCGTGGAATCGGCGTTGATCTCCCACTTCTCGGCCAGCCACGGCTTGATCTCGCCGGTCTTCGGGTCCTGGTCGGTGAGCGAGTCGACCAGCTGGCGGGCGACGTTGATCGACGCGTTCGTGCCGGTCTGCTGCGGGTCGATGCAGTCGGGTGCGGACGAGATGCCCAGGCGCAGCGTGCCGCCGGGCTTCGGCGGGCCCGCGTCGGCCGCGGGTTCACCGCCCGCCGGGGAGCAGGCGGTCAGCAGGAGGGGCAGGGCGAGCAGGGCCGCGGCGTTGCGGGCACGGGGGAAAGGGGACACCGGACGGCCTCCAGCGGGGAGCGGTTGCTTCTTCGGAACGCGACGCTAGCCACCCGCCGGGACCCGTCCCACTGGGCGAACCGGCGTCCCAGAACCTGGCACCGCCGCGAGACACTCTTGACACACAAGGTTTTTGTGCTGCGTCCACATTTTGAGCGCGCGTGCGCCGCGGCGGCGCATCGGATAGCTGTGGAGCTATGACTTCTCGCGGCCCGCACGTCGCCGTGGAGCGGGATGGCCGCGCGGTGCCACGCCAGGCCCTCAGCGCAGTTGCCGCCAGGCTTCGCGGCGCCGGCGCTGGGCCTCCGGGTCGGCGACCGGCGCCGCCGACAGCAGCCGCCGGGTGTACTCGTGAGCCGGTGCCGTCAGGACTTCCTTGGCCGGCCCCTGCTCCACCACCCGGCCGCGGTGCATCACCGCGACCCGGTCGGCGAGCTGCTCGATCACCGCCAGGTCGTGGCTGATGAACAGGCACGCGAACCCGAACTGGTGCCGCAGGTCGCGCAGCAGATCCAGGATCCGGGCCTGGATGGTCACGTCGAGCGCGCTCGTCGGCTCGTCGGCCACCAGCAGGTCCGGGCCCAGCGCCAGGGCCCGCGCGATGCACGCCCGCTGGCGCTGTCCGCCCGACAGTTCGTGCGGGTACCGGGAACTCAGCGACGGCGACAGCTGCACCGCGGACAGCAGCTCCGCGACCCGGCCGTCCACTTCGGACCCGCGAACCGCCCGGTGCAGCCGCAGCGGGGTCGCGACGCTCTCCCCCACCGTCGTCCGCGGGTTCAGCGACGACAGCGGGTCCTGGAACACCACACCGATCCGGCGGCGCAGCGCCTTCGCCGCCCGGCCGCGGACCCGGGTGATGTCCGCGTCCCCGATGTGCACCGACCCCGCTGTCGGCGCGATCAGGCCGGTGACCGCCCGGGCCACCGTGCTCTTGCCCGACCCCGACTCGCCGACCAGGCCGAGGACCTCGCCCGGTTCGACGTGCAGGTTCACGCCTTGGGCCGCGCGGACCGTGATCGTGCGGAACCGGCCGCGGTAGGTTACCGACAGGTTCTCCACGCGCAGCAGCGGCGCCACGGCGGGGACGTCCGGGAGCGACTCCGAGACCTGCGTGGTGACCGCGCTGCCGAGCGAGACGACCGAGCCGAGGAGCTGCCGCGTGTAGTCCTCGGCCGGCGCCGTGAAGATCGCCTCGACCGGGCCCTGCTCGACCACGCGGCCGTCGTGCATCACGACCACCCGGTCGGCGAGGTCGGCGACGACACCCATGTCGTGCGTGATCAGCAGGATCGCCGTCCCCAGCCGCTCGCGCAGGTCCCGCAGCAGCTCCAGGATCTCCGCCTGCACGGTGACGTCCAGCGCCGTGGTCGGCTCGTCGGCGATCAGCAGCTTCGGCTCGTTCGCCACCGCCATCGCGATGACGACGCGCTGCAGCTGCCCGCCGGACAGCTCGTGCGGGTAGGACCGGAACCGCTGCCGCGGCTCCGGCAGCCCGACCAGGGTGAGCAGCTCGATCGCCCGTTCCCGGGCGGCGGGGGCGGTGAGCGGCTGGTGCGTCCGGATCGCCTCGACGAGCTGGTCCCCGATGGTGAACACCGGGTTCAGCGCGCTCATCGGCTCCTGGAACACCATGCCGACCTCGCCGCCGCGGACCGCCCGCAGCTCGGCCGGGGTCATCGCGTAGAGGTCCCGCCCGGCCAGCTCCGCGCGGCCCGTCACGCGGGCGGTGGGCGGGAGCAGGCCGAGCAGGGACATCGCGGTGACCGTCTTGCCGGAGCCGGACTCCCCGACCACCGCGACGACTTCGCCCGCGCGGACCTCGTAACCGACGCCGCGGACGGCTTCGACGTCCCCGAACGAGACCGCGACGTCGTGCAGCCGCAGGAGCCCGGCTCCGCTCACTGGATGATCCCGAACTTGCGGTAGTCGACGTAGGCCGGGAACCGTCCGATCTGCACGCCACCCACCTGCGAACCGTGCAGGAACGAGTTGCGGGTGTAGATCAGCGGCACCACCGGCGAGTCGGCGAGGATCTTCTTGTCCAGTGCCGCCCACTTCTTCCCGGCCTCGGCCGGATCCACCGTGGCCTGTGCCTCGGTGATCAGCTTGTCGACCTCCGGGTTGTTGTAGCGGGACTCGTTGACCCCGCCGTTGCCGATCTCGGTCGACTGGAACAGCGGCTGGATGTTCGCGTTGGCCGACGGGATGTCGGGCTGCCACGAGGTCAGCGTCAGGTCGTAGTCCGAGATGCCCTTGGTGTCCACTTCGGACGTGTAGGTGTCCTCGTCGAGCGGCTTGATGGTGATCTTGATGCCCGCCCGTGCCAGCGACGCCTGGATCGCCGCCGCCTTCTCCGGGTAGCCGTTTTCGTTGCGGGTGGCCAGCACGAGACCGTCGAGCCCGTTCGGGAAGCCGGCCTCGGCCAGCAGCTGCTTGGCCTTCGCCACGTCACCGGAGGGCGGCGCCGGGTACAGGTCGTACTGCTCGCGGCCCTGCAGGCCCGGCGTGATCAGCGTGGTGGCGACGTCGCCGGCCAGCTGGGCGCTGCCCGCGCTGGCGACCTGGTAGGCGGCCTTGTCGACGGCGTACTGGAACGCCTGGCGCACCTTCGGGTTGGTGAGGTTCCCCCGCTGGGTGTTCAGCGAAAGGTAGGCCAGCGCCCCGGATTCCGACGTCACCAGCCGGGACTTCGCCGACGCGCTGCCCTGGATCTGGGCCAGCTGCGCGGGCGAGGCGAACGACATGCCGAAGGCGTTGCGGTCGGCCCCGGTGTCGTCGACCAGGCGCTTGGAGATGACGCTGGTGTCCTGCCCGAGCTGGAACTCGATGGTGTCCGGGTTGGCCAGCCGCGTCTTGTCCTCGTCGCGGCTCCAGTTCGGGTTGCGCGTCAGCTTCGCCGACTTGCCGCGCTCGTAGCTCGCCAGCTGGTACGGCCCGGACGCGACCGGGTGGTCACCGTAGTTCGCCTCGGCCCCCTTCCCCTTCGGCACCGGCGAGAACGCCGGGGTGCTGGCGACCCAGTTGAAGTCGCCGTAGGGGCGGGCGAGGTGGAAGACGACGGTCTTCGCGTCCGGCGTCTGGATCGAATCGAGTTCCTTGCCCTCGAACGGGCCCTTGTACGCCAGGCCCGGCGAGAGCAGGTCCTTGTGGTAGGCCAGGCCGCCGGAGAAGGCCGGCGCGAACGAGCGCTCGAGACCCCACTTGACGTCGTCGCTCTTGATCGGCGTCCCGTCTGCGTACTCGAGGCCGTCTTTGAGGGTGAACGTCCAGGTCTTGCCGCCGTCGCTCGGCCGGCCGGTGTCGGTGGCCAGGTCGGGCACGATCGTGGTGTCCTTGCCCGGCGCGACGTCCCACGACGTCAGCCGGCGGTGGATCAGCCCGAGCGTGGTGACGACCAGGTTCGAGCTCTTCGCCGGGTCCCACGTGATCGAGGGTGCGTCGTTGAGCAGGACGAGGGTCCCGCCCGGTTTGACGGTGCCGCCCTGCGCCGCCGGTGTGTCGTTGGCGCCGCACGCCGTCAGCAGCGTGACGGCGGCCAGCACCCCCACAAGCCTGTGTCCCCGTTTCATCGTGTCCCTTTCAGACGAGACGCGCTCGCGGATCGAGCGCGCCGTAGCAGAGGTCGACCAGGAAGTTCAGGACCGTGATCAGCAGGGCCGAGAACAACGTCACGCCGAGCAGCACGGGCAGGTTGAGCGACGCGATGGCGTCGACGAGCAGCCGTCCGACGCCGGCCATGCCGAAGATCCGCTCGGTGATCACGGTCCCGGCCAGCAGGCCGCCGAGGTCGACGCCGAACACGGTGACCACCGGCAGCAGGACGTTGCGCAGCGCGTGCCGGCCCACGACCTTGCGTTCGGTCAGGCCCTTGGCCCGCGCGGTGCGGATGTAGTCCTCGCCGAGGGTTTCCAGCATCTGGCCGCGGGTGAGCCGCGCGTAGATCGCCGCGTGCAGGAACGCCAGGACGAACCACGGCAGCACGAGGTGCCACGCCCACTGCGCGGGATCCTCGGTCAGCGGCACGTACCCGGACTTCGGGACGACGTCGAGCGCGAAGGCGAAGATCGTGATGCCGATCATCCCGGCCAGGTAGGCGGGCATGGACACGCCGGCCATCGCGGCGGCCATGGTGATCCGGTCGACGGCGGTCCCGCGGCGCAGCGCCGAGAGCACGCCGAGGCCGACGCCGAGGACGATCCAGATCGCCGCGGCGCCCAGCGCGACCGAGAAGCTGACCTCGATCCGGCCGCCGATCTCGCTGAGCACGTCGACGTTGTTCTGGAAGTCGTAGCCGAAGCAGGGTGCGGCGCAGTGGATCGCCGCGGCGCCGCTGCCGAAGGTGCGGCCGCCGACGATCCCGCCGAGGAAGTCGAGGAACTGCCGGTACCAGGGGACGTCGTAGCCCATGAACTCCCGCGCGAGCTGCAGGCCTTCCGGCGAGCACGGGCGGCCGCAGGCCATCCGGGCCGGGTCGGCCGGCAGGACGTAGAACACGACGAACGTCACGAAGGCGACGACGAGCAGGACCAGGAGCATCCCGGCGAACCGGGTGGCGACGAAGCGGGCGGTGCGCATCAGGCGGCACCTGCCGAGCGCGGGTCGAGCGCGTCGCGGATAGCGTCGCCGACGACGTTGAAGGCCAGCGTGATCAGGAACAGCAGGAGCCCGGGGAAGACCAGGTACATCGGGTCGGTCTCGAAGAAGTCGATGGCGGTGCTGATGGTGCGGCCCCAGCTGGGTGTCGGGGGCAGGACGCCGACGTTGAGGAACGACAGTGCGGCCTCGCTGCCGATCATCGACGGGATGGACAGGCTGGCGACGACGATGATCGGCGCCCACAGGTTGGGCAGCAGTTCCTTGCTGAAGACGTGCCACGGGCCACCGCCGACGACCTTGGCCGCGGCGACGAAGTCGCGCTTGGCCAGCGTCAGGGCCTGGGCCCGGACGATCCGGGCCACACGCGGCCAGCCGAAGAGCCCGAGGACCACGATGAGCGTGACCTGGCGCGGGAAGTCGACGGGGAGGACGGCGCCGAGCGCGATCATGAAGATCAGGTACGGGAAGCCGAGGATGACGTCGGCGGTCCAGGTCACCAGGCGGTCCCACCAGCCGCCGAGGGTGCCGGCGCTGACGCCGACCACGACCCCGAGCGCGGTGGCGAGCACGGTGGCGCCGAGCCCGACGAGCAGCGACGTCCGCGCCCCGTGGGCGACGAGCGCGAAGAGGTCGACGCCGGTCAACGGCTCGACCCCGAACCAGTGCGCGCCGCTCACGCCGCCGAGCGCCCCGGCCGGGAGCCCGGTCGGGCCGAGTGTCGAGATGTCGGGGACGAGGCTCTGCCCCTCGACCAGGGTGAACAGATCGGCCCCGGCGGCGAGCAGCACGATGAGGACGATCAGGACCGCGCAGACGGACGTCCACCGCCCGGACCGGACGGCACGCCAGACCGCGGCGGGCAGGGAGCGCGCCGCAAGGGGCGGCAGGGTGGGGGCGGACACAGCACCTTCAAGGTTCAGCCGATCGAGTGACGATCAGGGACCTTAAGCAGTCGGGGTGGTGATCGATCCACCTTCTCAGGATGTGGAACGATACTTCCCGGCCGTGTCCGATTCGTGGACTGGCTGTGATGTCCGGGGAGGTGGTCCCGGGTTGAGGTGACCCGGTGGCGGCCTGTCGTGCTGACAGGTTCCCCCGGCTGACCACCCTCCCCGGACAGCACAACTAGCGCAGCATCGTGCCCGCCAGCTGCCAAGTGCGCAGCCGTTCTCGTGCGGACCGCATACCGGACTGGATCAGGACGATCTCCGTCGCCCCCGCGTCGAAGTAGCGGCGCAGGCCCGACTCGACCGTGCGCTCGTCGCCGATCAAAGCCAGGTCGGCCGGGTGCGTGGCGCCCTCGGCGTCGAGGATGTGGCGGTAGGACGGGATGTCGCCGTAGTAGCCCAGGTGGACCGCCGCGATCTGCCGGACCGTCTCGGCGTCGTCGGTCACCACGGCCGGGACGGCGGCGATCACCCGGGGTTCGGGCCGCCCGGCGTCGGCGGCGGCCTTGGTCAGGGTGGGCACGATGTGCTCCGCGAGCGCGCGCGGGCCGGCCAGGAACGGGAGGGTGCCGTCCGCGAGTTCGCCGGCCACCCGGAGTGCCTGCCGGCCCATCGCGGCGACGATGATCGGGACGCCGCCACCGCCGGGGACGGCCGTGGGCAAGGTCGGG
The DNA here is from genome assembly GCF_002155975.1 of Amycolatopsis kentuckyensis. Lineage (GTDB taxonomy): Bacteria > Actinomycetota > Actinomycetes > Mycobacteriales > Pseudonocardiaceae > Amycolatopsis > Amycolatopsis kentuckyensis. The sequence goes on from NZ_MUMI01000505.1 coordinate 11,824, forward strand.
CAGGCGGTGAGGGTCTCGCCGTCGAAGAGGGGGCGGCGGCCGTCGAAGATGTCGCGCAGGACGGTGAGGGATTCGCGCAGGGACGTGATGGGCGGCGGGTATTCGAAGCCGAAGGCGGGTTCCAGCAGGCTTTGCACGCCGAGGCCGAGGCCGAGGGTGAACCGGCCGCCGGTCGCGGCCTGCGCGGTTTGGGCTTGGGCGGCGAGGTGGAGCGGGTGCCGCGGGTAGAGCGGAACGACGGCCGTTCCGACGGCGACTTCCGGCACTTCGCGGCCGGCGAGGGCGGCGAGGGTGACGGCGTCGTGGTCGAACAGCTGCGAGAACCAGACGGACCGCAGGCCGGCGTCGGCGGCCTCGCGGGTCTGGGCGAGCAGGGCTTCGACGCTGTTGGCGGCCCCGGACAGGTCGCCGGCGGGCAGGGCGGCACCGATGGTCATGGCGTTCCTTTCGCTTTCGAGAGCAACACAGCTCAGGCTTCCTCGGGGTACTCCGACTCGCGCCGCCACGAGATCGGCCGCGGGCGCGGCAGTCGCCGGTGCGCCGTGCGGCCCGTCGACCGGGGTGCGCCGTCCGGCTGAGCCCGGTCCGCCGCCAGCTCGAACTGGTTGCGCCCCAACGTGATCCGCGGTGACGCCGTGCGATTGCCCGGTCCCGGCTCCCCCGACGGCAACCCCGGCACCACCGGCGAAGCCACCACCGCCGAGCGGGCGCGGTCGACTCCGGCCAGGACCTGCCGGACCAGCTCGTCCCAGCTCACCCCGCCCGCCTCCTCCCCGGCGGTGAGCGCCCGGGTGATCCGGCCCGCGGCGTCGGCGAACCGGCTTTCGCGGACCGCCAGTTCCCCCAGCGACCGCTCCAGCGCCGCCTCGGCGCGGCGGTCGCCCGCGAGCACCACCGCGCGCAACGCCGTCTCGCCGCTCTCCCGCCAGTCCGCGTACCGGCCCCGCGCACCCGCCAGGTCGGCCACCGCCAGCGCCAGTTCCGCGCAGTACCCCGGCTCCCCCGCGTCGGCCGCTTGACGTACCGCCGCCAGCAGGCCCGCGGACTCGCGCTCGTACCACGTGCCCGGGTCACCGAGATCGGCCGCCACCGACGTCCGTGGTGCCCGGCCGGCCTCGGCACCCCGGACCTCGTCCGCCAAAGACAGCCAGGCACCGAACAACCGGCGGGACGCCTCCTGAAGTGGTTGTGCCGCAAGGAGTTCCACCGCCAGCAGCCGGGTCAGCGTCGGCAGCCGGTAGCGAGCTCCGGCGACGTCGACCAGCCGCGCGTCCACCAGCGACTCCAGCGCGTCGGCCGCTTCCGCCGGGCCGAGGTCCGCCAGCGCCGCGGCGGCCCACCCCGCCCAGCTTCCCGCGGGCAGCAGCGCCAGCCGCGCGAACAGATCCCGTGCCGAGGCCGGCAACTCGGCCAAGCCGCGGCCGACCGCCGACCGGACGCCCGCGCCGAGCCGGCCGAGCCGGTCGTCCTCGGCGCGCAGCCGGGCCACCGCCTGGGCCAGCGTGCGCCCCGGCCGGGCCGCGACGTGCGTGGCCGCCGCCGTCACCGCCAGCGGCAGGCCGCCGCACAGCTCGACCAGCTCCACGGCGTCCGACAGCTCCGCCGTCACGCGGTCCTCGCCGATCAGCGCCGAGAGCAGCTCGACGCCCTCCGCGCCGTCCAGCACCTCGAGCTCGGCCACCGCCACGCCCGGCAGCGAGGGCACGCGGGCGCTGGTCGTGACGAGCAATCGGCAGCCCCGGGCGTCCGCGACGAACGGCGTGACGCGCGCCAGGCTGGCGGCGTCCTCCAGCACGGTCAGCACCCGGCGCCCGGCGAGCACGCTGCGGTACAGCGCGGCGCGGCCGTCCAGTTCGTCGGGGATCTCCCCCGCGGGCACGCCGAGTGCGTGCAGGAACCGCGCGAGCACGTCGGCGGCGTCCTCCTCGGCGAGCCGCGCGTAGAGCACCCCGTCGGGGAACGCCGGCGCGGCGCGATGCGCGGCTTCGGCCGCGACGGCGGACTTGCCCGTTCCGCCGCGTCCGGTGAGGACGGTGACCACCGCCGCGCCCGGCCCGTCGTCGGTGAGGCCGCGCCGCAGCCCGGCCAGCAGCCGCTCGTGCCCGGTGAAGTACGGCAGGCGCGCGGGCAGCATCCGCGGGACCGCGCGGCCGCTCGCGGGTGCCTCGCCCGCCCCCGCGAGGATGTCCTGGTGCAGCTCGCGCAACGCGGCACCGGGCTCCAGGCCCAGTTCGTCGACGAAGCGGCGGCGCACGGCCCGGTAGGCGGCGAGCGCCTCGACCCGCCGGCCGCACCGGTGCAGCGCGGTCATCAGCTGCAGCACGAACCGCTCGCGCAGCGGGTGTTCCTCGGTCAGCACCGAGATCTCGCCGACGACCTCGCGGTGCAGGCCCAGCTCGAGCTCGGCGTCGAGGCAGTCCTCGAGCACCTCCACCCGCCGCTCGGCGATGCGGACCTGGTGGGCGCGCACGACACCGCTGTCGATCCCGGTGAGCGGTTCCCCGCGCCACAGCGCCAGCGCCTCGCGGAACGCCGCGCGCGCCTCCTCCGGCCGCCGGGCGGCCCGTCCGCGCGCCACCAGCGTCTCGAACTCGTGCAGGTCCAGTTCCCCGGGTCCGAGGTCGAGGCAGTAGCCGCTGCCGCGCGCGGAGATCCGTTCGCCCAGCCCGGCTTTCGCCAGCGCGCGACGCAGGACCGACACACAGGTCTGGACCTGCGCCCGGGCCGTCGCGGGCGGGGTGGCGCCCCACAGCGCGTCGAGCAGCACTTCCAGTGGCACCACGCGGTTGCCGTTGAGCAGCAGCAGCGCGAGCACCACCTGCTGGCGGCGGGCGGTCACGACGACCGGCTCGCGGCCGCGGACCTGCAGCAGGCCCAGGACGCGGAAGCCGGGATCGACTTCGTTGCGGGGGCTCCGGGTGTCGGAGCGCACGGCGGCTCCGGGTGTCGGCACGGTGGTCTGCACGGTGTTCCCTCCGGGGTCAGACGAGGACTTCGGGCGGCGCCGGGTGCCCGAGGAAGGCGGTGGGGCTGGCGGTCAGGCCGTAGGCGCCGGCCTGGAAGATCGCGATCAGGTCGCCGATCGCCGCGCCGGGTAGCGAAACCTTGTCGCCGAGGAGGTCGAGCGGGGTGCAGAGGCAGCCGACCACCGTCACCGTCTCTTCCGGACCGCCGGGCGCGGACGCCAGGTCCAGGGGGTAGTTGCGGCGGATGGCCTGGCCGAAGTTGCCGGACGCGGCCAGCTGGTGGTGCAGGCCGCCGTCGACGACGAGAAAGGTCGTGCCGCGGGAGACCTTCCGGTCGACCACGCGGGTGAGGTAAACCCCGGCCTCGCCGACGAGGTAGCGGCCGAGCTCGATCACCACGCGCGCCTCGGGCAGCGCGGGCCGCAGCGAGACGTCCAGGAGCTTCGCCAGGTTCTCGCCGACTTCGTCGAGGTCCAGGGCCGTGTCGCGGGCGGTGTAGGGAATGCCGAAGCCGCCGCCCAGGTTCACCGACCGCACCGGGCCGGGCGCCGATTCGGCGAGCTGCAGCACCAGCTCGACCGTCGCGCGCTGGGCCTCGCACAGGCTTTCGGCGCGCAGGTTCTGGGAGCCGGCGAAGACGTGGAAGCCCTGGAATTCGAGGCCCGCGGCACCGACTTCGGCCAGCACGGCGGGGACGCGCTCGGCGTCGATGCCGAACTGCTGCGGGCCACCGCCCAGGCGCATGCCGGACCCGCGCACCGCGAAGTCCGGGTTCACCCGCAGCGCCACGCGCGGGGTGAGGCCGAGGCGGTCACCGGCCTCCCGCACGCGGGCCAGCTCGGTGGTGGACTCGAGCTCGACGGTGACGCCGGCGGCGACCGCGCGGGCCAGCTCGGCCGCGGTCTTGCCGGGCCCGGCGAAGCTGATCCGCTCCGGCGGGACGGTCGTGTCGAGCGCCTGCCGCAGTTCCCCGGCGGAAGCGACGTCGAGGCCGTCGACGAGGCCGCTGAGGTGGTGCAGCAGCGCGGGCATGGGGTTGGCCTTGACCGCGTAGCTGAGCTCGACGCCGTCGGGCAGCGCGGCCCGCACCCGCTCGACGCGGGCGGTGACGAGCGAGCGGTCGTAGGCGAAGAAGGGGGTGGTGCCGACCCGCGCCGCGAGCCGGTCCACGGGCACGCCGCCCACGGTGAGCACACCGCCGGCGCGGCCGAACGGCGCCGCCGCGGCTTCCGTCGTGTTCGCCATCGCTTTCCTTTTCTTCGAGCACGGGGAAATAGCAACCGGAAAAGGCACCGCCGTCGGTTACCGGGCGGCACTCGAACACTGAAGCAACTACCCACCCACCCGGACATGGGTAGTCCTCACCCAGATTCGGCGGCCGGGTGGGGAACGCGGCACCCAGGTGTACCTGCTGTGTCCGCACGGTCACTCCGGTGGCACCATCCACACCGGACCGGACAGTCATTTTCGCAGGTCAGGGCAATTGACCACACCGTTCGGCGCAGTCACCCACTCGCACTGCTCCAGCCGGGTGGCCCGCTCCGGTGGCAGCTTGCTGCCGTCGCCTGCCTGCCACCGCGAGCGCCGGGAACACCCTTGACGAACGGGGTGCCCAGCCCGCACGATCGGAATCCACCGGCGCCACCGGGAATTCCCGGGAACCGGTGCAATTCGGACAGCACCACGCGCATTCCCCGATTTCCGAGATCCCTTCCGACGATGGGTGAACTATGTCTTCCCTGCCTGCTCCCGGTGAGCCGATCGCGGTGGTCGGCATGTCCTGCCGGCTGCCCGGCGCCCCGTCCCCGGCGCGGCTGCGCCGGCTGCTGGCCGAGGGCCGCGAAGCCGTCGGCGAGGTCCCGCCGGGCCGGTGGACGGACGGCGACGGCTCGGGGCGCGGCGGCTTCGTGTCCGATGTGGACGGTTTCGACGCGCCCTTCTTCGGTGTCTCCCCGCGCGAAGCCGCGGCGATGGACCCGCAGCAGCGGCTGGTGCTGGAACTGGCGTGGGAGGCCTGCGAGGACGCCCGGATCACGCCCGGCACGCTGCGCGGCAGCGCCACCGCCGTCGTCGTCGGCGCGATCAACGGCGACTACGCGCTGCTGCACGACCGCCTCGGCGCCGGACCGCACACCCTCACCGGTACCCACCGCAGCCTCATCGCGAACCGCGTCTCCTACGTGCTCGGGCTGACCGGGCCGAGCCTGACCGTCGATTCCGGCCAGTCGTCGTCACTGGTGGCGGTGCACCTGGCGGCCGAGCAGCTGCGCCGCGGCACCGCGGCCGTCGCGCTCGCCGGCGGGGTGAACCTCAACCTCCTGAACACCGGCACCGAGATCGTGGACCGCTTCGGCGCGTTGTCCCCGCAGGGCCGCTGCCACACCTTCGACAGCCGCGCCGACGGGTACGTCCGCGGCGAGGGCGGCGGCCTGGTCGTCCTCAAGCCGCTGAGCGCGGCGCTCACCGGCGGCGACCGCATCCACGCCGTCCTGCTGGGCGGAGCCGTGAACAACGACGGCGGCGGCGACGGCCTCACCGTGCCGCGGGCCGAGGCGCAGACCGAGGTGATCCGGCTGGCCTGCGCCGACGCCGGAGTCGCGCCGGCCGACGTCCAGTACGTCGAGCTGCACGGCACCGGCACGCCGGTCGGCGACCCGATCGAGGCGGAAGCCCTCGGGGCCGCGTTCGCCGGGGACCGCCCGGAACCACTGCACGTCGGGTCGGTGAAGACCGTGGTCGGCCACCTCGAAGGCGCCGCCGGTATCGCCGGGCTGCTGAAAGTGCTGGTGTGCCTGGCCGAGCGCCGCCTGAGCCCGAGCCTGAACTTCCTCACGCCGAACCCGGCCATCCCGTTGGAGACGCTGAACCTCGCCGTGGTGCCGGAGGGCCGGGACTGGCCGCGGCCGCGGGAGCGGCTCGTCGCCGGGGTCAGCTCGTTCGGCGTCGGCGGCACCAACTGCCACGTCGTCGTGGCCGAGGCCCCGGCTTCCGTGCCACCCGAGGACGTCGCCGCCGACGACGTCCCGCTGGTGCTCTCGGCCCGGTCGGCCGCGGCCCTGCACGCACAGGCCCGCGCGCTCGCCGGCCACCTCGCCGACCACCCCGGGCTGGCCCACGGCGACGTCGCCCGGTCGCTGCTGCGGACCCGGGACCTCTTCGAGCACCGCGCGGTCGTGTTCGACGACCTCGCGTCGCTGGCCGCGGGCACGCCCTCCGAGCGTGTCGTGACCGGGCGGGCCGTCGACGGCGCCGACGTCCTCGTGTTCCCCGGCCAGGGTTCCCAGTGGCCGGAGATGGCCCGTGCGCTGCTGCGCGACTCGCCCGTGTTCGCCCGCAGGCTGGCGGAGTGCTCGGCCGCGCTGGCTCCCTTCCTCGGCTTCGACCTCCTGGGCGACCTGCGTGACGGCACCGCCGACCTCGAGCGCGTCGACGTCGTCCAGCCCGCGCTCTGGGCCGTGATGGTGTCGCTGGCGGAGGTCTGGCGCGAGGCGGGTCTCACGCCGTCGGTCGTGGTCGGGCACTCCCAGGGCGAGATCGCCGCCGCCACCGCGATCGGTGCGCTGTCCCTCTCCGACGGCGCCCGCGTGGTCGCCCTGCGCAGCCGGGTGATCGCCGGGATGCCGCGCGGCGGCGGGATGATGTCGGTCGGCGCGTCCGAGGACGTCGTCCGGCCGCTGCTGCCCGCCGGCGTGTCGGTCGCCGCGGTGAACGGCCACCGGTCGGTGGTGCTGTCCGGACCGGCCGATGCGCTGGCGGCGTTGCACGCCACGCTCACCGGCGACGGGTACCGCGCGAAGGTCCTGCCGGTCGACTACGCGTCCCACTCCGCGGCCGTGGACCCGCTGCGGGACGAGATCCTGTGGCTCCTGGCCCCGGTGCGCCCGGTGTCCACTTCGGTCACTTTCGTTTCCGCCCTCACCGGCAAGCCCTTCGACACCGCGGGTCTCGACGCCGGGTACTGGTTCGAAAGCCTCCGGCGGCCGGTCCGGTTCGCCGAGGCGACCGCCGGCGCGCTGGCCGCCGGCGGCGCGCGGTTCGTCGAGTGCAGCCCGCACCCCGTGCTGCTGGGCAGCATCGAGGAGACCGCCGAAGCCCAGGACCGCACGGTGGCCGTCGTCGGGACGCTGCGGCGGGACGACGGCGGCGGCGACCGGCTTCGGCGAAGCTTCGCCGAGGCGTTCGCGGCCGGGGCCGGGGTGCGCTGGGAGGTGCCCGGCTCGCGCCTGGTGGACCTGCCGACGTATGCGTTCCAGCGGACCCGCCACTGGCTCGGCGAAGAGGTGGCCGCCGCCCCGGTCGCCGTCGATCCCACGCAGGTGGCGGACCTCGTGCTCGCCACGGCCGCGGCCGTGCTGGGCCACGCCGACGCGGCCGGCATCGACCCCGCGAGCACGTTCAAGGACCTCGGCTTCGACTCGGTGAGCGTGGTGGAACTGCGCACCCGGCTGCAGGCGGCCACCGGGCTCAAGCTGCCGACGACGCTGCTGTTCGACTTCCCGACACCCGCGCACCTCATCACGCACCTGCGGGCCCGGCCCGGCGACACCGCCCCGGAAGCCGTTGTGCCCCAGCAGGGTGACCCGATCGCGATCGTCGCCATGGGCTGCCGCTTCCCCGGCGGGATCACCTCCCCGGCCGAGCTGTGGGACCTGGTCTCCACCGGCGGCGAGGCGGTCACCGAGCTGCCCGCGAACCGCGGCTGGGACCTCGACACCCTCCTCGGCGAGGCCGGCCCCGGCTCGTGCGCCACCCGGTTCGGCGGCTTCCTCCACGACGCCGACCGGTTCGACCCGGCGTTCTTCGGCCTGAGCCCCCGCGAAGCCCTGGCGATGGACCCGCAGCAGCGCGTGCTCCTGGAGATCAGCCACGAGGCGATCGAGCGCGCCGGCCTCGAGCCGGGCTCGCTCGCGGGGACCGACACCGGCGTGTTCGTCGGCGCGATGGCCATGGACTACGGCCCGCGGCTGCACGAGCCGACCGGCCTCGTCGACGGCCACCGCCTGACCGGCACCTCGCCGAGCGTCGCGTCGGGCCGGATCGCCTACACCTACGGCCTGCGCGGGCCGGCGCTCACGATCGACACCGCGTGCTCGTCGTCGCTGGTCGCGATCCAGCTGGCCGCCGACGCGCTGCACCGGGGCGACTGCTCGCTCGCCCTCGCCGGCGGCGTCACCGTGATGGCCGCGCCCGGCAACCTCGTGGACTTCACGCGCCAGAACGGCCTGTCCGCCGACGGCCGCGCAAAGGCGTTCTCCGCCGCCGCCGACGGGACGGCGTTCGCCGAGGGCGCGGGCATGCTGATCTTGGAGCGGCTGTCCGACGCCCGCCGCCACGGCCACCCGGTCCTGGCCCTGCTGCGCGGCGGCGCGACCGGCTCCGACGGCGCCAGCAACGGCCTCACCGCGCCCAACGGCCAGGCCCAGCAACAGGTCGTCCGCCGTGCGCTGCGGGCGGCCGGACTGTCCACACAGGACGTCGACGTGGTCGAGGCACACGGCACCGGAACGGCGCTGGGCGACCCGATCGAGGCGCACGCACTGCTGGCCACGTACGGCCAGGCGCGCGAAACGCCGCTGTGGCTGGGGTCGTTGAAGTCCAACATCGGCCACACCCAGGCCGCGGCGGGCGTCGCCGGGGTGATCAAGATGGTGGAGGCGCTGCGGCACGACACGATTCCGCGCACGCTGCACGCCGAGGTGCCGAGTCCGCATGTCGACTGGGCGAGCGGCCGGGTCGAGGTCCTGTCGGCGGCCCAGGCGTGGCCCGAGCACGGGCGCCCGCGGCGGGCCGCGGTGTCGAGCTTCGGGATCAGCGGGACCAACGCGCACGTCGTGCTGGAAGCCGCACCTGTCGAGGAGCCGGCGCCGGCCGCCGCGACGGCACCCACCGGACCGCTCGTCTGGCCCCTGCACGCCCACACCGACACCGCCCTCCGCACCCACGCCGCCCGCCTGCGGACCTACGCCGAAACCGCGGCCGACGACGACCTCACCTCGACCGCGGCGATCCTCGCCCGCCGCCGCCCTGGCACCTGCCGCGCGGTCGTCGTCGCCGGCGACCGGGCCGAACTCGTCGCCGCCCTCGGGGCGCTCGCCGACGGTGCCCCGCACCCCGCGCTCGTCACCGGTACCGCCGCCGGCGAAACCGAGCCCGTCTTCGTCTTCCCCGGCCAAGGCGCCCAATGGCCGGGCATGGCCGCCGAACTGCTCGCCGCCGACGCCGGCTTCGCCCGGCTGCTCACCGACGCCGCCGAGGCGCTGCGCCCGCACACCGGCTGGTCCGTGCTCGACGTGCTCACCGGCGCCGACGGCGCGCCGGACCTGGAGGGGACCGAGGTCGTGCAGCCCGTGCTGTTCGCCGTCATGGTCGCCCTCGCCGGACTGTGGCGGGCCGCCGGGGTCGCACCGGCCGCGGTGGTCGGCCACTCCCAAGGCGAGCTGGCCGCGGCCGTCGTGGCCGGGGCGCTGCCGCTCGCCGATGCCGCCCGGATCATCGCCGTCCGGAGCCGGCTGCTCACCGCCGAACTGGACGGCACCGGCGGGATCCTCGCCGTCGGCCTGCCCGTGGCGCAGGTGCGGGAGCGGCTCGAACCGTGGGCCGGGCGCCTGTGGCCGGCCGTGGACAACGGCCCGGCCGGCACCGTGGTCGGCGGCGAACTGGCCGCCATCGAGGAGTTCGCCGCCGCCTGCGCCGACGTCCAGATCCGGCGCACCCCGGTGGCGTACGCGGCGCACACCCCGCACGTCGAGGCCGTCCGAGACGCCCTGATCGCCGAAATCGGCCCGCTGGCCCCCGCCGACACCGCGACCACGATCTGTTCCTCCTGCACCGGCGGCTTCCTGCCGGGCTCGGACCTGACCCCGGGCTACTGGTACCGCAACCTGGCCGAGCCGGTGCAGTTCGACGCCGCCATCCGCGCCTTCGCCGGCTACCGGCGACCGCTGTTCATCGAGGTCAGCCCGCACCCCATCCTCGCCGGCGCGGTGCAGGAGATCCTGGCCGACGCGGACATCGACGGCACCGCCGTGGGCACGCTCCGCCGCGGGGAAGGCGGCCCCCGCCGGTTCCTGCTCGCCCTCGCCGCGGCGCACGTCCGGGGCACCGCGGTGGACTGGCCGCGGCTGCTCGGCCCGGTCACCCGCCACCCGGACGTGCCGACCTCGGCGTTCGACCGGCAGCGCTACTGGCTCACCGGTCACTCCGGCGGCCTGCTCGGCACGCCCACCCCGGTCGCCGACGGCGACGGCCTGGTCGCCACCGGACGGCTCTCGCTCACGTCGCTGCCGTGGCTGGCCGGGCACGCCGTGCGCGGCACGGTCCTGTTCCCCGGCACCGGATTCGCCGAACTGGCCCTGGAAGCGGCGGACGGCGGGAGCGTCGAGGACCTCACGCTCGAAGCGCCGCTGGTGCTGCCCGCGTCGGGTGCCGTCGACGTCCAGGTCGGCCTCGGCCGCGCGGACGACCACGGCCGCCGTCCGCTGACCGTCCACTCGCGACTCGGCGACGGGCCGTGGACCCGGCACGCGACCGGCACGGTGTGCCCGGAGCGCGCGCCCGTCACTCCCCTGCCGGTTTGGCCGCCCGCCGGGGCGGAGCCGGTCGACCTCGACGGCGCCTACGCACGGCTCGCCGAACGCGGGTACGAATACGGGCCGGCGTTCCAGGGCCTCACCGCGCTGTGGCGCGACGGCGACGACCGGTACGCCGAGGTGGCGCTGCCCGCCGAAGGCGAGTTCACCGCCCACCCCGCGGTGCTCGACGCGGTGCTGCACGCCCTGGTCCTCGACGGCACCGAGCTGCTCCTCCCGTTCTCCTTCGGCGGCCTGCGGGTCACCTCCCCCCTGCCGGGTGCGGTGCGGGCCCGGCTGTCCGGCTCGGCGACGACCGGCGTCGAGGTCACCCTCTACGACACCGCCGGCACCCCGCTCGGCGGCGTCGAGTCGCTGCTGCTGCGGCCCGCCGCCGAGACGAACGCGACCGCGGAGCTCTACCGCGTGGAATGGACGCCGGCCCCGGTGGACGGCGGGACCGACCGCGAGTGGACCGTGATCGGCACGGAACTGCCGGCGGTCGTCCCGCCCGTCGTGCTCACCACCGCGCACGAGCTGCCCGCCGTGCTCGACCTCGTGCAGCGCTGGCTGCTCGACGAACGCTGCGACGACTCAAAACTGGTGTTCCTGCAGGACCCGGGCTCGCCCGACGGCGCGCCGGTGTGGGGCCTGGTGCGCTCGGCGATCGCCGAGC
>NZ_MUMI01000506.1 GCF_002155975.1 Amycolatopsis kentuckyensis
GAGGCGTCAGGCAGCCCGGCAGCCTCCGCCCCTCAGCTCGCCGCCAGTTCGTCCCCCTTCCGCACCGTCGGCACGGCCGCCGGGCTGCCTGACGCCTCGGACAACGGACCCACCGTGGCCCGGAACGTCTCCAGCGCCTCCAGCTCCCGTCGGCGCGCCGACAGGAACCGCTGCAAGTGGGTGCTCGACAAGTTCAACGCCTCCACCGCGCCGCCCGCCGCGCGGTGGGCGGCCGCCGCTCCGGCTCGGACCTGTTCCACGTCCGCCTCCAGCGTGCGGTCGCTCGCCGCGAACAACGCCGCCGAGGCCAGTACCCCGAAGCCCGTCGGGCCGCACAAGAACACCCGGCGGTCGATCAGCCAGCGCAGCAGCTCCGGGTCCGTGTCCAACGCCGCCACCACCGCCGCGTCCGAGGGGACGAACATGATCGTTCCGTAGATCGCGTCCGCCCAGCGCTGGTAGCCCTTGCCCGCCAGCTCGGCCGCGCGGGAACGGATCTGGCGCACGTGCGCGCGCAACGCGTCCAGCCGCTCGTCCGGGTTGTCCGTCTCCACCGCCTCGGACCACGTCGCCATGCTCGCCTTCGCGTCCACCGGCACCGTCCGGTCGCCGCCCACGCGCAGGACCATGTCCGGCTTGGCCGAGCCGCCGCCGCCCAGGTCCGTCTGGAGGGTGAAGTGCAGGTCCTCGCGCAGGCCCAACGCCCTGGCCGTCTCGACCAGGACCTGCTCGCCCAGCTCGCCGCGGCCGCTGATCGAGGCGAACGCCACCTCGTAGCGCCGCAGCGCCAGCTGCTGCTGGTCCGCCTTGGCCCGCTCGGCCGCCACCAGCCGGGCCGCCGCGTCCGCCCGGCGCATCCCGTCCTGGTACAGCCGCCACAACAGCGCGACGGCGAACAGCAGCAGGACCGCCAGCACGATCGCCGCCGTGGTCAGCACTGTCGCCACTTCGCCTCCTCCGGCCGAACTCCGAACTCCCGACTCCGAGCTCCGAACACCGAGCTCGCAGACATCATGGCGGACCCCACCGACAAAAACCGCACCCGGTCCGTCGCTCTGGGTAGCTGACCTGCGAACACATCGATTCCGCGCAGGGCGTGTCCGATCTTGCCCGCTCGTGTTAGTACACACGTTCGAGTGAGGTGGCGGCGTGCCTGCGCGATTTCGTCGGAGCGGGGTCGTACCGTTGCCCCTCGTGAGATTCCTGCACACCTCCGACTGGCACGTCGGCCGCACCTTCCACGGCGCCGACCTGCTCGCGGAACAGGAAGCGGTGCTCGGGCACCTCGCCGACCTCGTGGCCGGCGAGGCGATCGACGCCGTCCTGGTGGCAGGCGACATCTACGACCGCGCGGTCCCCTCCGCCGAAGCCGTGCGGGTGGCGACGAAAGCCGTCGCCCGGATCCGCGTGGCCGGCGCGCAACTGGTCGTCACGCCCGGAAACCACGACTCGGCGCCCCGCCTCGGCGCCTTCGCGGAGTTCGCCGCGGCCGGCGGCCTGCACCTGCGCACCACCGTCGCCGGGCTGGCCGAACCGGTACTCCTCGAAGACGGCGGCGGCCCGGTCGCCGTCTACGGCATCCCTTACCTCGAACCGGAACCGGCGCGCCACGCGCTCGGCGTGCCGGACGCGCGCGGCCACACCGGCGTGCTCACCGAGGCCATGCGCCGGATCCGCGCGGACCTCGGCACCCGGCCCGGCGTCCGCTCGGTGGTGCTCGCGCACGCGTTCGTCACCGGCGGCGAACCCACCGACAGCGAACGGACCATCGCGGTCGGCGGCGTCGAGCAGGTGCCCGGCTCGGTCTTCGACGGCGTGGACTACGTGGCGCTGGGCCACCTCCACGGCCCGCAGACGCTCGCCGAGCACCTGCGGTACTCCGGCAGCCCGCTGGCGTACTCGTTTTCCGAAGCGCGCCAACGCAAATCCGTCTGGCTGGTCGACGTCGACCGGAACGGTCTCGCCGAGGTCCGGCGCCACGAGCTTCCCGTCCCGAGAAAGCTCGCCACGCTCACCGGCGACATCGAGGGCCTCCTCGTGGACCCGGCGCACGACGCCTACCTCGACCACTTCCTTTCGATCACCGTCACCGACCGGGTGCGCCCGGTCGACGCGATGCGGCGGCTGCGCGAGCGGTTCCCGTACGCGGTGCACCTGGAGTGGGAGCCCGCGGGCGGCCACGCCGGCGCCCCGCTGCGCTATTCCGACGCCGTCCGCGGCCGGTCCGACATCGAGGTCTCGCGCAGCTTCCTCGACGACTGCCGCGGCGCCCCGCCGACCGAGAGCGAAGAGCAGCTCCTGTTCCAGGCGCTGGAAGCGGCCGACCGGGGGGCCCTCGCGAAATGAGGCTGCACAGGCTGGAGGTCGAAGCCTTCGGGCCGTACTGCGCACGCGAGGTCGTCGACTTCGACGTGCTCGGCGCCGACGGTCTCTTCCTCCTGCACGGCGAAACCGGCGCGGGCAAGACGACGCTGCTCGACGCGATCGCGTTCGCGTTGTTCGGCGTGGTTCCCGGCGCCCGCAACGAGGCCAAGCGGCTGCGGTGCGATCTCGCCGAGCCCGACCAGGTCACCGAGGTCGCGCTGGAGCTCACCGTGCAGGGGCACCGGCTGAAGATCGTGCGCAACCCGGAGTACCAGCGGCCGAAGCGGCGCGGCGAGGGCACGACCACCCAGCAGGCGCGGGTGTCGCTGAGCTGGGTCGGCACCGCGCCCGCCGGGCTGGCGCCGGAGGGCCTGATCCGGATCGAAGAGGTCGCGCGCACCGTCGAGCGGCTGCTCGGGATGACCGCGGCCCAGTTCTTCCAGGTGGTGCTGCTGCCCCAGGGCGAGTTCGCCCGCTTCCTGCGGTCGGACACCGCCGAGCGCGAGAAACTCCTGGAGCGGCTGTTCGGCACCGAGCGCTTCGCCGACGTCGAACGCTGGTTCGCCGACCTGCGCGCCGAGCGCGGCCGGGAGCTGGCCGACAGCCAGCAGAAGGTGCGGGAAATGCTGGCCCGGTACGCGCAGGAAGCGCAGCGGGAACCGCCCGAGGCCGACGTGCCGGAGTGGGTCGGCGCCGTGCTCGCCGAGTCGGAAGCACGCGTCGCGCAGGTGACGGCGGAGGAGGAGCGGGCGCGCTCGGCCGCCCAGCGAGCGGACGTCTACCTGCAGGAAGAACGGGCGAGCGCGGAGAAGATCCGCCGCGTCCGCAACGCCCACCTGCGGCTGCTCGAAATCACCGAGCAGGCGCCGCAGCGGGCCGAGTGGGCGCAGGAGGTCGCGGCCGCGCGGCGGGCGGCCGGCGTCGCCGTGGAGGCCGACCTGCTGGATCGGCGGGCCGCCGAACTGGCCGAAGCCGAGCAGGCGGAGAAGGCCCGCGGCGCCCTGCTGCGGGAATTCGGCACCCGGGCGACCGGCGACCTGAAGGCGCGGGCGGCCACCGCGCGTGAAGAGGCGGGCGCGGTCGCGGAGCTGGTCGCGGAGGCCGAGCAGCAGGAGCTCGACGTCATGCGCCGGGACGACCGGAAGCTGGCCGCTGTCACGGCCCAGCAACAGGTCGAGGAGCTGACCGCCGAGCTGGCCGCGATCCCCGGCCAGCTGGCGAAGCTGCGCGCGGACGCCCTGACCGCGGCCGAGGCCGAGGCGAAGCTCGACGGCGCCAAGGCGAAAGTGGACGAGCTGCGAGCCGTCGCCCGAGACGCGGCCGAACTGCCCGAAGCCCAGGCGAAAGTCCAGCGGGGCGAGGCGAAGCTGCGCGAAGTCGTCGACGCGCACCAGACGGCCCGGCAGCGCCGGCTCGACCTGCGCGAGCGGCGGCTGGACGGGATGGCGGCCGAGCTGGCCGCCGCGCTGGCCGACGGCGCGCCGTGCCCGGTGTGCGGGTCGGCCGAGCACCCGGCGAAGGCGAGCCGGGACGTCGAGCTGGTCGACCCGGCCGAGGAACGCGCGGCCGAGGAAGCCGAGCAGGCGGCGGACGTGCTGCGGCAGCGGGTCGTCGTCGCGCTGGAAGAGGCGAAGGCGCGGCTGGCCGGGCTGATCGAGCGGCTGGCCGGGCGCACGGCCGAGTCGATCACCGCCGAGCTGGCGGAAGCCCGCGCAACGGTCTCCGCGCTGACCGAACAGGCCGCCGCCAAGGCGAAGCTGGGGCAGCAGGTGGTCCTGCTGGAGCGCGACCTGGAAGCGCGGAGCGAACGGCTGCGCCGGGCCGAACAGGCGGCGACCGAAGCCACGACCGACGTCCGCGCCCTGGAAGAGCGGCTGGCCGAGCGGGACCGCCGCCTGGTCGCCGGGCGGGGCGAGTTCGCGGACGTCGGCGCGCGGCGGCAGCACCTCCTCGGCCTGGCCGAGGCCTTGGAGGCGGTCGCGGAGGCGCGCACGGCGGTCGCCGGCGCCCGCGAGCGGGTGGCCCAGCAGAAAACGCTGGTCGAGGCGGCGGTGACGGCGAAGGGGTTCACGTCGCTGAAGAAGGCGCGGGCCGCGATGCTGCCGGACGAGCAGATCGAGAAGCTGGAACAGGGCATCGCCGAGGCCGAGGCGGCCGCCGCGGGCGCGCGGGCGCTGCTGGCCGAGCCGGACCTGTTCGGGATCTCGCCGGACGACGTGGCGGACGTCGGCCGCGCGGCCGACACAGCCCAGCTCGCCCGGGCGCGCGCCGATTCCGCGTACGCGGCGCTGCGGGCGGCCACCGCGCAGCACGAGCAGCTGACCCGGCTGGCCGGGCTGCTGCACACGGCCTTGGCCGGGCTCGCGCCGGCCGAAGCGCAGTACGCCGAGCTGCGGGCGCTCTCGGAGGTCGTCAACGGGCGCGGGCAGAACAGTCGCAAGATGTCGCTGCGGTCGTACGTCCTGGCGGCGCGGCTCGAAGAAGTCGCGGTCGCCGCCACGCACCGGCTGCGCACGATGAGCCAGGGCCGGTATTCGTTCGTGCACTCGGACGCGGCCGGCGCGCGCGGCACCCGCGGCGGGCTCGGCATCGACGTGCTGGACGACTACTCGGGCACCATCCGGCCGGCGAAGACCCTGTCCGGCGGCGAGTCGTTCCTCGCGTCGCTGGCCCTCGCGCTGGGGCTGGCCGACGTCGTCGCGGGGGAGACCGGCGGCGCGCTCCTGGACACGTTGTTCGTCGACGAGGGGTTCGGCACGCTGGACGCCGAAACCCTCGACGTCGTGATGAACATCCTCGACGAACTGCGGGCCGGCGGGCGGGTGGTCGGGCTCGTGTCGCACGTCGAGGAACTGCGGCAGCGCATCCCGACCCGGCTGCGCGTCCGCAAGTCCCGCACGGGCTCCACATTGGAGGTGCGCGCGAGCTGATCACTGAGCCAAGATGAAGCCATGACCGACCAGCCGCCGAACGGCCTTCCCCGCTACCGCATGCTCACCGGCCCGGACGACGCGAAGTTCTGCCACCGGGTCAGCGAGGCGCTGGAGATGGGCTACCGCCTGTACGGCTCGCCGGCCGCGACCTACGACGGCGAGCAGGTCATCGTCGCCCAGGCCGTGCTGTGGCGGGGCGAACAGGGCTGACACCGGCCCCGCGGTCTCGGCCGGGTCAGGCGAGCGGGCCGGTCGCCGCGCGCCGGAGGTACATCCCGGCGTAGGAGCACCACGGCGTCCACGCGCGCGCCCGCTCGCCGAGCGAATCCGGCGAGATCCCCAGCGTCTCGGCGCCGCGGCGGACTTCCGCGTCGTCGGCGAGCAGGACGTCCGGGGCGCCGAGGACCCGCATCAGCACGTAGTCCGCCGTCGACGGGTCGACGCAGGCCAGCAGCTCGGTCCGCAGGTCGGCGGCGTCCCGGCCGACGTGCACGTCCAGCCGCCCCTCGGCCAGCGCGGCGGCGACGGGGTGGCCGGTGGCCGCGACCTGGGCCGCCGTCGGGAACAGCCGCGTCACACCCCACTCGCCCGGCACCTCCTCCCCGGGCGGCACCTCGCGGAGGAGGGCGCGCAGCAGGAGCTCCTCGCCGTCCACCGCGCCCGGTACCCGGATCCCCGGCACGGCCTCGACCACCGGGGCCAGCGCCGGGTCCGCGCCGAGGACGCGGGTGACCGCCGCGGGGTCGGCGTCGAGGTCGAGCAGCCGGCGCACCCGGCTGACCGCGCTGCCGAGGTCGCGCAGGTCGGTGAGCATCAGCTCGCAGCGCACGTGGTCGGGCGAAGGCGTCAGCCGCACGACGCCGGTGCCGTGGGAGAGCCGCAGCGTGCGTGCGTAGGCCTCCGGCGTGACTTCCTCGACGCCCGGCACCGCGTGGTCCGCGAAGAAGCGAAGCAACCCCGAAGCGTCGAGGGGCGGCCGGAACGGCAGCCGCAGGCTGAGCCGGGTCCCGGTCACGTCGCTCTGCCGTCCCCGCCGGGACGCCGCGAAGGCGCGAAGCTGCGAAGGCGTCGTCGCGAACACTTCGCGGATCGTCTCGTTGAACTGCCGCACGCTGGAGAAGCCCGCCGCGAAGGCGACGTCCGTCAGCGGCAGCTCGGACAGCTCGATGAGCAGCCGCGCCGAATGCGCGCGGTGCGCCCGCGCCAGGGCCAGCGGGCCCGCGCCGAGCTCGGCGGTGAGCACCCGGCCCAGCTGGCGTTCCGAGTACCCGAGCCGCCGGGCGAGGCCGGGGACGCCTTCGCGTTCGACCGTCCCGTCGGAGATCAGGCGCATCGCCCGCGCGGCCAGGTCGGCGCGCACGTTCCAGTCCGGCGAGCCGGGCACGGCGTCCGGCAGGCAGCGGCGGCAGGCGCGGAAGCCGTTGGCCTGCGCGGCCGCCGACGTCGGGAAGAAGCGGACGTTCTGCACCTTCGGCGTCGACGCCGGGCAGGACGGGCGGCAGTAGATCCCGGTGGTGCGGACCGCCATGATGAACTGGCCGTCGAAGCGCGAGTCGCGGGCGGTGACCGCGCGGTAGCAGCGTTCGGCGTCGCGCCAGAGTGAGAGCGTTTCGGTGACCATTGACCCGAGCATGCCAGCAGGTCAGCGCCGTCGCTGGCGGAAATCCGCCACGGCGTTGGGTGCGTGGGGCGGGACCGGGGCAGCCACGTAGACTGCGGGGTCGTGAGCCTCACCCTCGGTATCGTCGGCCTGCCCAACGTCGGCAAGTCCACCCTGTTCAACGCGCTGACCCGCAACGACGTGCTCGCCGCGAACTACCCGTTCGCGACGATCGAGCCGAACGTCGGTGTCGTGCCGCTGCCGGACCCCCGGCTGGACAAGCTGGCCGAGCTGCACAAGTCGGAGAAGATCGTCCCGGCCGTGGTGTCCTTTGTGGACATCGCGGGCATCGTGAAGGGCGCGTCCGAGGGTGCCGGGCTGGGCAACAAGTTCCTGGCGAACATCCGTGAGGCCAACGCGATCTGCCAGGTCATCCGCGTGTTCGACGACCCCGACGTGGTGCACGTCGACGGCCGGATCGACCCGTCGAGCGACATCGAGACGATCAACACCGAGCTGATCCTCGCCGACCTGCAGACGCTCGACAAGGCGCTGCCGCGGCTGGAGAAGGAAGCGCGGACGAAGAAGGAGAACAAGCCCGCGCTGGACAACGCCCAGAAGGCGAAGGAGATCCTCGACGCCGGGCGCACGCTGTTCCAGGCGCAGAAGGAAGTCGACTTCGACGCGCTGCGCGAGCTGAGCCTGCTCACGACGAAGCCGTTCCTGTACGTCTTCAACGCCGACGAGTCGGTGCTCACCGACGAAGCCCGCCGCGAGGAGCTGACCAAGCTGGTCGCGCCGGCGGACGCGGTGTTCCTCGACGCGAAGGTCGAGGCGGAGCTGCTGGAGCTGGACGACGAGGAGTCGGTCCGCGAGCTGCTCGAGTCGGTCGGCCAGCCGGAGCCGGGCCTGTACTCCCTGGCCCGCGCAGGCTTCCACACGCTCGGCCTGCAGACGTACCTGACGGCGGGCCCGAAGGAGTCCCGCGCCTGGACGATCCCCCAGGGTGCGACGGCCCCGCAGGCGGCGGGCGTCATCCACACGGACTTCGAGCGCGGCTTCATCAAGGCGGAAATCGTCTCCTTCGACGACCTGATGGCGGCGGGCTCGATGGCGGCGGCCCGCGCGGCGGGCAAGGTCCGCATGGAGGGCAAGGACTACGTCATGACCGACGGCGACGTGGTCGAGTTCCGCTTCAACGTCTGATCGGTCAACTACTGACTGTTGTTTTCATTGGGCGCAGGATATGCTGCGTCCAATGAAAGCTTCGCCGAGCTTGCTGCCGCTGCTGCGTTCGCGCATGCAGGGCGAGCTGCTCGCGCTGGTCCTGCTGCACCCGGAGCGCGAGTACAGCATCACCGAGCTCGCCGAGGCGTGCGGCGTCACGCCGACGGCCGTGCTGCGCGAGGTCGAACGACTCGTCGGCGGCGGCATCCTGGAAGACCGGCGGGTGGGCCGGAGCCGGCTCGTCAAAGCCCGCACGGACACCCCGCTGTACCGGCCGTTGAGCGACGTCATTTCGGTCACCTTCGGGCCGCTGCCGCTGCTCGCCGAGGCCCTGTCCGGCCTGGCCGGCGTGCGCGAGGCCTACATCTACGGGTCCTGGGCCGCGCGCTACAGCGGCGAGCCGGGGCCGCCGCCCGGTGACGTCGACGTCCTCGTCGTCGGCGCGCCCGATCCGGACGCGCTCTTCGACCTGGCCGAGGGCGTGTCGCGGCGGCTGGGCCGCGAGGTCAGCGTCCACCGGATCTCGCCGGCGGCGTGGGCCTCGAGCAGCACGGATCCGTTCCTCACCAGCGTGCGTGCGCGTCCGCTGGTCCCGCTGCCTCTCGACCAGGAGACGGAATGACCCGGTGGAACCAGGGCCGCGCCACGATCGACGCGCTCATCGCGCGCGGCTCCCTCGAACGCGTCCCGGCTTCGCGGGAGGCCGCGGAGGCGGAGATCGCCAGGGCCCGCACGCACGTCGTTTCGGCACGCCGGCTGCTGGACTCGGACCCGGAAGGCGCCTACACGCTGGCCTATGACGGCGCGCGCCGGGCGTTGGCGGCCGTCTTGCAGAACCAGGGCCTGCGCGCGACGAGCCGTGGTGGCCACATCGCCGTCTACGAAGCGGTTCTCGCGCAGCTGGACCCGCCGCTGGGGCCGCTCCTGCGTCCCTTCAACCGGATGCGGGTGCGGCGCAACGAGGTCGCCTACCGTTCGTCCGAGGCGCCGTCGGTGACCGCCGAGGACGTGACGGCCGATGTGGCGAAGGTCGAGGATCTCATCGGGGTCGCCGAGAAGACGATCCCGAACATGTCCCGCTACTGATCTTGGCCGACCTGGCCGGCCCGCCGGATCCGAAGATCCGGCAGGCCCGGGTGTCCTAGCCGAGCAGGCCCAGCAGGGCGATCGTGATCAGCACCACCGCGGGGGCGAGGGCGTTGATCCAGGCGCGCTGGGCGGGGGTGAGGGCGGCGGTGCTGTTCATGGCGTTTCCCGGGGTCGAGCTGATGCTTCCGCTCCGAACAGCGCGCCGATCATGCCCGGCGTTAACAGCTGTGATCGAACTCTCAGCTGTCCAGGTGACGGCGGTTGCGGACGGTGAACCAGAGCACGCCGCCGGCCGCTGCCACCATGGTTGCGAACGCCGCCGTGCCGACCACGATTGCCTGTGTCATCTGGGTTCTCCCTCCTGAAGGTTCCGGTAACCGAGAGACGCCGGGGCCGGAGGAAGGTGCACTCAGAGTAACCAGGATCACAAGGCGGCGAGCACCGCGTCGATCTGCGCGGCGAGGTCGAAGTCCTTCGCCGTGAGCCCGCCCGCCGAATGGGTGGAGAGCCGGAACGTCAGCGTGCGCCAGCGGATGTCGATGTCCGGGTGGTGGTCGGCGGCCTCGGCGAGCTCCGCCACCCGGTTCACCACCTCGATCGCCTGGGGGAAGCTCGCCAGCTCCACCTCGCGGGAGATCACCGCGCCGGACCGCGTCCAGTCCGCACCCAACCGTCCGTCGGCCTCGGAGTCGCTCAAGATTTCCGTCATGTCTCCATCGTCCTGCGTCCTGGACTACGCTGCACGGTTGCCACGGGAGTCCGGTGAGCCGGGCTGAGAGGCGGGTCACCCGCGACCGTTCGCACCTGACCGGATCATGCCGGCGACGGGAGGGCTTCCCTCCGCGTCGGCGAAGTGCAGGAGGGTAGATGAAACGCAGGGCTGTTCGCGCCGCGACGGCCGTCGCCGCCGTCAGCGCCGTCGCCGCGGCGTGCTCGCTGTCGGACGGTGACGGTGGCACGCAGCAGACGCCCACCGTCACCCTCGTGACGCACGCTTCCTTCCTGGCGCCGCAGGAGGTGCTCGACGCCTTCCAGAAGCAGTCGGGCATCAAGGTTTCCGTGCTCATGCAGGGCGACGCCGGATCGCTGACCAACAAGCTCGTGCTGACGAAGGCCAACCCGATCGGCGACGTCGCGTACGGCGTCGACTCCACCTTCGCCTCCCGGGCGCTCAGCGAGGGCGTCTTCGAGCCCTACACCAGTCCCGAAGCCGACCGCGGGCCGCAGCGCTACGCCGTCGACCCCGAGCACCGGCTGTCCGCGGTCGACGTCGGCGACGTCTGCGTCAACGTCGACACGAACTACTTCGCCACCAAGGGCATCCCGGCGCCGGAGACCTACGACGACCTGGCCGACCCGAAGTACAAGGACCTGCTGGTCGCCGAGGACCCGGCGACGGCGTCCCCCGGGCTGGCGTTCCTCCTCGGCACCATCGCCAAGTACGGCGACGCCGGCTGGAAGGACTACTGGACGAAGCTGAAGGCCAACGGCCTCAAGGTGGTCAGCGGCTGGGAAGAGGCCTACACCAAGCAGTTCTCCGGCTCGTCCGGCAAGGGGCCGCGGCCGATCGTCGTCTCGTACGCGTCGTCGCCCGCCGCCGAGGTCGGGGACGACGGGAAGCCGCGCACCAAGGCGCTGCTCGACACCTGCTACCGGCAGGTCGAGTACGCCGGCGTGCTGGCGAACGGCAAGCAGGTCGAGAACGCCCGCAAGGTGGTCGACTTCCTGCTGTCGCAGCAGTTCCAGGCGACGGTCGCGGCCAACATGTACGTCTACCCGGCGCGCCAGGGCGTCGACCTGCCCGCGGGCTGGGCGCAGGTCGCGCCGCTGCCGCAGAAGCCGCAGACGCTGCCCGCGGACCAGGTGCAGGCCGGACGCGAGAAGTGGATCGGCGAATGGCGCACGCTCGTGCAGTGACCTCCGGAGCGCCGACCCGGAAAGCGACAGCCCCGCCGGGGACCGCCCGCGGGCTCGGCTTGGCGTTGCTCGGGCTGGCGCCGATCGGGTTCCTCGTGGTCTTCTTCGCCTGGCCGGTGCTGGCGATCATCGGCCGCGGGTTCGCCGCCGGCGGTCTCGACGTCGTGCTCGGCGACCCGCGGACCTGGCAGCTGGCCGGGTTCACGGTCGCGAGCGCGGCCGCGTCGACGGTGGTCGCGGTGCTGGCCGGGCTGCCGGTCGCGTTCCTGCTCTCGCGGGTGCGGCTGCCCGGCGTCGGCCTGGCGCGGACGCTGGTGCTGGTGCCGTTCGTGCTGCCGACCGTGGTCGTCGGGCTGGCGTTCCGCGCGCTGTGGCCGGACGGTGGCGTCCTGCCGATCGTGCTGGCCAACGCCTTCTTCAACGTCGCTGTCGTCGCGCGGACCGTCGCCGGGCTCTGGGCGCGGCTCGATTCGCGGACGACCGACGCGGCCCGCGCGCTGGGCGCGTCGCCGTGGCGGGCCTTCCGGTCGGTGACGCTGCCCGCGCTGGCGCCGGCGGTCGCGTCCGCCGCGGCCGTCGTGTTCCTGTTCTGCGCCACCAGCTTCGGGGTCGTCCTGATCCTCGGCGGCGCCCGCTACCGGACCCTGGAAACCGAGATCTACCTGCGGACCGTCGACCTGCTGGACCTCTCCGGCGCAGCGGCGCTCTCGCTGATCCAGTTCGCGGCCGTGGTCGCCGCGCTGGTGCTCGGCGGGCTGGCGCGGCGGCGCAAGGAGGGCGCGAGGATCGGTGCCGGCGGGGCCCGGCGGCCGAGGGGCGGCGAATGGTGGGTCGTCGGCGCCGCGGGCGTCGTGCTGGCGTTGCTGGTGACGCCGATCGTCGCGCTCCTCGCCGAATCGGTGTCCACTGAGGACGGCTGGAGCCTCGCCGGGTACCGGGCGCTGACGGGCACCGGCGAGAAGGGGGCGCTCCAGGTGTCCGGCTGGGACGCCGCGCTGAACTCGCTGAAGGTGGCCATCGACGCGACGCTGCTCGCGATGGTCGTCGGCGTGCTCGCGTCCGTGGTGCTGGTGGCGCTGCGCCGGTCACCCGCGAAGGCCGCGCGCGGGCTGGGCGAGACGATGGACGCCGTCCTGATGCTGCCGCTCGGGGTGTCCGCGGTGACCGTCGGCTTCGGTTACCTGGTGACCCTCGACGCGCTGCCCGGCGACCTGCGGACGTCGCCCTACCTGGTGCCGCTGGCGCAGGCGCTCGTGATCATCCCGCTGGTCGTGCGGATGGTGCTGCCGGTGCTGCGC
>NZ_MUMI01000507.1 GCF_002155975.1 Amycolatopsis kentuckyensis
CTCCAGCCGGACCGGCGAGCCCAGCTTCTCCGCCAGGTCCGCGGCCAGCAGGACGCCGACGTCCTCGGTCACCACGAGCGCCGCGTCCAGGTCGGGCCCCGCCGGGCGCTCGCGGACCAGCCCGACGTCCAGCTCGCCGGTCCGGCTGGAGGACCTGGCCGGCCTGGAGTGGTTCGCCTTCCCGCGCGCGGGCAGCCCGGCCTGGTACGACGAGCTGGCGGCGATCCTGCGCAGCCACGGCCTCGACGTCGGCCCGGAGGTGCCGGAGGAGCAGCGGCTGATCGTCGAGCTCAAGATCCCGGCGGTCAGCGCGGGCGGGGCGTACGCCTTCGCGCCGCCCGAGTGGCCGTACCCGCTGCCGGACACCGTGCGCTGGGTGCCGCTGGCCGGGCGCCCGATCGTCCGGCGGACCTGGGCGGTGTGGCCGGCGGCGTCGCGCCGGCGGGACGTCGCCGAGTTCGTCGCGGCGCTGGAAGACCATCGGCGGAACGGATCGGAGGTATAAGGAGGGCCGAACACCCATCCGGAAGTTCTCTTGCGGCGGGCTCGCTTGAACTCTGCGACCGGGGAAACCCCCCGGGTTGCGGAGGAGTTGAGCGATGACTGCAGAACTGGCCGGGTCGACGGCACTGGTGACGGGCGGCACGAGCGGGATCGGCCGCGCGACGGCGGTCGCGCTGGCCGGGCTCGGCGCGCACGTCGTGCTGTCCGGCCGGGACGCCGGGCGTGGCGCCGAGGCCGTCGAGACCATCCGCGCGGCGGGCGGCAAGGCGGACTTCGTCGCGGCGGACCTGACGGACGCCGCGTCGGCGCGCGCCCTCGCGGACCGGGCGACGGAGGTGGCCGGGCCGATCGACGTGCTGGTCAACAACGCCGGCGTGTTCCCGACCGGGCCGACCGCGGACTTCCCGGAGGCGGACTTCGACGCGGTCTTCACGACGAACGTGAAGGTGCCGTTCTTCCTCGTCGCCGCGTTGGGGCCGGAGATGGCGGCGCGCGGCCACGGCGCGATCGTGAACGTGTCCACGATGGTCGCCGTGCGCGGGATGGCGGGCATGGCGGTGTACGGCGCGTCGAAGGCGGCGGTGGAGCTGATGACGAAGGCGTGGGCGGCGGAGTTCGGCCCGTCGGGGGTCCGCGTCAACGCGGTCAGCCCGGGCCCGACCCGCACCGAAGGCACGGCGGTGTTCGGCGACGGCCTGGACGAGCTGGCGGCGGCGGGCCCGGCCGGACGCGTGGCGTCCCCGGACGAGATCGCGGCGGCGATCGCGTTCCTGGCCGCGGGTGACGCGAGCTTCGTCCAGGGCGCGATCCTCCCGGTGGACGGCGGCCGGCTGGCGGTGTGAGCCCCGCGGGACGGCGTCACCTCAGGAAGGTGACGCCGTCCTGGGGACGCTCGTCCACCGTCAGCGAGAAGACGTCCGGCCGCGAGTAGTGCCCCGAGACATCGAGGCTGTGCCGCGCGGCCACGATCTCGTCGAGGTCGATCTCCGCCGTGATCAGGCCTTCCGCGTCGCGCAGCGGGCCCGCCAGCACGTCCCCGAGCGGGCCGGCGATCACGCTGCCGCCGCGGAACGGGTCGTCGCCGGCCGACTCGTACGGGCACGCCGAAACCACGAAGCACCGGCCCTCGTCGGCGATGTGGCGCATCGACGCCTGCCAGACGTCGCGGTCGTCCGCCGTCGGGGCGCACCAGATTTCGACACCTTTCGCGTACATCGCCGCCCGCAGCAACGGCATGTGGTTCTCCCAGCAGATCGCCGCACCGGCGCGCCCCGCCGCCGTCGGGACCACCGGGAGCGTCGAGCCGTCGCCGCGGCCCCACACCAGGCGTTCGCGGGCGGTCGGGACCAGCTTGCGGT
Source organism: Amycolatopsis kentuckyensis (assembly GCF_002155975.1). Lineage (GTDB taxonomy): Bacteria > Actinomycetota > Actinomycetes > Mycobacteriales > Pseudonocardiaceae > Amycolatopsis > Amycolatopsis kentuckyensis. The sequence continues at coordinate 1,863 of NZ_MUMI01000507.1, forward strand.
GCTTGGCCACCAGGCCGAGTTCCGGGTCGAGGAAGACCACCGTGCTGTACAGCGTCGAGCCGTCGCGCTCGATGACGCCGACGACCAGGGTGGCGCCGGTCCGTGCCGCGAGTCCGGCCAGCTCGGTCACCTCGGGGCCGGGCACCGTCACCGCCGCGCCGAAGTAGCGCACGAACGGCTCCCCGCGCGGATACCCGCCGAGCACGGCTTCCGGCAGGACCACCAGGTCGGCGCCCCGGATATCGTCCTCGAAGGCCAGAATCCGCGCGAGGGGGACGCCGGTCGCGATCTGCAGCGCGGCGACGACCGTCATCCGCGGGCCGGCCACGGCACCACGGCCGACGTCCGCCGCTGGTAGTCCGCGTATTCGGGGTACCGGGACTTCGTGATGCTCTCGGTGAACCGGGTCGACCCCACGAACAACAGCGTGAGCAGGACCGCGCCGGCGACTGTCCACTGCAGACCCCCGGCGACCACGCCGAACGCGGCGACCGCCCACCACTGCGCCTGCTCGAAGAAGAAGTTCGGGTGCCGCGAGTAGCGGAACAGCCCGGCCTGCAGGAACCGCGTCGGCGCCCGGCCGGCGTGCTTCTCGCGGTGGAACACCCACTGCTGCTGGTCGGCGACCGTCTCCCCGGCCAGGAAGGCGGCGAAGACCAGCGCGACGACGACGTCCGCCACGCCGAACCCGCCGGGGTGCTCCAGCGCGGTCAGCGCGGGGAGCGTGATCAGCAGCAGGATCGCGTTCTGGTACAGCGAGATGAAGAAGAAGTTGAACAGCTGGAACTGCCACGGCGCCATCCGCTCGCGCAGCACCGCCCACCGGTAGTCCTCGCCGCCGGGCGCGTAGCCGCCCTTCCGGGCGAAGTTGAAGGTGAGCCGGATGCCCCACAGCGCGACCAGCGCGAACATCACGTCGAGCCGCGCGTCGGCGAACCCGGCGGCGCCGGCGAAGATCCCCACGTAGGCCACCGGCACGATCGACCAGATCCGGTCGACCCAGGAGTACTCCCTGGTCAGCACGGAGACCAGCCAGGTGCCGAGCGTCACCCCGGCGAAGACGTACAGGCACACCCGCAGCGCGTCCATGTGCTCACTTTAGGACCTAGGATCGGCGTTGTGCCGTACTCGTTCCTCAGCCACCTCGAGTGCTCGCGAACCGGCGACCGCCTGGACGCCGACGCGGTCCAGGGCCTCTCCCCGTCGGGCGCGCCGCTGCTCGCGCGCTACGACCTCGACGGGGTCCGCGAGGCCGTGACGCCGAAGGAGATCGCCGGGCGCGAGCCGACGCTGTGGCGTTACCACGAGGTGCTGCCGGTGCGCTCGGCCGAGCACGTCGTCAGCCTCGGCGAGGGCATGACGCCGTTGCTGCGCCTGCCGCGCTACGGCCGCGAGCTGGGACTGTCGCGCCTGTGGATGAAGGACGAAGGCCTGGTCCCGACCGGCACGTTCAAGGCGCGCGGGGCCGCGGTCGGCGTCTCGCGGGCGGCCGAACTGGGCGTGCGCGGGATCGCGATGCCGACGAACGGCAACGCCGGCGCGGCGTGGGCGTTGTACGCGGCGCGCGCGGGGCTGTCGAGCCTGGTCGCGATGCCGGACGACGCGCCGGCGATCACCATGCGCGAGTGCGTCGCCGCCGGTGCCGAGCTGTACCGGGTGGACGGGCTCATCGGCGACGCGGGCAAGCTCGTCGCCGCGGCGGCCGGGCGGCGTCCCGGCGTGCAGGACGTCTCCACGCTGAAGGAGCCGTACCGCATCGAGGGCAAGAAGACGATGGGGTACGAGATCGCCGAGCAGTTCGGCTGGCGGCTGCCCGACGTCATCCTCTACCCCACCGGCGGCGGGGTCGGCATCATCGGGATCCACAAGGCGCTGCTGGAGATGCGGGAGCTGGGCTGGGTTTCCGGGCCGCTGCCCCGGCTCGTCGCCGTCCAGGCCACGGGGTGCGCGCCGATCGTCACGGCGTTTTTGCGGGGTGAGCGGGAAAGCACGCCGTTCCCGGACGCGCGGACGGTCGCCTTCGGCATCACGGTGCCCAAGGCGCTGGGCGACTTCCTCGTGCTCGACGCCGTGTACGCGACCGGCGGCACCGCGATCGCCGTCACCGACGAGGAACTGCTGGCGGCGCAACGGGAACTGACCTCTTACGAAGGCACCTTCGTCTGCCCGGAAGGCGGAGCGTGCTTCGCGGCGCTGAAGCACCTTCGCGAATCGGGGTGGCTCGAAGGCGACGAAGACGTCGTCGTGCTGAACACCGGCGCCGGGATCAAGTACCCGGAGACGGTGCCCCTGGACGTCCCGCTCCTGTCGACGACCGACGCGATTCCTTAGAGGACCGACCGCACGGTTTCGGGATCGCGGGCGACGACCGTCGTGCCGTCGTCGGCCGTGATGATCGGCCGCTGGATCAGCTTGGGGTGCTCGGCCAGCGCCTTGATCCACTTCGGCCGGTCCGCGGGCGTGCGGCCCCAGGCCTTGAGGCCGAGTTCCTTCGCGACGGGCTCGGCGGTGCGCGTGATGTCCCACGGTTCGAGGCCGAGGCGCTTCAGGACGGCTTTGATTTCGGTCGCTGTCGGCGGGTCTTCGAGGTAGCGGCGCACGGTGTATTCCGCGCCGGCCTCGTCGAGCATCGACACCGCGGACCGGCACTTCGAGCACGCCGGGTTGATCCAGATCTCCACGGGAGGCACCCTACCGCCTTGGTTTTGGAGCACGTGCTCTGTTATGGTCGCGGCATGCCCCGCCCCCGCGTCCACGACCTCGACGCGCTCCTCGACGTCGCCGAGCGGCTCGTCGCCTCCTCGACGGAGGTGACGGTCCGCGGCCTGGCGGCGGCCGCGGGCGTCCCGAACGGGACGATCTACCACGCGTTCGGGTCACTCAGCGCGGTGCTGGCCCAGACTTGGCTACGCGCGGCAACGGCGTTCCTCGACCTGCAGACCTCCCGGGTGGACCTGGCTCCTTCGCCGGTGGAAGCGGTCGTCGCGGCGGCGGACACCCCCGCGGAGTTCGCGCTGCTGCGTCCCGACGGAGCACGGATGCTGCTGAAGGTGCGGGGCGACCGGCTCTTCGGCCCGGAACTGCCCGACGAGCTGGCGGAAGCGCTGCACGCAGTGGACAAACGCTTGGTCGCGCTGCTGGTCCGGCTGGCCCGGCAGCTGTGGGACCGCGGGGACGGGCCGGCCGTCGAGGTGATCACGACGTGCGTCGTCGACCTGCCGACGGCGTTCTTCCGGCGGGACATCACCGATCAACTGGTGCGGGAAAGGCTGGCCGCCGCGGTGCGGGCCGTGCTGACCGTGCCCCCTCGAGAAAAGGACCGACCGTGACCGTTTCCGTACTTGACCTCGGCGCCGACGAAAACCGGTTCTCCCCGGACTGGCTGCAGCGCGTCCATTCCTTTTTGGACGGAGTCGAGGGCCCGCTGGTGACCACCGGCAGCGGCAAGTTCTATTCGAACGGCCTGGACCTCGAATGGCTGACGGCCCACGGTGATCAGGCATCGGAGTACGTCGCGGAGGTCCAGGAGCTGTTCGCGCGGGTACTGACGCTGCCGGTCCCGACGGTGGCGGCGATCAACGGCCACGCATTCGGCGCGGGCGCAATGCTGGCGATGGCGCACGATTTCCGCGTGATGCGCAGCGACCGGGGTTACTTCTGCTTTCCGGAGGCGGACATCAACATCCCGTTCACCCCGGGCATGGCGGCGTTGATCCAGGGCAAGCTGACCCCCTCGGCGGCGATCGCCTCGATGACGACCGGACGGCGGTTCGGCGGCCTGGCCGCGGCGGAGATCGGGCTGGTGGACGAGGTCGCGGCCGAGGGCGACGTGGTGAAGGTGGCCCGGGAGCGGGTCCAGGACCTGGCGGGCAAGGACCGGGGAACGCTGGGCGCGATCAAGACGACGATGTTCGCCCCGGCCGTGGCGGCTTTGCGAGCGGCGGGGTAGGCCTCCGGCCCCCGGTATCCAGCTTACCGGGCACCACCGACAGTTCCGGGCGGCCGAGGAAGCGAGCGGCCGCGGAGGCGAGACTGCGAGGCGCGGGACCAAGTGCTGCGGGGAAACGGCGGCGCGCGGCGGGACCAAGTGCAGCGGCAGTGTGGCATGCGCGGGCACCCGCCGCGCGCCGCCGTTT
>NZ_MUMI01000508.1 GCF_002155975.1 Amycolatopsis kentuckyensis
CGAACGCGACCGCCGCGGCGAGACCCCGTACCAGGAAGTCCGGCTGCTGAAGGACACCGGCCTGGTCACCCTGCTCGGCCCGGCCGAGCACGGCGGTGGCGGGCAGACCTGGGAGACCGCCTACCGGGTGATCCGCGAGGTCGCCAAGGCCGACGGTTCGATCGGGCAGCTGCTGGGCTACCACTACCTGTGGGCGTGGGCGGCGCGCCTGGTGGCCACGGACGCGCAGGTGGCGGCCGTCGAAGAGCTGTACACGACGGGCAACCTGTTCTTCGGCGGCGCGGTCAACCCGCGCGACTCCGACCTGACGATCACCGAGGACGGCGACTCGATCGTCTACAACGGACACAAGTCGTTCTCGACCGGCAGCAAGGTCTCGGACCTGACGGTGCTGGAAGGCGTCCTGGCGGGGACGGAGGACCACATCTTCGCGATCGTCCCGTCGCAGCAGGAAGGCATCACCTTCCACGACGACTGGGACAACATCGGCCAGCGGCTCACCGAATCCGGCAGCGTGACGATCGAAAACGTCCGGGTGCCGTGGGAGTCGGCGGCCGGTTACGTCGACCGGAAGTTCCAGCCATTGGTGTACAACACCCTCAACGTCCCGGCGATCCAGCTCGTCTTCACCAACTTCTACCTCGGCATCGCCCAGGGAGCGTTGGAGACGGCGCTCGCGTACACGCGGGACCACACCCGAGCCTGGCCGTACGGCGGCGACGACAAGCAGGCCGCGTCGGAGGAGTGGTACATCCTCGACGGCTACGGCGACCTGCAGTCGAAGCTGTGGGCGGCGGAGGCCCTGGTGGACAAGGCGGGCGCGGCGATCTCCCGCGTGCTGCACGCCCCGCGCGAGGAGCTGACGCCCGAAGCGCGCGGCGAGGTGGCGGTGCTGATCGCCGCGGCCAAGCAGCGCACGGTCGACACCGGCCTGGAGATCGGGACGAAGATCTTCGAGCTGACCGGGGCCCGGGCGAGCGCGTCGAAGTACGGCCTGGACCGGTTCTGGCGCAACCTGCGGACGCACTCGCTGCACGACCCGCTGCCGTACAAGCGCCGCGAAGTGGGCGAGTACGCCTTGCTCGGCGCGTACCCGACGCCGACCTGGTACACCTGAGGTCACGCCGGGACGAGTGCGATCCGGCCGAACACGGCACCGGCGTCGAGCTGCCGGTGGGCGTCCGCGGCCTGCCGCAACGGCAGCACCTCGTGGACAACGGCGTCCAGCTCACCGCGGCCGACGGCGGCCAGCAGCCCGGCGGCCACCGTCCGGCGGTCCTCTGTGGACACCGAATCGGCGCTGAAGACGGCGAACGACAGCGACTTCCGGAACGCCGCGAACATCTCGGCGACCAGCCGGGCCGGGGGCGGGCCCGCGACCGCGCCCACCGTCACCACCCGGCCGTTGGGGTTGAGCTCGGCGAAGAACGCGGGCAGCTCCTCCCCGGCCACGATGTCGAAGACGACGTCGTGGCCGGTGGCGCCCTCGCCGGAGCGGTCCAGGACGTGGGTGGCGCCGAGTGCGCGCAGGCGGGCGCCGCGCTCGGCCGACGACGTCGTGACCGTGACCGTGCCGGTGCGGGCCGCGAGCTGGACCGCCAGCACCCCGATCCCGCCGGCCGCGCCGCGGACCAGCACCGATTCGCCGGGCGCGAAATGGGCGTGCCGGAGGCCGAAGTGGGCGACCACGCCGGAGCCCGCGACGGTCACGGCGTCGACCGGCGACACCTCCGGCGGCAGCGGCACCAGCGCCGCGGCGGGGGCGAGCGCCTGCTCGGCGTAGCCGCCGCCCCCGTCGGTGGGGGCCCAGACGCGCGTACCGGCCCACGATTCGTCGACGCCCGCGCCCAGCGCGGTGACGACCCCGGCGACCTCGCCGCCGAGGACGTGACCGACCTCGAAGCCGAACGCGGCGAGGGCGCCGCGGCGGATCAGCACGTCGACGCCGCCGACCCCGATCGCCTCGGGGGTGATCACCACCTGGCCGGCGGCCGGACGCGGGTCGGGGAGGTCCACGACCGCCAGGCCGCCGGGATCGCCGAAACGCCGTACCGCCACTGCTTTCACTGTCATCTCCCTGGGTTCGAGGCGGCCGCGAACGTACCGGACGCCCCCGTCCGGTTCGGCTAAAGTGAGACGATGACCGGCTCTTTGCCTCGGATCCGGCGCTCGGACGCCCGGGACAACCGCGAGCGCCTCCTCGATGCCGCCAGGGCCGTGTTCGCCGCCGAAGGCCTCGCGGCCCCGATGCGGGAGATCGCCCGGCACGCCGGCGTCGGCCCGGCGACGCTGTACCGCCACTTCCCGACCAGGGAACAGCTGTTCGCCGAGGCGTTCGCGGAGCGCCTGCGTGCCTGCTACGCCATCGTCGAAGACGGTCTCGCCGACGCGGATCCCTGGCGTGGCCTGCGCACGGTGATCGAGCGGCTGGCTGAGCTGTACGCCCGCGACCGGGCGATCACCGCGGCGCTGGTGTCGGCCTTCCCCGGCGCGCTGGACTTCACCGCCGACCGGGAGCGAGCGCTGAAATCGCTCGCCGAACTGGTGGGCCGGGCCAAGGACGCGGGCGGGGTGCGTCCCGAGACGACCCCGGACGACATCGTCATCGTCCTGATGGCCGCCGGCGGCATCCAGGCGCGCTCGCCGGCGGCGCGGGTGGCGGCCGTCCGGCGGTTCACCGCGATCGCGATCAACGGGCTCCGAGCTGCCCCGGCACCCCACCCCGCCTAAGCGGGACAGCGTCCCGTATCGTAATCGGGACAGTGTCCCACTTAAGGAGCTCTCCATGGCGATCACCTACGTGCTGGTCCACGGCGCCTGGCACACCGGGCAGTGCTGGGCGCGGGTCGTGCCGCGGCTGGCCGCGAGCGGGCGGCCGGTGTTCACCCCGACGCTCACCGGCTACGGCGAAACGCGGCACCTGCTGGCCCCGGACGTCGGGCTCGGCACGCACGCCGCCGACGTCGTGCGGCTGCTGGTCGAAGCGGACCTGCACGACGTCGTCCTGGTCGGGCACAGCTACGCCGGCCTGGTGATCTCCGCGGTCGCCAACGAGGTGCCCGAGCGGATCGCGCGGCTGGTGTACCTGGACGCGATGGTGCCCGCCCACGGCGAGAACGGGATCGACGTCATGCCGATCACCCGCGGCATGCTCGGGACCGGCTGGCGGGTCCCGCCGCTGCCCGAGCTGCCCGCGCCCTTCGGCCTGTTCGGCGTGACCGACCCCGGGGACGTCGCCTGGCTGCGGACCATGCTGTCCGACCAGCCGCTCCGGTGCCTCGAAGAGCCGGTCGCGCTCGACAACCCGGCCGCCGCCGCGATCCCGCGCACGCACATCCACTGCACGGTGAAACCGGCGGGGTTCGACCGGCGCCCGGTGCCCGCCGTGCAGCCGAACGGCGAGCCCGCGGACGTGCGCGAGCTGGCCACCGGACACGACTGCATGATCACCGCGCCCGCGGAGCTGGCCGGGCTGCTGCTGGACGTCGGGGAGCCGGCGGGGGCCGGTAGCATGCGGTCGTGAGCGATTCCCGGACGGCGGCCGGAAGAACGCCGCAGCGCGCCGACGCGCGGCGCAACGCCGGGAACGTCCTCGAAGCCGCGGCCGCGGTGTTCGTGACCTCCGGCGTCGAAGCGCCGATCCGGGAGATCGCCGCCCGGGCCGGGGTGGGCACGGCGACGATCTACCGCCACTACCCGACCCGGGCCGACCTGATCCTCGCGGTGTACCGGCTGCAGGTCGAAGCCCTGGCCGAAGCCGGTCCCGCCCTGCTCGCCGGCGAAGCGGGGCCGCACCGGGCCCTCGTCGAGTGGATCGACCGGTTCGTCGACTTCGTCATCACCAAGCAGGGGCTGGCGTCGGTGCTGCAGTCCGACGACGCCTGCTACGACCCGCTGCACGCCTACTTCCTCGAACGCCTCGGTCCCGTGTGCACCCAGCTGCTGGACGCGGCCGCGGCGGCCGGCGAGATCGTCCCCGGCCAGGACGCCTACGAGCTGATGCGTGGCGTCGGCAGTCTCTGCGCCGGCGCGGGAACGTCGGCGCACTACGACGCGCGGCACCTGGTGCGGCTCCTGGTCAACGGCCTGCGCCGGGCCTGACGCGGTCAGGCGCGCTGGAGCAGGAAGCGCTGGTTGGCCGCCCCGGTCACCGTCCACTGCGAGATGCGCGCGCCGTCGGCGGTCGAGGCGCTCCAGACGTCCATCGCGAGCCCGCTGGCCCGGTTGACCAGGCTCACCACCCCGCCGCCCTGGTCGGTGACCTTCCACTGCTGCGTCGTCGCGCCGGTGTCCGGTTGCTGGGTGATGTCCGCGCCGGTGGCGGTGGAGGCGACCTGCAGGACCAGGCCGCTGCTGCGGGACCGGATGCGGTGGAAGCCGCCGTCGGAGGCGAGGAAGTCGAACTGCTGGTTGAGGCCGCTGGTGGCCTGCCACTGGATCAACGCCGCCCCCGCACTGGTGGAACCGCCGTTGATGTCCGCCGACTTGCCGCTGTGCTGGGCGACCAGCCGGTAGTTCACCCCGGGCTCCACGACCGGCGGTGGCCCGCCGAGGGAGGTGGCGCGGTAGGTGTGGCCCGCCTGGCCGGTGAACCGGACCAGATCCGCCTCGACGGACACCGGCTGCACCTTGGCGCCGCTCGTGGTGTCGAGCAGTTCGTAGGTGGTGGTGAACAGCCGGCTGCGGACCTTGACGTCGCCGTCGCGGTCCGGCGTGATGGTCAGCTGCGTCGCCGCGCCGCCGCTCCAGGCCACGCCGACCGTGTAGCCGCCGCGGCCGCGCAGGCCCGTGACGCTGCCGGACGGCCAGGCGGGCGGCAGTGCGGGCAGCAGGTGCAGCTCGCCGTTGTGGCTGTGCAGCAGCAGTTCCGCGATGCCGGACGTCGCGCCGAAGTTGCCGTCGATCTGGAACGGCGGGTGCAGGTCGAACATGTTGGGCGCCAGCCGGTCCGTCCGCACCAGGAGCCGGATCAGGTCGTGCGCCTTGGCGCCCTCTTCCATGCGCGCCCAGTAGTTGATCTTCCAGGCCAGCGACCAGCCGGTGCCGTCGTCCCCGCGCAGTTCGAGGGTCTTGCGGGCCGCCGTGAACAGCTGGGGCGTCCCGCGCTTGCTGATCTGGTTGCTGGGGTACAGGCCGTACAGGTGCGAAATGTGCCGGTGGGTCCGCTCGGTCTCCACCCAGTCGTAGAGCCATTCCTGGATGTTCCCGCGCGAGCCGACCTTCATCGGCGCCAGCCGCTGCCGGGCCGCCTTGACCTGGTCGGCGAACGCGGCGTCCACACCGAGCACCTGGCACGCGCCCGCGCAGCCGTCGAACAGGTCGCGCAGGATCTGCATGTCCATCGTCGGCCCCGCGCACACGGACGCGTTCGCGTGGTGGTTCAGCTCGGGGGAGTTCGACGGGTTGGTGACCAGGTAGCCCAGGGACGGTTCGGTCACCAGCGTGTCGAGGAAGAACTGGGCGGCGCCCTTCAGCAGGGGGTAGCGGGCGCGCAGGAACTCGACGTCGCCGGTGAACCGGTAGTGGTCCCAGATCATGGTGGCGAGCCAGGCCCCGCCGGTCTGCCACATGCCGGCCTGCGCGAAGTCCACAATGGAGGATCCGCGCCACCCGTCGGTGTTGTGGTGGGTGACCCAGCCCCGGGCGCCGTACTCGACCTGCGCGGTGCGGGCCCCGGTGACCGAGAGGTCGGAGATCATGGCGAACACCGGCTCGTAGCACTCGGCGAGGTTGGTGACGTCGGCCGGCCAGTAGTTCATCGGCAGGTTGGCGTTGAGCGTGTACTTCGACTCCCACGACGGGTTCAGCTGGTCGTTCCAGATGCCCTGCAGGTTGGCCGGCTGGGTGCCCGGCCGGGACGAGGAGATCAGCAGGTAGCGCCCGAACTGGAAGAGCAGGGCGGCGAACTGCGGGTCGTTGACGCTGTTGTGCTGCGCGATCCGGACGTCGGTCGGCTGGTCGGCCGCCGCGGTGCGGCCGAGGTCGAGGGTGGTCCGCCCGAACAGCTTCTGGTAGTCGGCCACGTGCCGGCTGCGCAGGGAGTCGTAGGACAGCGCCTGCGCGGCGGCCAGCCTCGACCGCGCGATGCCCTGGTAGTCCCCGTTCACGGTGCGGTAGTCGACGTAGCTGGTGCCGACCGAGATCAGCAGCGTCACGGCGTTCGCACCGGACACCCGCAGCGTGCCGCCGGAACTGCTGGTGCTCCCGCCCTCGGCGACGGCGTTGACGAGGGCGAGGAACCGGACCGAACCGGCGATGCCCCGGCTGTCGCTCGAAACGCCGTCCAGCGCGATGGTGGTGCCGTTCGGGCTGGACGTCGTCGCCCGCTGCGGGGTGCCCAGCGACGCGGAGAACGAGATCGAACCGGCTGTCTCGGCCGTCAGCCGCACGACGATCACCTGGTCCACGGCGCTGGCGAACACTTCGCGCCGGTACCGCACGTTGTTCGCGACGTAGGTGACGACCGTCGTGGCGGTGGTGAGATCCAGCCAGCGCTGGTAGGAAGCCGCTCCGCTCCCGCCGGACAGCGCGAGGCTGAGCGTGCCGACCGGCTGGTACGGCTGCTGGGCCGCCGGGGAGCCGAGCATCTTCTGGTCGATCAGGGACTGCGCCTGCGTCCACTGGTTCGCGAACACCAGCTGCCGGATCTGCGACAGCGCCCCGGCGCCCTGGGTGTTGCTGTAGTCGTGCGGGCCGCCCGCCCAGACGGTGTCCTCGTTGAGCTGCAGGCGTTCGGTGTCGGTGTTGCCGAACACCATGGCGCCCAGCCTGCCGTTGCCGATCGGCAACGCGCGCAGCCACTCGGTGCCGGCCGGTTTGTCGTACCACAGCGCCAGGTCGTTCACCGCCCGGACGTCCGCGGGGGCGGCCGAGCCGACCCGGGCGGTCGCCGTCCACGCGAGCGGGACCAGTGCGGCACCGAGCCGGATCGCCTGCCGTCGGGTCAGGTCGGCCATCGTCGTCCTCCTCAGGCGCGCTGGAGCTGGAACCGCTGGTTGGCACCGCCGGAGGCGGCGTACTGCGAGATGCGCGCGCCGTCGGCGGTCGAGGCGCCCCAGACGTCCATCGCGAGGCCGCTGGCCCGGTTGACCAGGCTGACCGCGCCGCCGCCCTGGTCGGTGACCTTCCACTGCTGGGTGGTCGCGTCGGTGTCGGGCTGCTGGGTGATGTCCGCACCGGAGGCCGTGCTCGCGACCTGGAGGACGAGCCCGCTGTGGCGGGCGCGGATGCGGTAGTAGCCGTCGGCGGAGGCGAGGAAGTCGAACTGCTGGTTGGCCGCGGTGTGCGAAGACCACTGGATCAGCGTGGCGCCCGCCGCGGTGGACGCGCCGTTGATGTCCGCGGACTTGCCGCTGTGCGCGGCGACCAGGGAGTAGTTCACGCCGACCTGCACCGGCGAGGTGGGCGGGTTGGGGTCGCTGCCGCCGAACTGGCTGAAGAACTTCCAGATCTCGGTCTTCGTCCAGCTCCGCGCGCCGCTCTCGCAGCCGGTGCAGCCGTCCACCGGGCCCTGCTGGTGGCCGCCGTCGAACGGGGCCCAGACCACCGGGTAGCCGGTCCGGCAGCCCGAGTAGGTGGTCAGATAGTGGGTCTTGCTGCCCGCGGCGGGCTCGGGGGCGTTCTGCGGCGTGCAGCCGTTGTTCCGGACGAAGGTGTCCCGCAACCCGCGGCCGGCGCCGATGTTGTCCGACACCCCGTGGATGCCCATGTACGCGATGGGCTGGGTGCCGCCGCTGCACCCGCTGATCGCGCCGGGCGCGGCGATCGCCACCACCGCGCGGAAGACGTTCGCCCGGGCGCATGCCAGGGCGTAACTCATCGCGCCGCCGTAGCTGAAGCCGACGGAGAACAGTTGCGTCGTGTCGACGCAGAGGTCGTTCTCGATCAGCCGGACCATGTCGTCGGTGAAGGTGACGTCCTCGCCGCCGGAATTGCCCCAGCCGTTGTTGAGGCCCTGCGGTGCCACGAAGATCGTGGAGTTGCCCGACTGCGACTGCATGCCGTAGTAGGCCCACGCGTAGCCGTCGCTGCCGCCTCCGGCGACCTGCTCGGCGGTGCCGCCCAGCCAGTGGTAGCCGAACGCCAGCCGGTGCGGCGCGGTGTTGTCGTAGGTGTCGGGGATCTTCAGGATGAAGCTGCGGCTCTTGCCGTTGCTCTGGATCGTGCGTTTGCCGCTGGTGAGCGTCGGGTTCTTGCCGCAGCCGGCACTCGGCGTGGCCGCCGCCGTGGCCGCCGGGGCCGCGGCGGCGCCCGGGGGAGCGCCGCACACGGCCAGCAGGAGCAGCGCGGCGGTCGCGAAGATCCGGAACGATGATCGGGGCGTGGGCATGCGAAACCCTCTCGGCCGACGGGGAAATTCTCGAGACGGCTGCTCAAGTGTGTTTGCGTTGTAGCACGGATTTCGAATGCCCGTCCACCCGGAAATGAAAGTTTCAGTTTCACCGTCGACGCCGGAAAGTGCGCCGGGGATTGCGGGAAACTATTCCCGGCTAGCGCTTCACGCGGTGGCGGAGGTAGGCGATCAGCGGGCCGACGGGCCGCGTTTCGACGAGTTCGAGTTCCACCCGCCGTTCCTGCCGCGGGAAGAACGGGAGGCCGCCGCCGACCAGCACCGGGTAGACGCGGGCGCGGTACTCGTCGATCAGGTCCGCCTCGGCCACCGCGGCGGCGAGTGTCGCGCCGCCGATCGCGATCGAGCCCTCCGCCGGTTCGGCCCGCAAGCGCTCGATCTCCTCCGCGAGGCTGCCGGTGGCCAGGCGGGCGTTGCCGCGCACCTCCGTCAGCGTGCTGGAAAAGACCACCTTGGGCAGCGGGTTCCAGAGCTCGGCGAACTCGCGCCTCAGCGGGTCGAGCGAGGAAACGTCGACGTCCTCCCAGTACAGCATCGTCTCGTACAGCCGCCGCCCCAGCAGGTGGACGCCGGCGCCGCGGACCTCTTCGGTGGACAAGCGGAAGACCTCGTCGTCGGTCACCCCGAAGTCGAAGCCGCCGTCCGGGCCGACGATGTAGCCGTCGAGCGAGACGCTCATCGAATAGGTCACGCTGCGCATCGGAAATCCTCCTCGGGTGCCGGGCCGACAGTATGCCGGGCGCGGCCGGATGTCCCAATCCGCCCAAGAATGTCGTGACAGGCGTTCTTGTTAGCGCTAACATCGGCGCGCGTTCCCTGTCCATCGACGAACGGAGAACCCGGTGACCTCATCCTTCAGCCGCCGGCGACTGCTGCAAGCCGCCGGAGCCACCGCCATCGCCTCCGCGGCCGGATCCGCCGTCGGCTGGGCTCCCACCGCCGCGGCGGCCACCGCGGCCGTCGGCCCGGTCCGCCCGGACGCCGGGGTGTCCGCGTTCCCGTTCGAGCTCGGCCAGGTGCGGCTGACCGCGAGCCGCTGGCTGGACAACCAGAACCGCACGCAGAACTACCTGCGGTTCGTCGACGTCAACCGGCTGCTCTACAACTTCCGCGCCAACCACCGGCTCTCCACCGCCGGCGCGGCCACCAACGGCGGCTGGGACGCGCCGAACTTCCCGTTCCGCAGCCACGTCCAAGGGCACTTCCTGACCGCGTGGGCCCAGCTGTGGGCCGTCACCGGGGACACCGCGTGCCGGGACAAGGCCACGACCATGGTGGCCGAGCTCGCCAAGTGCCAGGCGAACAACGCGGCCGCCGGGTTCACCGCCGGGTACCTGTCCGGCTTCCCCGAGGCCGACTTCGACAACCTGGAAGCCGGCCGGCTGACGAACGGCAACGTGCCGTACTACTGCATCCACAAGACCATGGCCGGCCTGCTCGACGTCTGGCACCACATCGGCAGCACCCAGGCCCGCGACGTGCTGCTGAACCTGGCCGGCTGGGTCGACCGGCGGACCGCCCGGCTCAGCACCACGCAGATGCAGTCGGTGCTGAACACCGAGTTCGGCGGCATGAACGCGGTGCTCACCGACCTCTACCAGTACACCGGCGACGCGCGGTGGCTGACCGCGGCGAAGCGGTTCGACCACGCCGCCGTGTTCGACCCGCTGGCGGCCAACCGGGACCAGCTCAACGGCCTGCACGCCAACACCCAGATCCCCAAGTGGATCGGCGCCGCCCGCGAGTACAAGGCGACGGGCACCACCCGTTACCGCGACATCGCCACGAACGCCTGGAACATCACCGTCGGCGCCCACACCTACGCCATCGGCGGCAACAGCCAGGCCGAGCACTTCCGCGCGCCCAACGCCATCGCCGGCTACCTCAACCAGGACACGTGCGAGAGCTGCAACACCTACAACATGCTCAAGCTGACCCGGGAACTGATCGCGCTGTACCCGGACCGCGCCGACCTGGCCGACTACTACGAGCGAGCCTTGCTCAACCAGATGATCGGCCAGCAGAACCCGGCCGACAGCCACGGGCACATCACGTACTTCAGTTCGCTCAACCCCGGTGGCCGCCGCGGCCTCGGCCCGGCTTGGGGCGGTGGCACGTGGAGCACCGACTACAACTCGTTCTGGTGCTGCCAGGGCAGCGGGCTGGAAACCCAGACGAAGCTGGCCGATTCGATCTACTTCTACAGCGACACGACGTTGATCGTCAACCTGTTCCTGCCTTCGGTGCTCACGTGGTCCGAGCGTGGGATCACCGTCACCCAGACCACGTCTTTCCCGGTCGGTGACACGTCCACGCTGACGGTGACCGGGAGCGTGGCCGGGACCTGGGCGATGCGGATCCGCATCNNTGGACTTCCGGCGACACGGTCACCGTGCGGCTGCCGATGAAGGTCGCGCTGAAGGCGGCCAATGACAACGCCAACGTCTCGGCGGTCACCTACGGTCCGGTGGTGCTGGCCGGTGCTTACAGCGGGAGCACGCTGCCGTCCCTCAACGTCGGTTCGATCACCCGCACCAGCAGCAGTGCGTTGACCTTCAGTGCGACCGCCAACGGTGCCGCGGTCAATCTGGTGCCTTTCTACGATGCCCAGGGGTTCAATTACACCGTTTACTGGAATACCGGTGGTGCTGGGGTCGTCACCTATCGGCTGGTCAACGTGGGGAGCGGGCTCGTTCTCGGGGTGGAGAACATGTCCACTGCCGACGGAGGGCGGGCTCTGCAGTGGTCGGACAGCGGGACGGCCGACCACAACTGGGAAATGATCACCGATGGCAGTGCGGTCCGGTTCCGGAACGCCAACAGCGGCAAGGTGCTGGGTGTTCTGGACATGTCGACCGCGGACGGGGCTCGTGTTCTGCAGTGGTCGGACAACGGTACTGCCGATCATCGGTGGACGATTGTTGACCAGGGGGATGGGACGTCGAAGGTTCGGAATGTCAATAGTGGGAAGTTGTTGACGATCGAGAACGGGTCTTCCGCGGCTGGGGCTTATGCGGTTCAAGGGCCGGATAATGGTGCTGCTGCTAATCGGTGGCGGGTTGTTCGGAACGGGTGAGGGTTCGTTCTTTGCTCGGGGGTGGTGGTTCGTTCTCCGCCACCCCGATGCCCGATTGTGACTACGGCCGGCGGCACCGCGTCAAGGCGGGAAAGCGTGCCTTGACCCGGCGTCACCGGCCGTGTTGGGGCTTCGGATCGGGGTTGGGG
>NZ_MUMI01000509.1 GCF_002155975.1 Amycolatopsis kentuckyensis
GGGGTGGGGGGAAGGGTGCGGTCGAGGGGGTCGCGCAGACGGTCGGGCAGGCGGCGGTGAGCGGGGACCTGGGGTCGTTGACCCCGGAGCAGCTGCTGATGGGCGCTTCCAGCGAGGCGGTCGGGGGCGCGGTCGGGGGCGCCAAGGAGCAGATGCACTCGGTGCACGAGGCGAACATTCCGCGGGCGGACTCGGATGGTGACTCCGATGGGGCTGGGGAGTCGCGTTCGGATTCGGCTTCTCGGTCTGATTCGGAACCGGAGTCTCGAGGGGAGTCGTCTTCGGAGCCTGAGTCTCGGCGTGAGTCCGAGTCTCGCGGTGAGTCTTCGTCGGAGCCCGAATCGCGCCGCGAGACCTCTTCGGAGCCGGAGTCGCGAGAACCGCGTCACGAGGCAGCATCCGAACCCGAATCGCGAGGCGAAGAACCGCGGCGCGAAACGTCCTCCGCGCCGGAATCGCGCCAGGAAGCCTCTTCGGCGCCTGAAACGCGCAGCGAGCAGCCGCGTCCGCAAGAACCGCGCCAGGAAGCGTCTTCAGCACCCGAATCGCGAGGCGACGAACCTCGGCGCGAGACGCCGTCGCCGCCGGCAGCGGAGCCGGAGGTCCGGCGAGAGCCCGAATCGCAGCAACGCGCGGACAGCACGCCGCAGGGTCAGCAGGCTGCGTCGCAACCGGTCGCCGAGCACCGCGCGCCCGAGGCGTCGCGGCCGAGCGCGGACCAGCAACCGGAGCGTCCGGTGGCGGAGCAGCGCGAGGCACCGGCTTCGGCACCGAGCCAGCCATCGACGAGCACCTCGTCCCAGGGCGGCTACGGAATGGCCCCGCCCCCGGAACCGGGCCGCCAGAGCGGCGGACGCCCGCAGGACAACGTCGGAGCGGCCGGCTTCACGGGCACCCCGAGCCAGCCGTTCGCGGCGGATGGCGGGCCGGCGGGATTCCCGTCACCGCAGCAGTCGCCCCCTCCGGGCGGTTTCACGCCGGGTGGATTGCCGAACGCCGGCGGTCCGGGAGGAACGGGTGGCGGCGGTCCGCGACCGTCCGGGCCACCGGCGGCGGGGGAACAGCCGCGCCGGGTCCCGCCGCAGGATCCCCGCCGGATGCTGCAGGGCGGTCCGCCGCCGGGTGGGCACCGCGCAGGAGGTCAGCCCCCGCAGGGTGGACGGCCGCCGCACGCTGCCCAGCCGGGCGGCCACCCGCATGGTGGCCAGGCGCCGCAGCTCGGTGGCCAGCCGCCGCACGGAACGCAACCCGCTGGTCAGCCGCCGCATGGTGGGCAGCCGCTGCACGGGGGACAGTCGGGTGCCCAGCCCAGGCATGGCGGGCCGCCGGCTCAGCCCGGCGGTCAGCCGCCCCACGGGGTGCAGCCGGGCGGGCCGTTCAACGGGCAGGCACCTCGACCCGGCGGTCAGCCGCACGGCGCGCCGGCAGCTCACCCCGGGGGTCAGCCCCCGCACGGGGTGCAGCCTGGCGGGCAGCCGGGTCAGCCCGGCGGGCAGCCGCTTGGGGGGCAGCCACGTCAGTCTGGTGGGCAGCCGCCGCTCGGTGGGCAGGCGACTCAGCCTGGTGGGCCGCCGCTTGGGGGACATCCGCTTCACTCCGGTGGGCAGCCGCCGCTCGGTGGGCAGGCGCCGCTCGGTGGGCAGGCGCCGCTCGGTGGGCAGGCGACACAACCTGGCGGGCAGCCGCCGGTTGGTGGGCGGCCGATTCAGTCCAATGGGCAGGCGACTCAACCCGGTGGGCAGCCGCCGGTTGGAGGGCAGGGCGTGCCGCCCGGGGGTTTGCCGCCGCATGGGGTGCCGCCGGGGGCTCAGGGTGGGCAGACTCCGTTGCCGCCTGGGGGACGGCCGCCTCATGGTGGGGGGCCGTCGCACCTGCCGGGGCAGGCGCCTCAAGGTGGGTTGCCTCCGCAGGATCCGCGGCGGATGCCGCCGCATTCGGGGATGCCGCCGCAGGGTGGGCCGCGTCCGCCGGTGTCCGGTGGGCAGCGTCCGGCCGGGTATCCGAACCAGCCTCGCGGTCCCCAGGGTTCCGGGCCGCACCCCGGTGGGCGGCCGCCGATGCCGCCTCCGCCCGGTGGACGGCCGCCGCACGATCCTCGGCTGGGGTCGTCTTGGCCTGCTGGGCCGCCGGTTCCGCCGCCGCGGTTCGGGCCGCCGCAGGAGCACCTGCCGCCGCGCGGGCCGTTCGAACCGCCGCGGACGCAGCAGCCGGCCGAGCCCACGCAGCAGCCGGTGGCCGAGCAGGTCGGCGCCGAGCGGCCGGAGCCGCGCACGCCGGCGCCCGCCGAGCAGGTGCCGCCTGCGGACCGAGGCGCACCTGGCGACCAGCAGCGAACGCCCGCCGACGAACGGCCGGCCGAGCGCGAGCCTGCCCAGGAACGCCCGGTCGAGCAGCCCGCCGCCGAGCAGCCGGAGCCGCACACGCCCGGGCAAGATCGCGCGGGCGAACAGGCTCCGGCCCAGGAAAGCCTCGACGAACAGCACACGCCTGCGCAGGATCGCGCGGACGAGCAGCGCACGCCCGCCGACGAACGCCCAGCGGAAGACCCGGCCACCGCCGAACACGAGCGCGCGCCGGAACGCCCCACCGAGGATCCGCACGCGCCTGGCCAAGACCGCGCGGGCGAGCAGCGCACGCCCGGCGACGAACGCCCAGCGGGCGACCCGGCCACCGCCGAACACGAGCAGCACACGCCCGAACAAGACCACGCGGACGAACGGCCGACCGACGAGCGCGACACTCCCCCTGAGCAGTCCGGCGACGAACACCCCGCGGAGCAAGACTCCGAGCAGCGGCCGGCGGGTGAAGCGCACGACGACGGGCAGCCCGGCCTCGACGAGCCCTATCTCACCGATCCTCGGTTCCACACCGATGATCCCGCCGGCATCCGGCGGATCGAAGACACCTTCATGGACTCCGGGAAGACGAGCGACCAGGACGGTGAGTGGCGGCACGAGCAGCTCCACCGCGAAGCTCGCGCGAAGCGCGACGAGTGGCACCCCGGGATGTCCGACGCCGGGGCCGTCGCCGTGCACGCGTACACCCGGACCGAGATGGTCGGGCCGCTCAACCACGCGCTACGAATGGGCAGTCCCGAACTCGCTCACCTCGCTCCGCAGGCCGCCGCGCTCGTTTCCGGGCTCAATGAACTTCCGCCGCACGAGGGCGTTGTCTCGCGGCGGGTCGACTTCAAGGGCGATCTGTCGCGGCTTCAGGCCTTCCTCGCTCGGTTCCACGATGGTGCGCACATCACCGAACCGTCGTTCCTGAGCTCGTCGAAGGTCGACGCGCAGCACCCGCGCAGCAACTTCCCCGGTGAAGTCGAGATGCGGATCCAGTCGAAGACCGGTCGCGACGTCGAAAAGCTGGCCAGCATCGGGCACGAACGCGAAGTCCTCTTCAAGGCCGGGACGCAGTTCAAGATCACCGGCATCGAAGAGGGGCCCGGTCACCCCAACCACAAGCCGGCGCCGGTGCGCGGGGAACCGCACTACGTCGTGCACGCCGAAGAGATCGCGCCCGGTGATGCGGGGCACCTCACCGGGCGCGATGCCCACGACGCCATCGAGCAGCGCCGGGCCGGGGAGCGGGCCGACGAGGACCGCTTCCAGCGCGAAGCCGACAAAGAGCTCGCGGAGTTCTACGAGAAGTACCCCCAGCACGCACCGAGCAACGACCTGGCGTCGAAGCTCAACCCCTTCGACCCCCCGGGTGCCGAACCGCTGCCCGAACGACGGCCGCCGGCCACCGGGGAGCCGGAGGGTGGCTGGGCGCAGCTCGCCGAGCCGCTCACCCCTGGTGGTCAGCCCGTCCTGCACGCCGGGTCCGTCGAGACGCCGCAGCAGCACGCTCGCCTCGTGCGGGACGCCGTTCCCGAACTGACCGGGGTCAACACCCGCAACCACTACAGCCCGGATGGCCTCGAGAACGGCTACCGGACCAACGCCGCCGAATCGGTGGTCGCCTTCGATCGGCGGATGAACGGCGAGGACGTCATGGCCGGGCCGGCTCGGCAGCAGAGCCTCGGTGAGCAGCTCGGTGGGCCGTGGGACAGCCGCGGGAGCTTCGACGACGTCGCCCGGGACCTCGGGGAACGTCCGGTCGGTGCGCGGAGCGCCGTCGCCTTCGAGACGCCCGCGGGGGAGTCGCGGCTGGTGGCTGCCGTGCACACCGAGCACGGGGTGCTCTTCGCCGATCCCGTCACCGGGCGGCTCGCCGAACTGCCGCACGACGCCACCGGGATCCACACCATGCCGCTCGGCGGCGGGGACGCCCCTCCGCACCACGTCGCCGAAACCGCGCCGATCAGCGACCGGCTCAACCCGGTGTCCGAGCGGGTACCGCACGACGAGAACTACCTCTTCGACGGCGAGCACCGCGGCACCCCGGCCGACCACGAGAGCATCCGCCGCGCGGTCGGCGACGAGGACATCTACCAGGAGATCCACGACCACGCGCTGGCCAAGCGCGACGCGGCCGAGCACCTGGCGCACCTGACCGACGAAGGCGCCGTCGCGCTGCACGGCTACACCCGCGGCGAGTACGCCTACGACGTCAACGAGGCCCTGCGCCGCGGGCCCGACCACCCCGGGTTCGAGCTCGCGCAGCAGAACGCCCGCGCGATCATGGACGGCCTCAACCAGATCCCGCCCTCGTCCGGCGAGACGGTCCGCGCGCACGACCTCCGCGGCGACGCGCGCCTCGCCGATCTGGTCGCCAAGCCGTACGAACCGGGCTCGGTGGTCGTCGAGCCCGCGTTCTCCAGCGCGACGATCAAGACCGACGCGTCGACGACGTCGAAGTTCGGCGACGACGTGGAGCTGCACGTCCGGTCGAACAACCTGCGCGACATCTCGAAGCTCGCCGAGAACCTCGGTGAGAACGAATCGCTGTCCCGGCCCGGCACCCAGCTACTGATCCACGAGCGGCGGCTGGAGGTCGTCGAGGGCCGCCGCAAGTGGATCATCGTGGCCGAGGAGATCGGGCCCGGCCACCCGCGCTACCTCGACCCCGAGACCGCGAAGCAGAAGATGGCCGAGCGGCGGGCCGAGAACGAGCGCAACGCGCCCGAGTTCGAACGGCGCATGCAGTCCGCGATCTCGGATCGGCTCGGCGGCGGCGCGGAGCCGCAGCACGTCGCACCGCCACCGGAGCAGCCGACGGTCCACGACGTCCACGACGCTCCCGCGGAACCGCCGCCGCCCCCGGTGTCGGTGCACGACTACTCGCGGCTGGCCCGGGCGACCAACCCGCCCGCCGAACCCGCCATCCACGCGGGTGGGACGACGCCGTCCGAGCGCGCCGCCTACATCAACGACCGCCACCCGCACCTGCGCGACGTCAACCCGGGCTTCCACCAGCCGGGCGCCCTCGAAAACGGCTACCTGACGAACTGCACACGCGGCCCCCGGGCCTACATGGACCAGCTGCGCGGTGTCGACACGACGGCCGAGCCGATCCTGCCGCACGAGATGGGCAGCCGCGGCACGCTCGAACACCTCGAGGGCGAGTTCGGGGAGACGTTCTCCGCCCGTGGCGGCTACGACGACGTCATCCGCGAGATGCGCGGGATGCCGGTCGACCACCACGCCGTGGTCGCGGTGAAGTACCCGGGCCCGAACGGCGTCGAGTACGGGCACGTGGCGATGGTCGTGCACACCCGCGAGGGCGTCGCGTTCATCGACCCGCAGTCCGGTGACCTGATGCACCTGCCGCAGCCGGCGACGAGCGTCAAGCTGATGCACATCGGCACACCGGACGAGGTGCACGCCCGAACCGAGCACAGCCAGACCGAGCACGGCCCGGCCGAGTCGCACGGCGGCTACGGAGCCGCGGAGCCGGTGCGCGCGGACGCGGACCGCTTCCTCGTCCGCGAGGACCTCCAGGCCGCGCTGGCGCACCCGGACCTGGCGAACGCGCACGTCGAAGCCAAGGACGAGCTCGGCCGCGCCCACGACCTCGGCCCGCTCAGGGACTACCTCGAAGCGCAGCTGCCGAACCGGCCCGAGCTGGTCCGGCTGCTGAGCGACGAGGCCAACGCGTACATCGCCGACTCGCTGGCCAGGCGCCCGCTCGCGCTGGGCAACCTGCTCGCGCACGACGAGGCCGTGCGGATCTTCGAGGACTCCCTGCGGGACGTCCACGAGCAGCGGGAGCACGGCACGCTCCCGGAGGAGATCCCGGCGGAACCCCAGCACATCGAGCTGGGCGAAACCGAACGGCGGGTGTCCGAGGAAGCGACCGCGGACAACGCCCGCTACGAGGACGCCGACCGCCGTCAGCCGCCCTACCCGCGGGAGCACCTCGGCA
>NZ_MUMI01000051.1 GCF_002155975.1 Amycolatopsis kentuckyensis
GACGGCGTCGTGCACGACGCGCCGCACCGCCCGTGGGTCGAGGCGTTTGCCCCGGACACCGAGGAAAAGCGCGGGCTCGGCGCTCTCACCACCGCTTTCGGCGACGATCTTCGGCCGCCCTTCGTCGATCCAGTTCGTGAGCGCCTCCGCCGCCGGAACGCCGAACGGGACGACACGTTCCTTGCCGCCCTTCCCCAGCACCGTTACGACACGACGGGAGAAGTCGGCCCCGCCGACGTCCAGCCCGCACAACTCGGACACGCGGATGCCGGTGGCGTAGAGCAGCTCGACGATCGCGCGATCACGCAGGGCGACCGGATCGCGTTGCGCCGCCCCGGCGGCCGACGCCTGCATGACCTCCCCCGCCTGGCCGGCGCGCAGCACGCCCGGCAGGGTCCGGTGCGCCCGCGGCGCCGCGAGCCGCCCGCCCGGGTCCGTCGCCAGGACGCCGGTGCGGTGCGCCCAGGCGGTGAACGTCCGGGCCGACGCCGCCCGCCGGGCGAGCGTCGTCCGGCTCGCTCCGCCGGACTGCTGGGCGGCGAGCCACGCGCGCAGCCGGGCGAGGTCGAGCTCCGCGACCTCACCACCGCCGTCCACGACGAACCCCAGCAGCGAGACCGCATCGCCGACGTACGCCCGGACCGTGTGCGCGGACAGGCCGCGTTCGAGCCCCAGGTGCCGTTCGTAGGCGGTGACGACGGCCCGCACGGGCTCGGGCAACGCGGCCCGGAGCGCGCGCAGATCGGGACGGCGGGCCCGGCCGGAGCGTGGTGGCGGCATGATGTCACGCTGCGCGAACAACCGCCTTCGGTCAAGGATCGCCACGCGGCCCCACCGGACCGGCCGAACGGCGTCGACGATTTCGCCCGGATTTCGTCGTCGTCATGCGCTTTCCTTCCGGCGTCGCCAGCCGGACTCCCCACGGACCGCGAATCCGTCGATTTCCAGTTCGGGAAGCAGGGCCCGCACCCGCCGCAAGGGGAGCCCGGATTCGGCCGCGACCTCGGCATCGGACCGGTCGGCGCGCACAGCCAGTGCCTCGAAGGTGCGCAACGCTTCGGGCCCCAGCCGGTCGGTCCGCCGTTTCGGCCGGCCCGCGACGGTGTCCTCGGCGATGCCGAAACGCCCGACGGTCTCGAGGACCTGGTCGACGGTCGAGACCAGCGTCGCTTTGGCGTCGCGGATCAGTTCGTGGCAGCCGACGGACATCCCCGACGACACCGGTCCGGGCAGGGCCATCACCACCTTGCCGAAGGCGCCGGCGGTGCCGGCGGTGTTGCGGGCGCCGCTGCGGCGCCCTGCCTCGACCACCAAGGTGCCCTCGGTGAGGGCGGCGATGAGCCGGTTGCGGACGAGGAAGCGGTGCCGCGCCGGCGTGGTGCCGGGCGGGTACTCGCTGAGGACGGCGCCGCCGGAGCGGACGATCCGCTTCAGCAGCGCGACGTGCCCGGCCGGATAGCCGGCATCGACAGCGCATCCGAGCACGGCGACGGTGACGCCCTCGGCGGCGAGCGCACCTCGGTGCGCCGCCCCATCGATGCCGTACGCGGCCCCTGAGAACACGGGCACGTTCCGGCCGGCCAGCCCGTACGCGAACTCGGCGGCGTGGTGTTCGCCGTAGTCGGTCGCGGCACGAGCACCGACAATGGCCACGGCCCGATCGGCGGCGGTGCCGAGCGCAACCTCGCCGGCAACCCACAACGCCAACGGCGGCACGGCTTCGGCGACGCCACGTTGAGCCGCCTGGTCCAGGGCGAGCAGCGGCCAGTTGGGCCACTCGGCGTCCTCGGGGACGACCAGGCGAGCGCCGACCTCGGCGGCTCGGGCGAAGTCCTGGCTGACGAGGTCGTAACTTCGGCGAGCCTCGGTCTCTTTGAGCACTTCGTCCGGACAATCGCCACGCCGTACCCGTGCGGCTGCCGCCACCGGCCCGTGCGCGGCGACAAAGGCGACGACGGCGGGCGCCGGTGGCTCGGCGACCCGCAACAAGTACGCCCGCGCCTGCCGCACCTCATCGACACTCATGCCGCCACCCGCTCTCGACAGACCAGCACCGGACCGCCACCGTCGGCAAACGCAACGCCAGCCGACTCCGGCGGCTCGATCGCACGCCCCGGGAAAGCCACCGGAAAGCGCCCAGCAACGAAGGCGACCACCGCAGGCGCCGGTGGCTCGGCCACCCGCAGTCGGCACGCACGCGTCTGCCGCACCTCGTCGGTACTCAGGCCGCCACCCGCTGTCGAAGTGCCGGCGCCGGGCCGCGACTGTCGGCAAGCGCTCAGGCCGCCATCCGCTCTAGACGTGCTGGCGCCGGGCCGCCACCATCGGCAAACACAACGCCAGCCGAGCGGCTCGACCGCCCCTTCGAGGGAAGCCACCAAGAGACGCCCGGCGACGGAGGCAACCACGGCAGGCGCCGGTGGCTCGGCCGCCCGCACCGGGAACGCTCGGACCCACCGCAACTCGTCCTCGCTCAGGCCGACACCCGTTAACTCATCGGCGCTTAAGCCGACACCCGCTCTCGAAGGGTCAGCACCGGGCCGCGACCGTCGGCGAACGCAACGCCAGCCGAGCACAGCGGCTCGACCAACCGCGCCTGGAAAGCCACCAGAACGCGCGACGGAAACGACCACGGCAGGCGCCGGAGGCTCCGCCACGCGCAGCAGGAACGCGCGGGCCCACCGCAACTCGTCGGCGTTCGTGCCGCCGCCCGCGTGGAAAGGGGGCAGGACGCGCATAGCGGCGAGAGCGATCGCGGCGGGTGTCGGCAACTCGGTCACGAGCTTCCCAGCAGCCGACGTCCGTGTCGGCTCCTGGCGGGCGATGACGCCACCGGGAGCTGAGGACCGCTGCTCTGGGAAAGCCGAGCGCCCAAGCTCGGCGGCAAGGGCGACCACCGCAGGCACCGGAGGCTCGGCCGCCCGCAGCAGGGAACCCAGCAACTCGTCGGCGGTCATGCTGCCACCCGCTCTCGGAAGGCCAGCGCCGCGCCGACTTGTTCGGGGCCGGGGCGGGGTTCGGCGTCCAGGTCGGCCAGGGTCCACGCTATTCGCAAGCAACGGTCGGCTCCGCGGCCGCTCAGGGCTCCTCTTTCCATGGCTCGGTCCAGCACCGCCGTTGCGTCCGCCGGCAAGGCGAACTCGCGGCGCAGCGCCGGTCCGGGTACCTCCGAGTTCGACAGCCAGCCGTGCGCGCTCCAGCGCCGGGCCGCTCGTTCACGTGCCGCGAAGACCCGCTGGCGCACGGCTTCCGACGGCTCTGCCGCGCCGGTGTCGTGGGCGCTGATCGCGCTCAGCGGGCGCAACCGGACCCGCAGGTCGACGCGATCGAGCAGCGGTCCGGAAAGCTTGGCGAGGTAGCGGCGGCGAGCGCTCGGCGAGCACACGCAATCCGCATCCTTCGGCGGCGCGCACGCACACGGGTTGGTCGCGAGGACCAGCTGGAACCGGGCGGGGTAGGTGATCGATCCCTTGACCCGGGAGATGCGTACCTCGCCCTCCTCGAGGACCGTTCGGAGCGACTCGAGGCACTGGCCGCCGAACTCGCAGACCTCGTCCAGGAACAAGACGCCGCGGTGGGCCCGGCTGATTGCGCCCGGTGAGGCGATTCCGCTGCCGCCGCCGATCAGGGCCGGCACCGAGATCGAATAGTGCGGGGCGACGAAGGGCGGGACCGTGACCAGCGGCGAGGACTTCGACAGCGAACCGTCGACCGAGTGGACCGCGGTGACCTCCAAGGACTCCTCCGGCGTCAGGTGCGGGAGGAGGCCGGGCAGGCGCTTCGCCAGCATCGTCTTGCCCACGCCCGGCGGACCCGACAGGAGGAGATGGTGCCCGCCCGCCGCGGCGACCTCCAGCGCCCAGCGGGCCTCCGGCTGGCCGACGACGTCCGCGAGGTCCGGCACCTCCGGCGGTGTCACCGGCCCGGGTGGCTCCGGGTGGGCCAGCTCGGCTTCGCGCTTCAGCCAAGCCACGAAGTCCCGCAGATGCGGCGCGCCCGCGACGTCGATGCCGTCGACGAGAGCCGCCTCGACGAGGGAGTCCGTCGGCACCACGGCTCGCCCGTATCCGGCCTCGCGGGCCGCCAGCAGGCCCGGGAGGATGCCGCGGACCGCGCGGATGCGGCCGTCCAAGGCGAGCTCGCCGAGCAGCACCGTGCCGAGCAG
Source organism: Amycolatopsis kentuckyensis (assembly GCF_002155975.1). Classification (GTDB taxonomy): domain Bacteria; phylum Actinomycetota; class Actinomycetes; order Mycobacteriales; family Pseudonocardiaceae; genus Amycolatopsis; species Amycolatopsis kentuckyensis. Next base: position 4,166 of record NZ_MUMI01000051.1, read on the forward strand.
CCGCGTGGCCGGGACCGCGCCCGACGCCGCGAGTACCGCCGCCGCGATGCCCAAGTCGAAAGCCGACCCCATCTTGGGCAGGTTCGCCGGGGACAGGCCGAGGGTGACCTTGCCGTCGGGCCAGGGCTGCCCCGAATTGCGGACGGCGGACCGGACGCGGTCCTTCGCCTCGCGCAACCCGGCGTCGGGCAGGCCCACGAGGGTGATCCGGCTCAGCCCGCCGCCGAGGTCCGCCTCGATCTCGATCACCCGGCCGTTGATGCCGAGGAGACCGGCCGACCACGCTTTGGCAATGGGCATCAGAACGCCGCCTCGATGTGCTGCAGCCGCGGACGGGTGCCCGGCTCCGCGAGGACGGTGATCACGTCGTAGCGGACGGCGCACCACCCCAGGCGGAACTCGCGGAGCCACCGTTGGGCCGCCCGGCGGACGCGGCCGGCCTTCTCTTCGGTGACCGTCTCCGTCGGGAGGCCGAATTCGGTGCCGGAGCGGGTTTTCACCTCGCAGACGATGATCCGGGTGCGATCGGTGAAGACGAGGTCCAGCTCGCCTTCCCGGCAGCGCCAGTTGCGGGCCAGCAGAACGAGGCCGCGGTCCTGGAGGTAGCCGAGGGCGATGTCCTCACCCCAGGCGCCCAGGTCGCGGCGGTGTCTCGCGAGCTCGTCGGTGCCCGTCATCGTGTTCGCCCCCTCGTCGGTTCGCAGCCGTCACCGGGGCGGTCCCGGTGATCACGGTGCGTGTCTTCGACGATGCCAGCGGGCGGAGGAGGCTCACCAGACCCGGATCGTGCAGCTGTGGACAACCGGGGTGTTGTGGACAACCGGGCCGCGGATCACCGCCGAAGCGCCCGGACTGTCGGAGGGGTCGCAAAAGAACCGCGCCGGCTCCCCCAGCGGGGTAAGCCGGCGCGGTCGGCCGAAGGCGGGACTAGCCCGAGAACGGGCCGTCTTCCGGAAGGCGGAGGTCCGGTTTGTCCAGCTCCTCGACGTTGACGTCCTTGAACGTGATGACCCGGACGTGCTTGACGAAGCGCGCCGGGCGGTACATGTCCCAGACCCACGCATCGGACATGCGGACCTCGAAGTACACCTCACCGCCGCCGTCGCGGACCTGGACGTCGACCGCGTTCGCCAGGTAGAACCGCCGCTCGGTCTCCACCACGTACGAGAACTGGCCGACTATGTCGCGGTACTCGCGGTACAGCGAGAGCTCCATCTCGGTCTCGTACTTCTCGAGATCCTCTGCGCTCATGAAATCCGCGCCCCTCCTCGGGATCGTGCTGCTGCTCCGCCGGCGGAGCGTTCATTGTGACCCACACCCGCGGCCGGGGCATGCAGCGGCAGGCTGAGTTGTGGCTCCAAGGCCTCGTCGAGGACCGCGGCCAGGCCGGCCGCACCGGGCGTCTCCATGGCCTTCTCCAGCGCCGCGTACGTCAGCAGGACCGGCCGCGCGGGACGCAGGCCGTGCTTGACGGCCACCGTGGCGACGTTCGTGTACGACCAGCGGTGAACGTCGCTGGGGCCGTGTTCGCGCAGCGCCGCCAGGTGGTCGGACGTGCTGTACCCCTTGTGGACGTCGAACCCGTAGTGCGGGAAGTCGTCGTGGTAGCCCGCCATGATGCGGTCCCGCGTCACCTTGGCCAGCACCGACGCGGCCGCGATGCAGGCCACCGAACGGTCACCCTTGATCACCGCCGTGTTCGGGGCCGTCAGGCCCGGCACCCGGAACCCGTCGGTGAGGATGTAGCCCGGCTGCACGCGCAGGGCCGCCGCGGCGCGGCGCATGCCCTCCAGGTTCATCACCCGGATGCCGTAGAGGTCGACCTCTTCGGTCGGGATGACGACCACCGAGTAGTCGACGGCCCGGGCGAGGACCAGGTCGTAGACCCGGTCGCGCGCCTTGGCCGTCATCATCTTCGAATCCGTCAGCTCGGTCAGCTTCGCCGCGTCGCCCTGCTTGAGCACGCAGGCCGCGACCACCAGCGGCCCCGCGCACGCGCCGGCGCCGGCTTCGTCCACGCCGGCGACCGGGCCGAGGCCACGGCGGTCGAGCGCGCCCTGCAGACCCCAGAAGAGGTCGCCGCGCACCACGGCTCGCGGTGGCCGGATCGGCTCGGCCGCCGTCAGGGGAACGGGAAGTGTCAAGGCTGGATCACCCGTCTGCCGGCTGAAGGCTAGGGTTTCCGCCCGGCCGCCCGGCGCAGTCCGGACTTGAGCTTGCGTCCGACGAACAACGCCGGCCACGCCGCCGCGATCCCGGCGCCGAGCGGGAGCCCGCTCTGCCAGGCCGGCGCCCCCAGGGCCGCCGGCTGCGCCGCTTCCTGCGGGTTGTGGTCGGAGATCCCGCCCCACCGGCTCGGCGGCAGGACGATGATCCGCGCCTTGCCGATGATGTTGTCGACCGGGACCGCGCCGTTCACGCCGCCGCCGCCCTGGAACCGGGAGTCGTCGGAGTTGTTGCGGTTGTCGCCCTGCACCCAGACCATCCCGGCCGGCACCTTGACCGGCGTGAATGTCTTCTGCTCCTGGATCGACGGGTTGTCCCAGTAGATGTACGGCTCGTCGAGCGACTTGCCGTCCACGACCATGCGACCCTGCTGGTCGCAGCACTGGACGGTCTGCCCGCCGACCGCGATCACCCGCTTGACGAAGTCGCGCTCGTCCGGCGGGGCGAACCCGACCAGCGAGCCGAGACCGCGCAGGCCGCGGACGACGATGTTGCCCGACTCCTGCGGCGGGATCTCGTTGTTGATCCACGCCGGCGGGCCCTTGAACACGATCACGTCGCCCGGAGCAGGCTCGGTGAAGTCGTAGGTGACCCGGTCGACCAGGATCCGGTCTCCGGTGCACCCGGGGCACCCGTGCAGGGTGGCCTCCATGGAGCCCGAAGGGATCATGAAGACCTTCGCGAGGAATGTCTGGATCAGGATCGTGAGCACCAGGGCGATCACGAGCAGGATCGGCAGTTCCTTCCAGAACGACCGTTTCTTGGCGGGCTTGGCTCGCCGCCGGCGGGATCCCCCGCGCTCCTCGGAGCGGGACAGCCTGGGCTTGTCCTCCTCGGAGCGATCGGGGTCATCCTCGGGAGCGTTCTGGGACACGGGTTCGGCCACGTCGTCAGGCTACCGGTAACGGGGTGGTGACTCAGTTAGCCGACGCCGTCTCGCGGTTCTCGCGCCGCTCCTTGATCTTGGCCTTCTTGCCGCGCAGGTCGCGGAGGTAGTACAGCTTCGCGCGCCGCACGTCGCCGCGCTTGTGCACCTCGATCTCGGCCAGGTTCGGCGAGTGCACCGGGAAGGTGCGCTCCACGCCGACACCGAAGGAGACCTTGCGAACGGTGAAGGTCTCCCGGATGCCCCCGCCCTGACGGCGGATGACCACGCCCTGGAAGACCTGGTTGCGCTCGCGGTTGCCCTCGATGACGCGGACGTGCACCTTGAGCGTGTCGCCCGGGCGGAAGTCCGGGATGTCGGAACGCAGCGACTGCTTGTCCAGCGCGTCCAGGGTGTTCATCGGTGGTCCGTCCTCGTCTTCGTATGGCTTGCGTACAGATCCCGGGCGCGCAACGGTGCCGCTGCGGGCGACCCGGGGGGCTGATGGCGGGCTCGTGGACGAGGAAGTCCACTCACGCCAACCTGTCAAGTATTACAGACCGGGATCGGGCCGGGAGAACCGGCCCTCGGCCTGCTCGGGGTCCAAGCCCTCCAGGACCCCGCGATCGTGCTTGTCGAGACTACCTTCCGGCAGCGCCGCCAGGAGATCGGGGCGGCGGCGGGCCGTGCGCTCGAGGGCCTGGTCACGCCGCCAGCGGTCGATCAGCGCGTGGTTGCCCGACCGCAGCACGTCCGGCACGGCCAGGTCCCGCCACACCTCCGGGCGCGTGTAGCTGGGCCCTTCGAGCAGGCCGTCGGAGAACGAGTCCTCCGCGGCCGAACGCGCGTTGCCGAGCACCCCGGGCAGCAGCCGGACGACGGCCTCGACGATGACCAGCACCGCCGCTTCGCCGCCGACCAGGACGTAGTCGCCGATCGACACCTCGTCCACCGGCATCCGGCGGGCCGCGTCGTCGACGACCCGCTGGTCGATGCCCTCGTAGCGGCCGCAGGCGAACACCAGGTGCTTTTCCGCCGCGTAGGCGTGGGCCAGCTCCTGCGTGAACGGCCGTCCGGCCGGCGTCGGGACGACGAGCCGCGTCCCGGGCGTGCAGACGTCGTCCAGCGCCGGACCCCAGATCTGCGGCTTCATGACCATGCCGGGGCCGCCGCCGTACGGCGCGTCGTCGACCGCGCGGTGCACGTCGTGCGTCCAGTCGCGAAGGTCGTGCACGCCGACCTCGATGAGGCCGCGGTCGATCGCCCGGCCCAGCAGCGCGGCACGCAGCGGGTCGAGGTATTCGGGGAAGATCGTGACGACGTCGATCCGCATCTCAGGCGTCCAGGAGCCCTTCCGGCGGGTCGAGCACGACCCGGCCGCCCGCGACGTCCACGGTCGGGACGATCGCGCGGACGAACGGCACCAGCACCTCGCGGCCGTCGACGTCGAGTTCCAGGAGCTCACCGGCCGGCGAGTGGACGATTTCGACGACCTTGCCGACGACCGTGCCGTCGGTCAGCTCGGCCCGCAGGCCGGCCAGCTCGTGGTCGTAGAACTCGTCGGGGTCCTCGGTCGGCGGCAGCGTGGCCGTGTCGGCGAGCAGCAGCGCGCCCCGCAGCGTCTCGGCGACGTCGCGGGTGAGGACCTCCTCGAAACGCACCAGCAGCCGCCCGCTGTGTTCGCGGGCGGCTGCGATGGTGAGTTCCCTCTTGCTGCCGTCACGCAGCTTCGTCGTGACGGCCGCACCGATCTTGAACCGCTCGTCCGGCGAGTCCGTGCGCACGTCCACCGCGAGTTCCCCGCGGATTCCGTGCGCCTTCGCGATGCGGCCGACTACGACGTCCATCCTGACCGTTTCCGAAAGGCTCAGCGGTCGGTGTCCACGACGTCCACCCGGACGCCGCGGCCACCGATGCCGCCCATGACGGTGCGCAGGGCGGTCGCCGTGCGACCGCCCCGGCCGATCACCTTGCCGAGGTCGTCGGGGTGCACGTGCACCTCGAGCGTGCGGCCACGGCGCGTGGTCAGCAGCTCGACCCGGACCTCGTCCGGGTTGTCGACGATCCCGCGCACCAGGTGCTCGAGGGAGTCCGCGAGGAAACTCACTCGGACTTCTCGCCCTCAGCGGCCTCCGCCTTCTCGGCCTCGGCCTTCTTCGGGGTGGACTTCTTCTTCGGCGTGGTGGCCTCGGTGGAGGGCTCCTCGCCGGCCGCGGCCAGCGCCGCGTTGAACAGGTCCTGCTTGGACGGCTTCGGCTCGGCCACCTTCAGGGTGCCCTCGGCGCCCGGCAGGCCCTTGAACTTCTGCCAGTCACCGGTGATCTCCAGCAGGCGCTGGACCGGCTCGGTCGGCTGCGCGCCGACACCCAGCCAGTACTGGGCGCGCTCGGAGACGACCTCGATCAGGCTCGGCTCTTCCTTCGGGTGGTACTTGCCGATCGTCTCGATGGCCTTGCCGTCCCGGCGGGTGCGCGCGTCGGCGACGATGATGCGGTAGTACGGCGCACGGATCTTGCCGAGGCGCTGCAGCTTGATCTTGACGGCCACGGGTGTGGGTTCTCCTCGAATCTCTCTGGTGCTGGGCTGGGCGCACGCGGGCCGAGTGGGGACACGGACGCGGGCACCCGAAGGTCAGGAGCTTTCGCACGGTGAGAGGGTCCGGCGGAAGCAGGCAGTGTGCCATTCTGCCAGACGGCGCTCACGGACCTAGAAAGAGGCCACCCCGAGGGCCCCGAGCAGGATGGTCAGCGCCGGGAGGAAGTTGTTCACCTGGTGCGCGACGATGCTGCCCGGCAGGCGGCCGGTGACCAGCCGCACCAGGCCGATCGGCACCGCGATGACCAGCAGCAACGTCGTCCGCAGGGGCTCGAGGTGACTGGCCGCGAACACCGCCGTCGACAGCAGGAACGCCGCGACCCGGCCCCAGCGCTCGCTGCGCCACTGCAGCTGTTCGGCGGCACCCCAGAGCAGGCCGCGGTAGATGATCTCCTCGCAGATCGGGCCGAGCAGCCAGAGGTAGACGAACATCACCAGGGCCGCGGAAATCGACATCCGGCGGTCCTCGACCAGCGCACTGATCGCCGACGTCGCGTTCGCGTCGCCGACCAGCTGCGTCCACAGGTAGGCGGCGAGGGTGGTGAAGACGAGCCCGACGCAGCCGTAGCGGAGGCCGGTCTTCACGTCGGCCCAGCGCCACTCGAGCCGCAGGTCGGCCACGGGCCCGTTGCCGCGGACGAAGGTGATCAGCACCGCGACGCCGGCCGCGATCATCGTCGGCAGCATGGTGCCGAGCAGCACGACGCGCATGGGCAGCGGGCCGGGACCGGTGTCGCCGACGAGGACGGACACGAAGGCCGCGGAAGCCAGCAGCACGGCCTCGACGAGCAGGAAGGCGCCGAAGCCCCACCGGTGCCGCGGCGCCGGCGGCAGGAAGGCGGTCGCGGCGGGCTCCTCGGGCTCGGGGAACGGCGCGGCGTCGGCAGCCGGGTCCCGGGGCTGGGAAGTGGTCACGCCTTGCCCTCCGCGTCGGTCGGCTCCAGATGCCGAGCCTAGCCGCCGGGATGTGATCTCACAGTATCCGTCCAGCTACTGTCCATCGAACTTCGCAACGTTCAGTGCGCGACGAACAGCAGCACGGCCGGCGGGAGGTTGTTCGCCGCGTGGGCGATCACCCCGGCGCTGACCCGGCCGGACAGGTGCCGGGCCAGTCCCATCGCGATGCCCTGGCCGAACAGGGCGATGGTGCGGGTCGGCTCGCCGTGCAGCTGGGCGAACACGAGCGAGGTGAGCACGAGCACCACCCACGGCGGGACCCGGTGCACCGACAGCGCATTCCACAGCGTGCCGCGGACCAGCAGTTCCTCGGTGATCGGCGCGCCGGCGATGACGATCACGGCCGCGAGCACCAGCCACACCGTGTCGCCGTCGAAGGTGTCGGCGAGGTCGGTCAGCGGGCTGTCGGAGACGTCGTCGGCGCCGTAGACCGCGATCAGCATCAGGTTGAGCAGGTAGCCGACGACCAGCGCGAGCACCCCGCAGGCGAGGCCGATCCGGACGTCGCGCCAGGTCGGCGTGAGGCCGAAGTCGGCGCGCAGCCCCTGCCCCCACCGCCACGAGCCCACCGCCGGGCCGAGGCCGAGCAGGAGGTTGGGCACGAACGCCAGGAGCAGGAGCGGGCCGATGTCGTGCAGTTCGAGGGGGTCGAACTCGCCGACGTTGCGGTTGACCGCCGCGGCGATGATCAGGTTGGCCAGGTAGTAGCCGGCGATGCCCGCGAAGAACGCCACGAAACACCAGTGCGCCCCGAGCACGCGCCGTGCGCCGTCGTCGTCCGTCACGTCTCCCACGCTAAAGTGCCGACCCCGCAAGGAAATCAGCGGGGGTCTAGGCGTACACGACGCCGCCGAGCACGATGTGCGAAGGATGCCGCAGGACGCCCAGGTCCTCGCGCGGATCGCTCGGGTAGACGAGCAGGTCGGCGGGCGCGCCGTCGTCGATGCCGGGGTGGCCGAGCCAGTCGCGGGCGGCCCAGGACGCGCTCGCGAGGGCCTGTTCGCGGGTCATACCGGCACGGTGGAGCGCCTCGATCTCGTCGACGAGCCTGCCGTGCTCGACCATGCCGCCGGCGTCGCTGCCCGCGAAGACGCGTACGCCGGCTTCGATGGCCGAAGCGACCATCTCGCCGACGCCGGCGTGCAGCGCGCGCATGTGAGCGGCGTAGGCCGGGTACTTGCCCGCCTTGTCCGCGATGCCCGGGAAGTTCTCGATGTTGATGAGGGTCGGGACCAGGGCGACGTCGTGCCGCGCGAGCTCGGCCAGCTGGCCGGCACCCAGGCCGGTGCCGTGTTCGAGGCAGTCGATGCCGGACGCGATCAGGCCCGGCAGCGCCGCTTCGCCGAACACGTGCGCGGTGACGCGGGCGCCGTGGTCGTGCGCCACCTTGACGGCTTCGGCCAGGACGTCGTCGGGCCACAGCGGTGCCAGGTCGCCCACCCCGCGGTCGATCCAGTCGCCGACGAGCTTGACCCAGCCGTCGCCGTCCCGGGCCTGCTCGGCGACCGCGTCCGGCAGCTGCTCCGGATCCGCCAGCTCGATGCCGAGGCCGGGGAGGTAGCGCTTGGCCAGGGCGAGGTGCCGCCCGGCGCGGATGATCGTCGGCAGGTCGGCCCGCCGCTGCAGCGGGCGGACGTCGATCGGGAGGCCGCAGTCGCGGATGAGCAGCGTCCCGGCGTTCCGGTCGGTGATCGCCTGCTCGGTCGCCTCGTCCAGCGACACCGGCCCGCCGACGCCGATGCCGGGGTGGCAGTGCGCGTCGACGAGGCCGGGCACGAGGAAGACGTCCCGGCCGAGGCTCTCGGCGTCCGGCACCGGCTCGAACGAGATCCGGCCGCCGGTGATCCACAGCTCCCCCGGCTCGCCGCCGGGCAGGATCACCCCGGCGGCGTGGAGCGCGGTGCTCAATTGTCCTTGGGGTTCTTCGGCAGCTTGAACTTCGACGGGTCGAAGCCCGGGACGTCGTTCATGCCGCCGAGCTGCGAGAGGTCGGGCATCCCGCCCGGCATCTGGCCGCCCGGGGGCAGCATCGGCATGCCGCCGGGGAAGCCGCCGCGGACCTTGGGCTGGGTCGGGCCGCGCCCGCCCTTCTTGCCCTTCTTGCCCTTGCGCTTGGAGCCGCCGCCCCCGCCGCCGAAGCCGAACCGGCCGGCCATCTGGGCCATCATTTTGCGGGCCTCGAAGAACCGGTTGACCAGGTCGTTGACCTCGCGGACGGTGACGCCGGAGCCGTTGGCGATGCGCAGCCGCCGCGACCCGTTGATCATCTTCGGGTCTTCGCGCTCGGCCGGGGTCATGCCGCGGATGATCGCCTGCAGCTTGTCCAGGTGCTTGTCGTCGACCTGGGCCAGCTGGTCCTTCATCTGGCCGGCGCCCGGGAGCATGCCGAGCAGGTTGCCGATCGGGCCCATCTTGCGGACCGCGAGCATCTGCTCGAGGAAGTCCTCCAGGGTGAGCTGGCCGCTGGAGAGCTTCTCGGCGGCCTTCTCGGCCTGCTTCTGGTCGAAGGCCTGTTCGGCCTGCTCGATCAGGGTGAGCACGTCACCCATGCCGAGGATCCGCGACGCCATCCGGTCCGGGTGGAAGGTGTCGAAGTCCTCGAGCTTCTCGCCGTTGGAGGCGAAGAGGATCGGCTGGCCGGTGACCTCGCGGACGCTGAGCGCGGCACCACCGCGGGCGTCGCCGTCGAGCTTGGTGAGCACGACACCGCTGAAGCCGACGCCGTCCTGGAACGCCTGGGCCGTGGTCACGGCGTCCTGGCCGATCATCGCGTCGACGACGAACAGGACCTCGTCCGGCTCGACCGCGTCGCGGATGTCGGCGGCCTGCTTCATCAGCTCTTCGTCGACACCGAGGCGGCCCGCGGTGTCGACCACGACGACGTCGTGCTGCGCGCGCTTGGCCTCGGCGATGGCGCGGCGGGCGACGTCGACCGGGTCCCCGACGCCGTTGCCGGGCTCGGGCGCGAAGGTGACGACGCCGGCGCGCTCGCCGACGACCTGCAGCTGCGTGACGGCGTTCGGGCGCTGGAGGTCGCAGGCGACCAGCATCGGCGCGTGGCCCTGCTTCTTCAGCCACATCGCGAGCTTGCCGGCGAGCGTCGTCTTACCGGCACCTTGCAGACCGGCCAGCATGATCACGGTCGGCGGGGTCTTGGCCAGGTTCAGCCGGCGCGTCTCGCCGCCGAGGATCCCGACGAGCTCCTCGTTGACGATCTTGACGACCTGCTGCGCGGGGTTGAGCGCCTGGGAGACCTCGGCGCCCTTCGCCCGCTCCTTGATCCTCGCGATGAAGGTCTTGACCACGCCGAGGGCGACGTCGGCCTCCAGCAGCGCGATGCGGATCTCGCGCGCGGTGGCGTCGATGTCGGCGTCGGACAGCTTGCCCTTGCGCGTGAGCGTCTGCAGGGCGGCGGTGAGCCGATCGGAGAGGGTGTCGAACACGGGTGTGCACGCTCCAGCTGGGTCGATGGTGGCGCGCCGGACGCGGCCGGCCTTGTCGAGGGTAGTCGCTCCTGCTCCTTCTCCTCGCGGGTGTGCGCGCGCTAGTACGCATGGGTTAACTACCGTTCGACGCACTTCCGAGTGATTCCAGGAAAATTGGTGGCGCGGCCGCCGAATTTTAGTAAACATGGGTGCATGACCTCAGTCCCCGTCCTGAGCGAACCGGCCGGCGACACCGACGAACCGGTGCCGCTGTGCCGGATCGCCGGGTTGTTCCGCCCGCACCGCGGGCCGCTCGCCGCGCTGTTCGCACTGATCGTGGTGCAGGCCGGCCTCGGCGTGGTCTCGCCGTTCCTGCTGCGCGAGATCCTCGACGACGCCCTGCCGCACCGCGACACGCTGCTGATCAGCCTCCTGGCAGCCGGGATGATCGCCTGCGCGGTCGGCAGCGGCTCGCTCGGCGTCGCCACCACCGGCCTGTCCAACACCATCGGGCAGCGGGTCATGAACGAGCTGCGCGTGTCCGTCTACGGCCACTTCCAGCGGATGTCCCTCGGCTTCTTCACGCGGACGAAGAGCGGCGAAGTGCTCTCGCGGGTGTTCAACGACATCGGCGGGGTCGACAACGTGATCACCACGACGGCCGGGTCGATGGTGCAGAACGCGACCACGACGATCGCCATCGCGGTGGCACTGGTCCTGCTCGACTGGCAGCTGGCGGCGCTGTCACTGATCGTCGTGCCGCTGTTCCTGCTGTTCACGCTGCGGCTGGGCAAGAAGCGGCGGACCCTGGCCCGCGGCCGGACCCGCCGGATGGCCCGGCTGACGACGATGGTCGAGGAGTCCCTGTCGGTCACCGGGGTGCTGCTCGCCAAGACGATGGGCAACGAGCGGGCGATGCGGGAGCGCTTCGGGGCCGAGTCGCGGGAGATCGCCTCGCTGGAACGGGCGGCCGCGCTGGCCGGCCGCTGGCAGACGGCGTCGCGGGCGATGAGCCTGACGGTGATCCCGGCGCTGGTCTACTGGATCGCCGGGCTGGCGCTGGCGGGCGGCGCGTCGCCGATCTCGCTCGGCACCGTCGTGGCGTTCACCAGCATGCTCAACCGGCTGGTCGCGCCGGCGAGCGCGATGCAGACCATCGGGCAGAACGTGGCGACGTCGAAGGCGCTCTTCGGCCGCATCTTCGAAGTCCTGGACCTGCCGGCGGAGATCGCGGACAAGCCCGGTGCGCGTGAGCTGGAGGTGCGCCGCGGCGACGTCTCGATGCGGGGCGTCTCGTTCCGCTACGACGAAGACGGCCCGCCGACGCTGCAGGAGATCGACCTGGACGTACCGGCCGGGACCACGACGGCGCTGGTCGGCTCGACCGGCTCGGGCAAGACGACGCTCGCCTACCTCGTCGCCCGCTTGTACGAGGTGAGCGGCGGCTCGGTGACGATCGACGGCACCGACGTCCGGGACGTCACGCTGGCTTCGCTCGCGGCCGGTGTGGGGCTGGTGTCGCAGGAGACCTACCTCTTCCACGACACCGTGCGCGAGAACCTGCGCTTCGCCAAGCCGGACGCGACGGACGACGAGATCGAACGGGCGGCGAAGGCCGCGCACGTCCACGACACCCTGGCCGGCCTGCCGGACGGGTACGACACGGTCGTCGGCCAGCGGGGCTACCGCTTCTCCGGCGGCGAAAAACAGCGGATCGCCATCGCCCGGATCCTGCTGCGCAACCCGCCGGTGCTCATCCTCGACGAGGCGACCAGCGCACTCGACACCCGCACCGAACGCTCGGTGCAGGCCGAGCTCGACCGGCTCGCCGCCGGCCGCACGACGCTGACGATCGCGCACCGGCTGTCCACAGTGGAACACGCGGACCAGATCGTGGTGCTGCACGAAGGGAGGATCGCCGAACGCGGGACACACGAGGAGCTGCTGGCGCGCGGCGGGCGTTATGCCCGGCTGGTGGCGGGAACCACCTAATGTGGGGCCATGCAGACCGAACCGGCCCGGACCCTTGACGAGACCGCCACGCGGATCACCGCGGACGCCGAACTCGCCGACCTGTCCCGGCGGGTGCGTGAAGGCGTCGGACGGCTGAACTGGCGGATGCGCGCGGAAGTGGACCGGCACAGCCCCGGGCCGGCGGTGCTCGCGGTGCTGAGCCGCCTCTACCGCGCGGGCACGCAGACGCCGACCGAGCTGGCCGAAGCGGAACGGCTGCAGCCGCAGTCGCTCACCCGCATCCTGGCGTCGCTCGATCTCCGCGGCCAGATCGAGCGGACGCCGGATCCCGACGACGGGCGCCGTTCACGGATCAGCATCACCGAGGACGGCTTGGCCGTCCTGCGCCGGTACACCACGCAACGCGAACGCTGGCTGGCCGAGGCGCTCGAATCGACGTTGTCGCCGACCGAGCGGCAGCTGCTCCGGCTGGCCGCCGACCTGCTGATCCGGGTCGCGGACGCCTGAAAGCTGCCGTGGAGACCCCTCGATCCCTCCACGGCAGCCTTCGGACACCCCCTGTTGTCCCGCACCGCCTCCCCGCGGTGCGGGACGGGTTCCGGAAACGGGCCGCTCCTCCTCCGGCCCGCCCCGGAACCCTGGCGCCTGGACGGCTCACCTCCCCAGGGGCCGTCCGGACTTCCCCCCTCGCCAGCGATCCGGTATCCGCTGGCAGAAGGAAGTCTGCCGCGCCGAGGGGTGGCGGGTTCAGTGTGAGAACCCTCAATTACCCGTGGGTAGTAATACTCAGGACGTCTTCGTGCGGCTGCGCGTCGCGGCTCGCTTCGCCGTCGTACGCGCCTTCGCGGCCCTCGAAGCAGCCGCCTTGGCCTTGGTGACGGCCGCGTTGCGCGCATCCTCCGCTTCGGCGGCGCTCTCCTGCAACGCCGCCAGCAGGCGGGTTACTCCCTCGGCCTGTTCGGCGGCCGTCGGCTGGACGACCTCGGCGCCGTCGATCTTCGCCTGGACCAACGCCTGGAAGGCCTCGCGGTAACGGTCGGGGTAGCGGCCGGGGTCGAACTCGCCGGTCAGCTCCTCGACCAGGTTCACCGCACGCCGCAGCTCGCCGGGGCGGATGTCGACGTCGGCGTGCTGGAACGGGAAGTCGGGGGTGCGCACCTCGTCGGGCCACCGCATCGTCTCGAGCACGATCACCTGGTCGCGCACGCGCAGCGCGCCGAGCGTCTCGCGGCGGCGCAGCGCGACCGTGACCAGCGCGAGCCGGCCCGACTGCTGGAGTGCCTCACTGAACAGCACGTACGGCTTCGTGCCCGCCGGTTCGGGTTCGAGGTAGTAGCTCTTCGCGAACCAGAGCGGGTCGACGTCGGGCACCGGCGCGAACCCGCGGATGGCGATCGTGCGGCCCGCCATCGGGAGCGACGCGAGCTCGTGGTCGGACAGCAGGACGACGTCGCCGCCGGGGACGGGGTAGCCGCGGACCATCTCCTCCGGCGGCACCTCGGCGCCGTCGACCTCGCACACGCGCTTGACCCGGATGCGGCCACCGTCGGACTCGTGCACCTGGTGCAGCGGGATCTCCCGCTCCTCGGTGGCGCTGTACGCCTTCACCGGGATGGCGTAACTGCCGAATCCGATCGTGCCCGTCCACACTGCGCGCATCCGTGCCACCTCCGCAGCTCCCAGGCTAGACAGCGGCCGTGGCGGATCGACAGCTACAAACGGGTGTCAGGCGCGACGGATTCGCTCACACATTCGAACGACGGCGTGACCTCGTCGAGCGCCTCCGCCGAGCACCGGGAGGCGATCGCGGCCGCGCGGAGCACCTCGGTGACCACCTCGACGTCCAGGGGCGGCGCCGCGGCGAGGGCGTCCGAGCCGCCTTCGACCCGGGCGGCGAGGCCGGCGAGCGCGTGGGAAATGGCTTCCTGCCCGGCGACCAGCTGGGCGACGACGTCGGTGAGCTCGGCCGTCGTCGCGCCCGGGCCGCCGCACCGCAGTCCGGCGGCGAGTTCCTCGGCGCAGGAGCGCAGGTGGGTCGCGACGACGGTCGGCGGCAGCGTCAGCCGATCCTGCATCGCTCACCCCCTCGAGCCGGTCGAAGCAGCCATAGTGCCACCGCACGCGCCGTGATCGGACGCGACACACCGCGGGCGACATATTTGACCGAGCGTTCTCGATGCGGCTAGGGTTTCGATCATGTCCCGGGTCAAGGAGTTCGACGTCGGCGAAGCATGCGACGGCGCGCTCACGCTCTTCCGGCGCCAGGGGTACGAGGCGACGTCGGTCAGCGACCTCGTCACGCACCTCGGCGTCGCCAAGGCCAGCCTGTACGCCACCTTCGGCACGAAGCACGACCTGTACGTCACGGCGTTGAAGCGCTATGCGGAACGGACCGACGCGCGGGTGATGTCCCAGTTGTCGGAGCCGGGTTCCGGGGTGGCCGCGGTGCGCCGGCTGTTCGACGGCTACACCGCGGAAATCCTCGGCGACGAAACGAGAATGGGCTGCTTCGTCGTCAACGCGGCGATCGAGCTGCTCCCCCACGATCCCGACGTCGCGCGAGTGGTGGAACGCAGCTGGGACACCCTCGAGGTCGCCCTCACCATGGCGCTGGAACGCGCGAAGGCCCAGGACGAACTCCCCGCCGGCAGCGACCCGGCGACGCTGGCGCGTTTCCTGCTCACCGTGCTCCAGGGACTGCGCGTCCTGGGCAAGGGCACCGACGCGGCGAGCCGGGTGGACGCGGCCGTCTCACAGGCCCTGCGCCTGCTCATTCAAGACTGATCGGACCAGAAAGAAGGTACACGATGGGGGCACGTTTCGCGGGCAAGGTCGTCCTGGTGACGGGCGGCGGCTCGGGCATCGGCCGGGCGACGGCGCGGGCGTTCGCGGACGAAGGCGCGACGGTGGTCGTCGCCGGGCGCGACGGGCAGCGGCTGGCGTCCGCGGTGGCGGAGATCGGTGGCGACGCGAGCGCCGTGACCGTCGACGTGACCGACTCCGCGGATGTCGCGCGGATGGTGGAGACGGTCGTCGCGCGGCACGGCGGGCTGGACGTCGCGTTCAACAACGCGGGCATCCTCGGGGCACCGGCGCCGGCCGCGGACCTCGGCGAGGACGACTTCGGCGCGGTGCTGGGCACGAACGTCACCGGGACGTGGCTGTGCCTGAAGCACGAGGTCGCGCACATGCGGGCGCACGGCGGCGGCGCGATCGTCAACATGGCGTCGAACATCGGCGCACACGGCCGGCTGCCGAACATGGCGGCCTACGCGGCGTCGAAGGCCGCGGTCAGCGCGCTGACCAGGACGGCGGCGCGCGACCACATCGCCGACGGTGTCCGCATCAACGCGGTCAGCCCAGGCGCGACCGACACGGACATGTCCCGGCGCCCCGGCGAAACGGACGCCGATCGCGCCGAGCGGCTGAAGAGCGCGATTCCGCTGGGCCGGGTGGGTGCCACCGCCGAAGTGGCGGCCGCGGTGCTGTGGCTGGCTTCGGACGAAGCCGCGTTCACCGTGGGGCACGACCTGGTGGTCGACGGCGGCGCGACCGCCTGAGCGGCCCCACCCGGGCCCGCGGATGCGGGTCGGCCGGATCCTCCTCCGGCGCGAATTCACGACTCACGGTTGCGCATGGTGACGATTCCTCTCTCGGGCGGAAACGGACGGGATGCACGGCTGGGATCAGGACTCGCGGTTGCGCACAGCACTTCTCCTTCCGGCGCGCGGACGGACGGGGGCCCGGCGGCTCAGGACTCGCGGTTGCGCACGACAGCTCTCCTCTCGAGCGCGGATGAACGGAGGTCACACAGCTCAGGACTCGCGGTTGCGCACGGCGGCTCTCCCTTCGGGGCACGGTCGGACGGGGATCGCATCGATTCAGGACTCGCGATTGCGCACGACAGCCCTCCTCTCGAGCACAGGCGGACGAGGGGCCCAGCTGCTCAGGACTCGCGGTTGCGCATGACGGCCTCCCTCCGGCGGTTCGCGCGGACTTCGGGACTCGGGGGCCTCAGGACTCGCGGTTGCGCATGGCGGTGGCCTCCCTTCACTGCTCCGAACGTGTGGCAATCATCGATCGCGGCCGCCCGGTGTGGTGGGGTGGATGCGGATCGTCGGATCACCCAGGGGAGTTGCACCGCCTTGAGTATGGACGGCGCCCGTCCGGCCCAACCCCGCGCGGGACGGATCCGTGGGGTGCTGAACCCTGCTCACTGGACCCTCTGGCGGCAGCGCGGGTCGCTGATCTTCTACTGCTTCCTCGTCGAATCCGTGGCGCTCGTGGCCACCGGCTGGACCGCCGTCGCCGTCCCCGTGCGCGGGTGGGACCTGGCCGTCCTCGGCGTCCTCTCCGGCCTCGGTGTGCTGCAGGCCGAGCTGGGCCGGAAGATCGAACGCGTCCGACGTCTGGTGTCCGACACCCCGCACATCAACCTGACGTCGGTCTGGACGTTCGCCGGCGTGCTGCTTCTGCCGCCCGCGCTGGTCACCGCGCTGATCGCCGTCCTCTACGTGCACCTGGCAACGCGCAGCCTCGCGCGGATGAAGCGCGTCCCGCCGTTCCGGACGACGCTGAACGCGACGCTGGTCGTCATCACCTGCTACTCCGCCGAACTCGTCCTGGGCCGCCTCGGCGTCCCGGACATGTACTCCGCGCTGACGGCGGGCTGGCGCGGCGTCACGGCCATCACGCTGGCCGCGGTGACGTACTTCCTGGTCGCGGCGATCACGATCCTCCCGGCGCTGACGATCACCAAGCGCACGGTCAAGGCGTTCTTCGGCGGCCTCGGCGACAACCTCCTCGAGGTCGCGACGCTCTGCCTGGGCCTGCTCACGGCGTTGACGCTGGCGACGCTGCCCGCGCTCGCCGTCGCGATCGTGCCGCCGCTGCTGGTGCTGCACCGGGCTGTGCTGATCAAGCAGCTGGAGATCGCCGCGACGACCGACGAGAAGACCGGCCTGTTCAACACGACCGGGTGGCACCTGCTCGCTTCGCGCGAACTGGCCCGCGCCCAGCGCAGCACCCGCAGCACGTTCGGCGTGCTGATGATCGACCTGGACTACTTCAAGCTGATCAACGACGAGCACGGCCACCTGGCCGGCGACACCGTGCTGCGCGCGGTCGCGGCGACGATCAAGAGCGCGGTCCGCGACTACGACTCGGTCGGCCGCTTCGGCGGCGAGGAGTTCGTCGTCCTGCTGCCGGACATCGGGCCGGCGGCGGTGCTGGCGGTGGCCGAGCGCATCCGCTCGGCGATCGAGTCCCTGCGCGTCGAGTACGAGGACGGCACCGGCATCCGCGCGATCGGCGGCCTGTCCGCCTCCATCGGCGTCGCCACCTACCCGGACGGCGGAACGGCCGTCGACCGCCTGCTGCAGGCCGCGGACAAGGCCCTCTACCGAGCCAAGGACGCGGGCCGCAACCAGGTGGTCGACGGCACGGCGATCGCCTAGGAAGCCGCCGGTTCCAGCCGCCAGAGGTCACCGAGCCCCGGCCGGCCGCTCGAGGTCGGTCAGGGAACGGGACGAGCACCTCGCCGACGCTCCGGGAACTGCTGCGGCACCGATGCCCGGAATTCCGCGACTCGGGCAAGAACGCATTCTCGACCAGCCGGAGCGGACGCGGCGGAGCAATTACCGCGTTGTTCGAAGCCGCGGGTGCTCGCGGCTTCGAACAACGCACTCAGGAAGCCGCATTCAGGACGGCCTGCTCCACCTCTCGGCGCCAGCCCGGTTCGATGCGGCCGCTCCGGGGCGTCACCGCGAACGAGTCCACCACCGCGCCGCCCAGCGTCGATGCCTTGGCCCAGCGGACCTCCGCGTCGCACCTGCGCAACGCTCCCGCCACGCGGAACAGCAGGCCGATGCGGTCGGCCGCGCGCAGTTCCAGGACCACCGTGTCCGGGCCCGTCGTCTCGTCGTCGAACCACAGCACCTTCGGGGCGACGGGAGCCGGCAGACCGTAGTCACGCTCCTTCGCCGCCAGGCGCTGGGTCAGGGGCAACGTGCCCGCCACCGCCCGGGCGAACTGCTCCCTCAGCAGCGTCGCGTCCGGCAGGGAACCGAACTTCGGGGACGCCGTGAAGACCCCCGCGCGGCCGCCGTCGTGGCCGCGCAGGATCGCCGAATGGACCTCCAGGGAATTCAGCGCCAGCACGCCCGCCGCCGGGGCCAGCAGCTCCGCCCGGGCCGGGACCGCCAGGAGGACCGTCACCACCTTCCCGTGCGAACTGATCCGGATTTCGCCCGTGCCCGACGCCACCGCCGAGGCGACGAGCTCGCGCTGTTCGTCGTCCATCGGCGAGGGGGCCGTGAAACCCTTGCCGTGCAACACTTCTTCGCAGCCTGACACCAGCTCCGCCAGCAGGCGGGCCTTCCAGTCCGTCCAGACCCCGGGGCCCGTCGCCAGCGAGTCGGCCTGGGTCAGGGCGTGCAGCAACTCCACCAGGACGAGGTCGCTGTCCAGGGTCTTCACCACCCTGGCCACCGTGGCCGGCTCGCTGATGTCGCGCCGCGTTGCCGTGTGCGGCAGCAGGAGGTGGTGGCGGACCATCGCCGACACCGTTGCCGCGTCGGCGGTGGACAGCCCGAGCCGGGTCGCGACCTGGGCCGAGATCTTGGCGCCCAGCTCCGAATGGTCGGCGTCGCGGCCCTTGCCGATGTCGTGCAGCAGCGCGCCGATCAGCAGCAGGTCCGGGCGGGACACCGTGGTCGTCAGCTTGGCCGCCTCGACGCACGTGCGCACCAGGTGGCGGTCGACCGTCCACTGGTGCACCGGCGAGCGCGGCGGCAGGTCGCGGACCGCGCCCCACTCCGGGAACAGCCGGGACCACAGGCCCGTCCGGTCCAGGGACTCGACCGCGTCGACCAGGCCCTCCCCCGCGCCCAGCAGCTCGACCAGGGCGTTCAGCGCCTCGGCCGGCCACGGCGTGCGCAGCTCCGGCGCCGACTCGGCCAGTGCCTTCAGCGTGCCGAGCGCGATCGGCTTGCCCGTGCGTGCCGACGCCGCCGCGACCCGCAGCAGCAGCGCCGGGTCCTTCGCCGGGACGGCGTCGCGGGCCAGCGCCACCTCGTTGCCGTGCAGGACCACGTTTTCGGCCAGCGGTGTCCGGGCCGGACGCCGTCCGAAGCGCGTCTTCGGAGGATCCACAGTGGACCGGAGGGCGACGTCGAGTGCATACGCGATCGTGCGGCCCGCTCCGGAAAGCTTGCGGGCCAACGTGAACCGGTCGCCGAAGCCGAGCTCGGCGGCGACCAGCTCGGCTTCCGGCGCGGACAGGACGTCCCGTTCGCGCCGGATCTCGCGCCGCAACTCGGTGCGGACGTCGAGCAGGAGTCCCTTCGCCTCCAGGAGTTCCTCGCCCGGACGCGCGGTGAGCTGCGCCGCGGCCAGTGCTTCCAGGACGGCGAAGTCCCGCAGGCCGCCCCGGCCGTGCTTGAGGTCCGGTTCGGCGGACTGCGCGATTTCGCCGCTGCGGGCCCAGCGCTGCCGGACCGACGCCGTCATGTCCGGGATCTGCTTGCGCGCCGTGCGGCGCCACTGGTCCCGCGCCGCGGAGACCAGGCGGCCGCTCAGCTCGGCGTCCCCGGCGAGGTGCCGGGCGTCGAGCAGGCCCATGGCCACGCGCAGGTCCTCCGAAGCGACCTTCAGCGCCTCACCCGGTGTGCGGACCGAGTGGTCGAGCCCGATTTTCGCGTCCCACAAGGGATACCAGAGCGCGTCCGCGATCTCCCCGACGCCGCTGTTGCCGTTGTGCACCAGCAGCAGGTCGAGATCGGAGAACGGCACCAGTTCCCGGCGGCCGAGCCCGCCCACGGCGACCAGCGCGACACCCGGTTCCGCGGTGTCGACGCCGGCCGCCGAGGCTCCCCTGCTCAGCCAGAACTCGTAGAGGTCGACCAGGGCCGCCCGCAGTGCGGACGCCCCCAGCCTCCCGTGCCTGCCCTCGAGCAAGCGCTCGGTGGCCTTGACCAGTTCGCCCCCGTCGGCCATCCCAGACGCCTTATAGAGCGTCCGTGCCGCGCTCGCCGGTCCGTACCCGGATGACGGTCTCCACGGGCGTCACCCACACCTTGCCGTCACCGATCTTGCCGGTGTGCGCGGCCGTGGTGATGGCCTCGAGGACCTTCTCCACGTTGGTGTCGTCGGTGACGACCTCGACCTTCAGCTTGGCCACGAAGTCCACCGAGTACTCCGCACCGCGGTAGACCTCGGTGTGGCCCTTCTGCCGGCCGTAGCCCTGGACCTCGCTGACCGTCATGCCCAGCACGCCCAGCTGCTCCAGCGCGGAGCGGACGTCGTCGAGCGTGAACGGCTTGACAATCGCCGTGATGAGCTTCATGCCTTGCTCTCCTCGAGTTTCGCGGTGCCGGTGGCGGACTTGACCGGGATCGTCGTCGGCTGGCCGATGCCGCCGCTGGATCCGGTGAAGTCGTACGCGCTCTCCGCGTGCTGGGCCTCGTCGATGCCGCTGATCTCGTCCTCGGTGCTGACGCGGAAGCCGCCGGCCTTCTTGATCACGAAGCCGATGATGAAGGACAGCACGAAGGAGTACGCGAGCACCGCACCGGCGGCCGCCGCCTGACGACCCAGCTGGGTGAACCCGCCGCCGTAGAACAGGCCGTCCGCACCGAGCGCGTTGACGCTGGTGGTGCCGAAGAAGCCGATCAGCAGCGTGCCGACGATGCCGCCGACCAGGTGGACGCCCACGACGTCGAGCGAGTCGTCGAAGCCGAACTTGAACTTGAGCGAGATGGCCAGCGCGCAGACCGCACCGGCGATGAGGCCGATCGCGATGGCCCCGAGCGGGCTCACGAAACCACACGCCGGGGTGATCGCGACCAGGCCGGCGACCGCACCGGAAGCCGCGCCGAGGGTGGTCGGCTTGCCGAACTTGATCTGCTCGATGAGCAGCCAGCCGAGGACGGCGGCGGCGGTGGCGACGGTGGTGTTGGTGAACGCCACGGCGGCGAGGTCGTTGGCGGCCAGCGCCGAACCGGCGTTGAAGCCGTACCAGCCGAACCACAGCAGGGACGCGCCGAGGAGCACGAACGGCACGTTGTGCGGACGCCCGGTGTCCTTCGGCCAGCCCTTGCGCTTGCCGAGCACGATCGCCAGCGCGAGACCCGCGGCACCGGCGTTGATGTGGACCGCGGTACCACCGGCGAAGTCGAGTGCCTTGAGGTTGTTCGCGATCCAGCCGCCGACGGCGTTCTCGCCGATGAAGCCGTTGAAGGAGAACACCCAGTGCGCGACCGGGAAGTACACGACCGTCACCCAGACGACGACGAACAGCGTCCAGCCCCAGAACTTCGCGCGGTCGGCGATGGCGCCGGAGATCAGCGCGGGCGTGATGATCGCGAACATCAGCTGGAACATCACGAAGGCGAGGACGGGCAGGCCGTCCGAGCCGGGCCAGGCGACCGCCGGCGAGGTGTCGGTCGCGGCGACCGCGAAGCCGGCGAGCTTCCCGAAGGTGTTCTCGAGGCCGGCGAAGTGGAAGTTGCCGAGGAAGCCGCCGAAGGCGTCATCGCCGAACGACATCGAGAAGCCGTACAGGGCCCACAGCACCCCCACGACGGCCAACGCGATGAAGTTCATCATCAGCATGTTCAAGACGCTCTTCGCGCGGACCATGCCGCCATAGAAGAACGCCAGTCCTGGGGTCATGAGCATGACCAGCGCGGCGCTGGCCAATACCCATGCGGTGTCTCCTGCGTTCAGCACATCGTCCTCCCGTGCCCTGGGTTGGTGCGTTGGCAGTTTTGGCTTGCGGTGTTTCACGGGGCGGCTCGTGAGGTTTCGCCCGCGTGAACTGTCCGCGCCCGGTTGTTACGGCCAGGTTTCCCCAGACCCCTCCTCCGGTGTCCGGTTGCGAAACGTCGTGGTCGAATATCCCCATGACACCGGCCGACCACGGGAATGACCCACTGCCACCCCCGGTCGTCGCGGCCCTGCGGTGTTCGGTGTGCGGTGACCCGATCGGCGCAGCGGGACGCACGCTGCGTTGCGGAAACCGCCACTCATTCGATCTAGCGCGGCAGGGTTACGTGAACCTGTTGCACGCGCGAATCCCGGCCGGGACGGCGGACACGGCACCGATGGTCGCGGCCCGCGCGGACTTCCTCGCGTCGGGCGCCTACGAGCCCCTTGCCGACGAGCTGGCCCGCGTCTGCGCGGAGGCCGGCGGGCTCGTCGTCGACGCCGGTGCGGGCACGGGGTACTACCTCGCGCGGGTGCTGGAGGCCTCGGACGCGTTCGGCCTCGCGCTGGACGTCTCGGCGGTCGCGCTGCGCCGGGCGGCGCGGGCGCACCCGCGGCTGGGCGCGGCGGTGTGGAACCTGTGGGAGCCGTGGCCGGTCGGCGACGGCGTCGCGTCGGTGGTGCTGAACGTCTTCGCGCCGCGCAACGGGCCGGAGTTCCACCGCGTGCTGCGGCCCGGCGGCCTGCTCGTCGTCGCCGCGCCCGCCCCGGACCACCTCCGCGAGCTGGGCGACCTGGTCCTGGCCGTCGACGAGCGCAAGGACGAGCGCCTGGACGCCACCCTCGGCGAGTACTTCACCCGCACGGACCGCACCGGGGTCCGGCGCGAGGTGGAGCTGACGCCGCGGCAGGTGCGCCAGGCGGTCGAGATGGGTCCCGCCGGGTTCCACCTGGACCGGGACGGCCGCCGGGAGCGCCTCGCCGCGCTGCAGGAGCCGCAGGTGGTGACGGTGTCGTTCACGGTCTCCACCTACCGGCGGCGCTGAGTCTGGAAGGGTGAAGGGGTGAAGCCCGACTGGACCGCGCCCGCGACCCGGCTCGCGGACGCGGAGTGGGTGCGGGCCCGCATCGGCGGCGCCGCGAAGCTGTACGGCTGCGCGCGGCCCGAGGTGCTCGGGACGATCTGGTGGTACTCGCTGTCGTCGGTCCTCGTGGCCCCGGCCGTGGAAGGCCTGCTGGCCGGGACGCCGGTCGATCCGTCCCTGAACGCCGTGGAGCTCGACCTCGTCGCCGACGGGCGGTTCCTCGGCGCCCGGTCCACCCGTCCCCTCGACGGCGGGCTCCCCGAGCTGGGCGCCGCGCTCGCCGGCGCCCTCGGCACCGCGATCGGCACCATCGCCGCCGTCAGCGGGGCCCGGGAACGCGCTCTCGGCGCGATCGCCACCGACTCGATCGGCAACCGGCTGCTGTGGACGCCCGATCCGGAGCGCGCGATGACCCTCGCCGGGCCCCTGGTCGCCGCGATCGGCCTGGGCCTGCCGAAGCCGCGCTTCGTACGCGTCGGCCGCACCCCCGCCGTACGGCGTGCTTCGTGCTGCCTGATCTACGAAGTCGGCAACCCCAAGTGCGTGAGCTGCCCGCGTCAGACGCCCGAAGAGCGCGAAGCACGCCTTCGCGCCGCCTTGGGCTAGAACACCGCCAGCTCGAGCGCGGCGAGCCGCGCCGGGTCGGCGATGACCTCGATGCCGGTGATGCGGTCGCCGTCGACCTGGAACGCGAGGACCACCGCCAGCCGCCCCTCGCGCACCATGAGCAGGCCGGGGGCGCCGTCGACCAGGGCGAGTTCGCTGGCGCGGGCCCGCTCGGACGCCAGGATCGCGCCGCGGCGGACGCTCTCGACGCCGCGCAGCACGATCGGCGCCGGGCTCGGGCCGGCGAACCGGTCGGCGTGCAGCACCACGTCCGGGTCGAGCAGGGACAGGAGTGCCTCGAAGTCGCCGCCGCGGGAGGCCGCCAGGAAGGCTTCGACGACCTTGCGGCGCCGGGGCAGGTCGGCGTCGGTCGTGGTCCCGCCCTTGACCCGGCGGCGGGCGCGGCTCGCGAGCTGCCGGGTGGCGGCCGGGGTCTTGCCGATCACCGGCGCGATCTCGTCGAAGGGCACCGCGAACATGTCGTGCAGCACGAACGCGACGCGCTCGGCCGGGCCCAGCGCGTCGAGGACCACCAGCAGCGCCAGCCCGACAGTGTCGGCCAGCTCGGCCTCCTGCCCGGGGTCGCGGCGGTCGTCGTCCGGCTCGGGCTGCCCGTCGAGGGGCTCCTCGCGGTGGTTGCGGCGCGTGCGCAGCAGGGACAGGCAGACCCGGGCGACCACGGTGGTCAGCCAGGCGGGGATGTTGTCGATCTCGGCGGCGTCGGTGCGATGGAACCGCAGCCAGGCCTCCTGGACGGCGTCGTCGGCTTCGGCCGCCGAGCCCAGCATCCGGTAGGCGACCGCGCGCAGCCGCGGCCGCTCCCGCTCGAACCGCTCGGTCAGCGTGTCCACTGTGTCCCGTTCCTTCCGCCGTTCGTAGCAGTAGACCCTGCCGCGGGGGCGGATGTGACCGGAATGGAGGTGATCTGGGTCATCCGGCAGCGGCGCGCAGGACGTCGGCCAGCAGGGCCGCGGGCTCCGGCATCGGCCCCGGGAGGCGCGCCAGCACCACTCGCCGCCGCTCGGACGGCCCGCCGCGGACCTCCAGCACCCGTACCCCCGGCGGCACGGCCTCGGCCAGCGAAGCGGGCAACGTCGTCAGCCCGCAGCCGGCGGCGACCAGGTTCAGCTTCGCCAGCCAGTCGCGGGCGGTGTGGGCGATCTCGGGCCGCTCATCGAGCCCCGGCCAGACCCCCATCAGCGTCTCCTCGCCCGACGGCGGCCCGGCGATCCAGCGCTGCCCCCGCAGGTCCGCGACGTCGACCGGGCCGGCACCGGCCAGCGGGTGGCCCGCGGGCACGGCGAGGCGGAGGCTGCGCTCGGCGAGCGTCTCCAGGCGCAGCGCCGGCGTCTCGACGTCCGGCGGGCGGAACGGCGGGACCGAGCCGAGCACGGCCAGATCGACGGTGCCCGCGCGCAGCGCCCGGACGAGGACCGGCGTCGTGCCCTCCCGGGTGACCACGGTGACGCCGGGGTGCGTGCGCCGCAGTTCGGCGACGGCGCGGGGCACCAGCACCGCGCCCGCGCTGGGGAACCAGCCCAGGCGAACCGTCCCGGCGTCGGCGGGCAGCCCGGCCAGCTCGCGCCCGGCGGCGTCGATCTCGCCGAGCACCGCGATGGCCCGGCGCAGCACGACGGCCCCGGCGGCGGTGAGGCGGACGCCGTCGGGGCGCCGCTCCAGCACGGGCGTCCGCGCCACCCGTTCGAGGGACGCGATCTGCCGCGACACCGCGGACTGCGTGTAGCCGAGCGCCGCCGCGGCCGCCGTCAGGGTGCCGCGTTCGGCGACCTCGCGGAACACGCGCAGGGCGACCAGGGAGACGTCACCGAAGTCCATGACGTTCACGCATACCAGGGTTGCCTGATTCTCGCTTTTCGCATGCCCCGGCCGGACCTAGCGTGGCCGGTATGACACGCATCGCCGTGGTGACCGGGGCCAACCAGGGCCTCGGCTTCGCCCTCGTCCGCGGGCTCGCCGCCCGCCTCGCTCCCGAAGACCTCGTCCTGCTGACCGGCCGCGACGCCGGCCGGGTGGCCGCGGCGGCCGCCGACGTCGCCGCCGATCCGGCGACGCGCAGCCGGGTCGAAGGGCGCGTCCTCGACGTCTCCGACTTCGCTGCCGTCGCCCGCTTCGCCGTACCGGCCGACATCGTGATTTCGAACGCCGTCGGCCCGCTCGACCCGGGCCGCCCGCAGGCCGAGCAGGCGGACGTCTTCCTCGACGTCGCGAACGGCGGCACCCACGCGGTGCTGCGGTCGTTCGGGCCGGTCCTGCGGCCGGGCGGGCGGCTGCTCGTCGTGGCCAGCTCGCTGGGCACCCTGGGCCACCTGCCCGAACCGCTGCGGCCGCGCTTCGACGGCGTCTCGCTGGACGAGGTGGAGAAGGCGGTCGAGGACTGGCGCGCGGCGATCCACGACGGCACGGCGCCGGCGGCGGGCTGGCCGGAGTGGATCAACGTGCCGTCGAAGGTGGCCCAGGTCGCGGCGGTGCGCGCGGTGGCGGCCGAGCGCCGGGACCGCGACCTCGCCGACGGAACTCTGGTGGCGGCGGTCTGCCCGGGCCTGGTGGACACGCGCGCGTCGCGGCCGTGGTTCAGCGACTTCAGCCAGGCCCGGACGCCTGACGAGGCGGCGCGGGCGGTGCTGGACCAGGTGTTCGCCGAGGTGGATCCGGCGACCTACGGCGAGCTGGTGCGGTTCGGGCGGGTGCTGCCGTGGCGGAGCGGGAGCCCGGTTCACAGCACGCAGAACTCGTTGCCCTCCGGATCC
>NZ_MUMI01000510.1 GCF_002155975.1 Amycolatopsis kentuckyensis
AGTGCCGACGGACAGGCCGTGCTCACGCGCCGGGCCGGTGCAGCTGGTCCCACGCCGGGACGTACGGGGTGAAGCGCAGCTTCATCCCGGCCTCGCCCGGCAGCTTGTCCGCCTTGCGGGCGTTGCAGCTGCGGGCGGTGCCGCCGCACGCGGCGACGGTGTTGAGCCAGTCGGTCCGGGCGCCACCGCGGCTCAGCGGCGTCACGTGGTCGATCGTGGTCGCGCGCTGCCCGCAGTAGGCGCAGCGGTGGCCGTCACGGACCAGCACGCCGCGCCGGGACCAGCGCGGCGGCTGCGTATATCGCCACTTCATGACGACGTAACGCAGTAACCGCACGATCTTCGGGCGCGGGAACAGCCCGTAGGCGAGGCCCTCCTCGGCCTCGTGGATCTCGGCGACGTGCCGGACCAGCATGCGGATCGCGTGCGGGACCGAAACGGTCTGCAGCGGCTCGTAGCCGGCGTTCAGGACCAAAACCTTCATGGCGCACCTTTTCCTTCGTGAAATCCGGAAAACTTGTGCGCAACATCGTCGCCGAGCCTGCTGACCTGCGTCAATCGTGTTTCACCGCAGCGGATGGCTGCGGAAGAACCGCCAGATGACCGGGGTCGCGTCGATGACCGTCGGCGTCGCGGAGTCGGCGTTGGGCCGGGTGCTGGGCCAGACGTGCCCCGCTCCTTCGACGCGGTAGTGCTCGAGGGCGCAGCTGAGCCACTTCTGCGCGACGACGCCCGCCACCGGCGTCCACGACACCGGGTCCGGACGGCAGCCGTCCCTTGTGGACCACGCGGCCAGCCAGTCCGGGACCGCCGGGAGGCCCTTGGCCGGGTTGCCGTCGTAGGGGATGGTCGTGTCGGCGGTGCCGTGGAAGTCGAGGATCGGTGCGGGGCGGCTCGGGTGGCAGGCGCCGCCCTGCGGGTAGAACGCGCCGGACACCGGGGCGAACGCGGCGATCCGGCCGGGCAGGCGGCAGGCCAGCACGCCGGCGAACCCGCCGCCGTTGGACTTGCCCGCGGCGTAGATCCGCCGGTTGTCGACGCAGAGCGTGCGCTGCAGGGAGTTCAGCAGGTCGCTGGTGAACAGCACGTCGTCGGCGGCGGCCGAATACGGTGCCCCGGTCCAGGCGGATTCGCCGTCGGTGCCGATCAGGCCCTGCGGGTATACCGCGATCGCGTCCAGTGCCGAGAAACCGGACAGCTCCTCCTGGTACTGCGAGGTCCGCTTGTGCCCGTGGAAGGACAGGACCAGCGGGTACGCCCGGTGCGGGTGGTACCGGGCGGGCAGGTGGACGGTGTACTCGCGGTCGAGGCCGCCCGAGGTGACGTGGCGGGTGGTCGTCACCCCGTCCCCACCACCGGCTGCGGGCACGCGCCCGGGTTCCCGGCCGGGGTGACGACCACCCGCC
>NZ_MUMI01000511.1 GCF_002155975.1 Amycolatopsis kentuckyensis
GTGTCGTTGATCCGCTTGAAGTGGTCCAGGTCGATCATCAGCACCGCGAAACCTCCGCCGGCGCCGCGGCGCTGGACGCGGGTGTGCTCGCGCATCGCCGATTCGTGCCAGCCGGCGGTGTTGAGCAGCCCGGTCTTCTCGTCCGTGACGGCCGCGACCTGCAGCTGCTGCTTCAACAGCAGGTAGCGGTGCAACAGCAGCAACGGCGCCACCACGAACACCACCAGCACCGGCTGCTCGACCAGCGCAAGAGCGGCGAGCCCGCCGAGGCAGAGGGTCGCCAGCTCGAACGCGTTGTCTTCCCACGTGCCCATCAGGTCGGCCGCCGAGCGCTGGCTGGTGTACAGGTAGATGCCGGCCGCCACGAGGCCGACGTTCACCAGCTCGAACACCGCGGCCGCCAAGCACAGCGCGAACAACCCGCGCGGCGTCTGCAACGGCGTCCCGTGCAACCCCAGCACCGCGAGAACGGAGGAAGCAGCGAAACACGAGAGCATCGCCCAAGCCGTGCTCGCCACGAAACGGTGCGCGGGCCGCGTACGAACCTGGCGCCACACCCGCACCCACAGGTGCGTGTAGAGCACGACGGCCAGCAGCGCCACCCACGCCGGCGGCAGCAGAACGACACCCGCGAGGTACCAGACGGAGGTGACGTTGATGTGCGTCTGCCCGCTCATCCACCGCCGCAACCGCTCGATCCGGCGCGACATCTCGGCCTGCGCCACCCCAGGGCGACGAGCACAGCGAACCACCCCGGACGCACGGACCCGCCGAACCCGGTGGCCAGCGCCGTCCCGGTCGCGCCGACGGCGAGCAGTTCACAGCCGAGGGCGTAGGCGATCCAGCGGGTTTTCGCACCGCCCCACATCGCCCATCGCGCGGGCCAGCCCGGCCAGGTGGAAAGCGCTTCCCGGCGCACGGCGGCCTGCGCTCTCAAGAGCCGAGGCCACAGACGTGACGAACCGGCATCGTGACGTACCCCTTGCGCGAAGTTCGGCCGACCAGGTAGCCCAGCGTAGCCGTTCCGGCGACCCGCGTCGCCAGTCCGGGGGAATTGCGGGCAACGCCCCTGCTCGAAGACCCGCGCAGGGTAGATCGACGCAGCTCAGCGCCTCACGGGCGGATCACCCGCAGGGACACGCCAGCCCGGGCAGCCTCACTTGCGCAGCGCGCGGACGATCGCCACCAAGCCGACCACCGCGGCGACGGCGACGAGAACCGGGACCACTCGCTTGAGCACCGACTGTCCCGCGTAGTCGAGCAGGTCGATCGCCTCGGTCTCCGGGGGTGCCGGGACGCTGTGCAGCACCGGGCGGTCCGCCGGCTTGGGCTTCGGCTCCGTGTTGATCTCCGGGGTGGTCGGCGCCGGCTTGACCGCCGGCTCGGACTTGGCCACCGGCTCGGACGTGGCCGTCGGTCCGGCCGCCGCTGCACCCTGGTCCGCCACCGGCTGGGCGGCAGGCTCGGCCACCGGCTGGGCAGCTGCCGCCGCCGCAGGGCCAGCCGCGGCAGTGGGGGCATCCCCGGCCGGAGCGCTCTTCGCCGGAGCAGCCGCAGCGGCCGGGGCAGCCTGCGGTGCCGGCGTCCCCTCCGCCGGGGCGAGCTTGCCCGACAAGCACCCCGCGAACGTGTCCAGGATCTTCCCGCCCACCTCGCTGATCAACCCCCGGCCGAACTGGGCCGGCTTGCCCGTGATCGCCAGGTCGGTTGCCACCGTTCCGTGGGTTGCGCCGTCCTTCTCCGTCAACGTCAGCGTTACCGTTGCCGCCGCTGTTCCGGAGCCTCGGGAATCCTTGCCCGAGGCCTTGATCGTCACCTTGCGGGCCGCTTCGTCCTTCTCGAGGAACTCGCCGTTTCCCTTGTACAGCAACGAAATCGGCCCGAGCTTGACCTTCACCGTTCCGCTGAACCTGTCCCCCTCGACCTTGGTCAAGGTGGCGCCCGGCATGCACGGGGCGACGCGCTCGGGGTCGACGACCGCCTGCCAGACCTCGCCGATCGGAGCCGGGACGGTGAATTCGTGGTCGAGCCGCACGGGCCGACCTCCTTCCTGAAAACGGACGGGGCCGGTGCCCACCCTAGCCGCCACCGGGGTGGCGGCCAGGGGGACGAACGGACGTCTCAGGCGCCGGCCGCCGCTGCGATGGCTCGGCCCGTCAGCACCTGTGCGAGGTGGCGGCGGTATTCGACGTCGGCGTTGCTGTCCACCGGCGGATTCGTTCCCTCCGCCGCGTGCGAGGCCGCCGCCGCGATCGACTCCGCCGATGCCTGGACGCCGACCAGCGCCGACTCCACGCCCGACGCCCGGATCGGGGTCGAGCCCATGTTCGTCAGCGCGACACGGGCCTCCTCGATGACCCCGGCCTCGGTGCGGACCGTGACCGCGACCGCCACCATCGACCACGCCTGGGCGACGCGGTTGAACTTCTCGTAGTGCGCCCGCCACCCCGTGTGCTTGGGGATGCGGACCTCGACCAGCAGCTCGTCCGGCTCCAGCGCGGTGGTGAACAGGTCGCGGAAGAAGTCCGCGGCCGGCACCGTGCGACGTCCCGACGGCCCGGCGACCACCAGCGAGGCGTCCAGCGCGAGCACCGGCGCCAGCAGGTCGCCGGCCGGGTCGGCGTGGGCGATCGCGCCGCCGAGGGTGCCTCGGTGGCGGATCTGCGGGTCGGCCACCGTGTCCGTCGCCTCTTTCAGCAACGCCGCGTGCGAAGCCACCAACGCGTCCCGCTGGACGTCGTAGTGCGTGGTCATCGCGCCGATCACCAGGTCGGCGCCCTCCTCGCGCACGCCGCGCAGTTCGGCGACGCGCCCGAGGTCGATCAGCGTCGTCGGCGCCGCGAGCCGCATCCGCAGCACCGGCAGCAGGCTCTGCCCGCCCGCCAGCACCTTGGCGTCCTCGCCCGCCGCCGCCAGCGCCTGGACCGCTTCGTCCACTGTGGACGGGCGGACGTAGTCGAAGGGAGCCGGGATCACTGCGCACCTCCGGTGGCGTCGATGGAGCCGAGCCCGCCGCCCGCTTCGCCGCGGCCGGGGCCGCCCGCGTCGGTCGTGCCGTGCTGGATGGCGTGCCACACCCGCATCGGGGTCAGCGGCATCTCGATGTCGTTGACGCCGAACTGCCGCACGGCGTCGATCACCGCGTTGACCACCGCCGGGGTGGACGCGATCGTGCCCGCCTCGCCGACGCCCTTGGCGCCGAGCGGGTTCGTCGTCGACGGCGTTTCCGTGCGGTCGGTGGTGAACGACGGCAGGTCGGCCGCCGACGGCAGCAGGTAGTCGGCGAACGTGCCGGTCGTCAACGTGCCGCTCTCGTCGTGCTCGGTGCCCTCGAACAGCGCCTGCGCGATGCCCTGCGCGAGCCCGCCGTGCACCTGGCCCTCGACGATCAGCGGGTTCACCGCGACCCCGACGTCGTCGACGCAGACGTAGGAGCGCAGCCTGATCCGGCCCGTCTCGGTGTCCACCTCGGCGGCGCACAGGTGCGTGCCGTGCGGGAACGAGAAGTTCTCCGGGTCGAACGTCGCGTCCGAGTCGAGCGACGGCTCGACGCCGTCGGGCAGGTTGTGCGCCGCGAACACCGCGAGCGCGACGTCGCCCATGGTCGTGGCCGTGCCGGTGCCCTTGACCGTGAACTTGCCGCCCGCGAACTCCAGGTCGTCCTCCGCGCATTCGAGCAGGTGGGCCGCAATCGGCTTGGCCTTCGCGATCACCTTCTCCGCGGCCTTGACCACGGCGATCCCGCCGACGACCAGCGACCGCGAGCCGTAGGTGTCCATGCCCTTGTGCGACGACTGCGTGTCACCGTGGAGGATCTCGACGTCCTCGAACGCGACGCCCAGCTGGTCGGCGACGATCTGGCTCCACGCCGTCTCGTGGCCCTGGCCGTGCGCGGACGCGCCCGTGGTGACCTCGACCTTGCCGGTGGGCAGCATCCGGATCGACGCGTACTCCCAGCCGCCGGCGCCGTAGTCCAGCGAGCCGAGCACCCGTGACGGCGCGAGGCCGCACATCTCGGTGAACGTCGAGATGCCGATGCCGAGCTGCACCTTGTCCTTCGACGCGCGGCGCTTCTCCTGCTCGGCGCGCAGGCCGTCGTAGTCGAAGAGCTGCTTGGCCTTCTCGGTGGCGGCCTCGTAGTTGCCGGAGTCGTAGGTCAGCCCGCACACGGTCGTGAACGGGAACTCCTCGTGCTTGATCCAGTTCTTCTCGCGCAGCTCCAGGGGGTCCATGCCGAGCTCGACGGCGAGCTCGTCCATGATCCGCTCGATCGCGAACGTCGCCTCCGGGCGGCCGGCGCCGCGGTAGGCGTCGGTCAGCGTCGTCGTCGTGTACACGTTGGTGCACGCGAAGTGGTACGCCGGGATCTTGTAGATCGCGTTGAACATGAACGCGCCGAGGATCGGCACGCCGGGCCCGACCAGGCCGTTGTAGGCACCGAGGTTGGTGAGCAACTCGGCCTTGAGGCCGGTGACCTGCCCGTCGCGGGTGGCCGAAATGGTGATGTCCTGGATCTGGTCGCGGCCGTGGTGCGCGGCGAGCATCGTCTCCGACCGCGTCTCGTTCCACTTGACCGGCTTGCCGAGCTTGCGCGCGACCAGCAGCGACATCATCTCTTCCGGCAGGACGGCGATCTTGCCGCCGAAGCCCCCGCCGACGTCCGGGGCGATCACGCGCAGCTTGTGCTCGGGGATGCCGAGCGTCAGCGCCGACATCACGCGCAGGATGTGCGGGACCTGTGTGGACGACCACATGGTGATCTGGGTGCTGGTGGGGTCGACGACGCAGGCGCGAGGCTCCATGAAGGCCGGGACGAGCCGCTGCTGGCGGAAGCGGCGCTTGAGCACGACCTCCGACGAGCTGATCGCGTCCTCGACGTTGCCGCCGGTGCCGGCCTCGGCGGAGTCGAACTTCCAGACGGCGCTCGTGTTGGTGCCGAGGTCCTCGTGGACCAGCGCGGCGCCGTCGGCGATGGCGGCTTCCATGTCGAGGACGACCGGCAGCTCGTCGTACTCGACGTCGATCTCCTCGAGCGCGTCGTGCGCTTCGGCGGACGAGCGCGCGACGACGACCGCGACGCCTTCACCGGCGAAGTTGACCGTGCCGGCGGCGAGCACCGGGCGGCGCGGCGCCTTCATGTCCGGCGTGATCGGCCACGCGCACGGCATGCCGATCGAGCCGTCCGGGTCGAGGTCCTGCGCGGTGTAGACGGCGATGACGCCGGGCGCGCTCTTCGCCGCCGAGGTGTCGATAGAAACGATCTTGGCGTGCGCGAACGGGCTGCGCAGGACGGCCAGGTGCAGCAGGCCGGGCAGCGTGATGTTGTCGGTCCAGCGGGTGCGGCCGGTGATGAGCCGCTCGTCCTCCTTGCGGCGGCGGGACTTGCCGACCTCCGGTTCGATCGTCGCGGTCATCAGTCACCACCCACGCCGACGTGCTTGTTCTCGGCGATCCGCTCGGCTTCGGGCCCGGCGCCCGGGCTCATGTGCTTCGCCGCGTCGCGGACCGCGCGGACGATGTTCTGGTAGCCGGTGCAGCGGCAGAGGTTGCCTTCGAGGCCCTCTCGGACGGCCTGTTCGTCCGGGTCGGGGTTGTCGGCCAGCAGGTCGATCGACTGCATGATCATCCCCGGCGTGCAGAACCCGCACTGCAGGGCGTGGTTGTCGTGGAACGCCTGCTGCACCGGGTGCAGCTGGCCGTCGCGGGCGAGACCTTCGACGGTGGTGACCTCGCAGCCGTCGGCCTGCACGGCCAGCACGGAGCAGGACTTCACGCTGTGCCCGTCGAGGTGGACGGTGCAGGCGCCGCAGTTGCTGGTGTCGCAGCCGACGACGGTGCCGACCTTCCCGAGTTTTTCCCGTAGGTGGTGCACGAGGAGGGTGCGGGGTTCGACTTCGTCGGTGTACTTCGTCCCGTCGACGGTGACGGTGATGCGCATCAGGCCTCCAAAAGCCGGTTCGGGAACGGCCTGCCCGACCGTGATCGGGCTCACAAACCCGAGCGTGCTACGCGACCTTCGCGTCGACAAGCCCTGATGTCACACGTTCAACTACCCGCTCCGCAGATACGCGCTCAGGCGCGGCTCAACTCCGCAGGTGCGGATTTCCGGACGGGTGAACTTTATCGGCCGTCTGGCTCAGTCAGCCGTGAATGCGTCCCGAAAGCTCGGCAAGCCGCTTGCCACCGCCGCCCCACCGCAACGCGATGATCTCCGCGGCGATGGACACGGCCGTCTCCTCGGGTGTGCGCGCACCGAGGTCGAGACCGATCGGCGACGACAGCCGTTCCAGCTCCGCCTCGGTGATCCCGGCCTCGCGCAGCCGCGCGAACCGGTCGTCGTGGGTCTTGCGGGACCCCATCGCGCCCACGTACCCGACGTCCAGGCGCAGCGCGACCTCGAGCAGCGGCACGTCGAACTTCGGGTCGTGGGTGAGCACCGCGATCGCCGTGCGCTGGTCGACGCGACCCGCGTCGGCCTCCGCCTGCAGGTAGCGGTGCGGCCAGTCGACGACGACGTCGTGCGCGTCCGGGAACCGGCTGGTCGTGGCGAACACCGGCCGCGCGTCGCACACCGTGACCTGGTAGCCGAGGTAGGCGCCCATGCGGGCCATCGCGGCGGCGAAGTCGATCGCGCCGAACACCAGCAGCCGGGGCGGCGGCTCGAAGGAGTTGACGAACACCGCCATGCCCTCGCCGCGGCGCTGCCCGTCCGGGCCGTAGTGCAGGGTGCCGGTGCGGCCGCTGGCCAGCAGCCCGCGCGCGTCGTCGGCCACGGCGTCGTCCATCCGGGACGATCCCAGCGAGCCCGCGGTGCGGTCCGGCCAGACGATCATGTGCTCGCCGACCAGGCCTTCGCGCTCGTGCTCGATGATCGTGACCACCGCGACCGGCTCGCCGCCGCGCACCGACGCGACGACGTCGCCGAGCTCCGGCATCGACTCGCGGTCGACGTGCTCGACGTAGATGTCGATGATCCCGCCGCAGGTCAGGCCGACCGCGAAGGCGTCGTCGTCGGTGACGCCGTAGCGCTGCAGCACCGGCTTGCGCTCGGCGACGACCTCCTGCGCGAGCTCGTAGACCGCGCCTTCGACGCAGCCGCCGGACACGCTGCCGGCGACGGTCCCGTCGGGAGCGACGACCATCGCGGCGCCGGGCGCGCGCGGCGCCGACGAGAAGGTCGCGACCACGGTGCCGAGTCCGACGGTCTCGCCGTCGGACCAGCGGCGGAACACGTCGTCGAGTACGTCACGCATCGGCAATCTCCCCGAGCAGTCGTTCCAAAGTGGCCAGGGTGTGCCCGGCCAGGAGCCGGTCGATGTGGGGCAGCGCGGCCACGATGCCCGACTGGACCGGAGCGTAGCCCGCACGGCCGGCGTGCGGATTCACCCAGAATACGGCGTGCGCGAGCCGGCGCAGGTGCGCGAGCTGCTCGCCGAGCAGTCCGGTGTCGCCGCGTTCCCACCCGTCGGAGAACACGGTGACCACGGCGCGGCGCGCCACGCCGCGCCGGCCCCAGCGGTCGAGGAACGCCTGGAGCGTCTCCCCCAGCCGGGTCCCGCCGGCGAAGTCCGGGACGGCCGAGCCCGCGGCGAGCATCGCTCGTTCCGGGTCGCGCTGCCGCAGCTGGCGCGACACCCGCGTCAGCCGCGTGCCGAGCGTGAACACCTCGACGGACGGCGGCGCGGCCCGCGTCAGGACGTGGGCGAACCGCAGCAGGGCGTCGGCGTACGGGCTCATCGAGCCGGAGACGTCGATGAGCAGGACGACCCGCCGCGGCTTGCGGCCGCGCCGGGCGTGGACGAGCTTGAGGGGCTCGCCGCCGCTGGCCAGCATGGCGCGCAGCGTGCGCGACGGATCGAGACGGCCGCGCCGCGACGGCGTCCGCCGGGCGGCCGGGCGCCGCGGCAGCGTGGGCTTCAGGGTGGCCAGCAGCTCGCGGAGGTGTTCGCGTTCGGCGGTGGTGAGCTCGGCGAGGTCGCGGTGACGCAGGACCTCGTGGGCGCTGGCGGCGACTTTCAGCTGGTCGGCGCCTTCGCCGCCCTCGGCGTCCGCGCCTTCGGCCGCGGCGAGCGGGGCGATCCTGGCCTTCTTGGGCGCGGCGGACGTCGCACGCTTCGGCGTGGTGGTCTCGATCGAAAACCACTGGCTGAAGGCTTCTTCGTAGCAGGGGAGGTCGTCCGGGCTGGAGCAGAGCGTCAGCCGCCCGGCCCAGTACAGCCGGGTGGGCTCGGCGACGTCGATCTCGGCCACGGCGGTGAGGTACGCCTGCACGCGGTGCGCGTCGCAGGCGACACCGGCTTCGCGCAACGCGGCGGCGAACCCGGCGTACCCGGCGACGGGATCGGCGGCGGTGGTCATACGTCCATTGTGCGCTTGTTTTCGCAGCGGCACTGTCGGTGTCCCGGCGAGGAGTCGAACCTCGGACCTCGGCGTTCGTAGCGCCGCGCTCTGTCCTGCTGAGCTACCGGGACGGGGCGGTCTGCGCACGCGCCCCTCCCCGGGCAGGCGCGCAGACCGCGCTCTTCGCCGCGGCCGACCCAAGGTAGCGGCGGGTGGGCGCGAAGAGCTTTTCGGAAAGAAAAGGGAATTTCAGCGAACGACGCGGGAGATCGCGCCGCAGGGGTTCCGGTCTTGCCGTCGGGTCACGATCTCCTCCTCTCGGGGTGGCGTGCTGTGGTGAAGAAAAGAATGCCTCAGTCCACCGGGGGTGGCAACGCAATTAAAAACGCCCGCCTCGGCGGTC
>NZ_MUMI01000512.1 GCF_002155975.1 Amycolatopsis kentuckyensis
GCCGCCCGGGCGGCGGGGACGAAAGCCTCGCCCGCGGGCGTCAAGACCACCCGGTGCGTCGTGCGGTGGAACAGCGGCGTGCCCAGGTCCCGCTCCAGCGCCCGGACCACTGTGGACACCGTCGACTGGACCGTCCGCAGGCGCTGGGCGGCCGCCGTGAAGCCGCCCTCCTCGGCGACCGCCACCACCACCGCCAGCTGGCGGAGCTCCATCAGCCCAGTAACTCGCGGGCCAGCGCCGCCGTCTCGCTCGGCGTGCGTCCCACCCGGATTCCCGCCGCTTCCAAGGCTTCCTTCTTGGCCGCCGCCGTGCCCGCCGACCCCGACACGATCGCGCCCGCGTGGCCCATCGTCTTGCCCTCCGGGGCGGTGAAACCCGCCACGTACCCGACGACCGGCTTCGACACGTTGGCGCGCACGAACTCCGCCGCCCGCTCTTCGGCGTCGCCGCCGATCTCGCCGATCAGGACGATCAAGTCGGTCTCCGGGTCCTTCTCGAACGCCTCGACCGCGTCGATGTGCGTCGTGCCGATGATCGGGTCGCCGCCGATGCCCACGCAGGTCGAGAAGCCGATGTCGCGCAGTTCGTGCATGAGCTGGTAGGTCAGCGTGCCGGACTTCGACACCAGGCCGATCCGGCCCGGGCCGGTGATGTCGGCCGGGATGATCCCGGCGTTCGACCGGCCGGGGGAGATGACGCCCGGGCAGTTGGGGCCGATGATCCGGGTCCGCCCGCCGGCCGCGACGGCGTGCGCCCACAGCCGCGCGCTGTCGTGCACCGGGACGCCTTCGGTGATCACCACCGCGAGTCCGATGCCCGCGTCCACCGCTTCGATCACGGCGTCGGCGACGAACGGCGGCGGCACGAACAGCACGCACACGTCGGCCCCCGTGGCCGCCATCGAGTCCGCGACACTGCTGAACACGGGCAGCGAACGGCCGGACAGCTCGACCTGCTGCCCGGCCTTGCGCGGGTTGACGCCGCCGACGACGTTCGTCCCGGCGGCCAGCATCCGCCGCGTGTGCTTCGCGCCTTCGGAACCGGTGATGCCGGAGACGACGATCCGGCTGTTCTCGTCCAGGAAGATGGCCATGGCTCAGACCTCCGCGATCGCGAGCTTCGCCGCCTCGCGGGCGGCGTCGTCCATGGTGGCCACCACGGTGACCAGGGGGTGGGCGGCCTCGGCGAGGATCCGCCTGCCTTCGGTGACGTTGTTCCCGTCGAGCCGGACGACCAGCGGCTTGGTGGCGCGGGAACCGAGGATCTCCAGCGACCGCACGATCCCGGTCGCCACCGCGTCGCACGCGGTGATGCCGCCGAAGACGTTGACGAACACGCTGCGCACCTGGGGGTCGCCGAGGATGACGGTCAGCCCGTCGACCATCACCTCGGCCGACGCCCCGCCGCCGATGTCGAGGAAGTTCGCCGGCCCGCGCGCACCGGCCTCGGCCGCGGCGGCCGCCACGACGTCCAAAGTGGACATGACCAGCCCGGCGCCGTTGCCGATCACGCCGATGTCGCCGTCGAGCTTGACGTAGTTGAGGCCCTTCGCCCGGGCGGAACGCTCCAGCGGAGCACCGTCCGAGGTGTCGTCGAACGACGAGGAGCGGCGGAAGGCCGCGTTGTCGTCCACCGTGATCTTGCCGTCCAGCGCGACGATTCCGGTGGCGGTGCGGGCCAGGGGGTTGACCTCGACGAGCGTGCAGTCCTCGGCGACGAACACGTCCCACAGCTTTGCGACGACGCCGGTCACCTCGCCGCGGACGTCGGCGGGGAACGCGGCGGCCACCGCGGCCGGGTCGACGCCGGCGAGCGGATCGACCGGCACGCGGACCAGGGCGTCCGGCCGGGTGGCCGCGACCTCCTCGATCTCCATCCCGCCTTCGGCCGACGCCATGGCGAGGAACGTCCGCCCGGTCCGGTCGAGCAGGAAGGACAGGTAGTACTCGTCCGCGATCTCGCTCGCTTCGGTCACCAGGACGCGGTGCACGGTGTGCCCCTTGATGTCCATCCCGAGGATGTCGTCGGCGGCCTGCTCGGCGTCGTCGGCGGTCCGCACCACGCGGACGCCGCCCGCCTTGCCGCGCCCGCCGGTCTTCACCTGGGCCTTGACCACGACCGGGCCGCCGAGGGCGACCGCGGCGGCCCGCGCTTCGGCCGGATCGGCGGCGACCCGGCCACGGGGGACCGGCACGCCGTGCTTCTCGAAGAGATCGCGGGCTTCGTGTTCGAAGAGGTCCATGCGGGAGCGTCCTTTCCGCGGCGGGGCAGGGCGAAGGGCGTGGAGTGGTGGTCCGCGGGGGCCGGTTTCGAGTCCGGAAAAACCCTGCGGATGGCCCTGGACACGGGCTGCTTGAAGAGTGACTATATGCCTACCCCATACGGTATGCAATCTACAGTCTGCCGCGAAGGGGCCGCTGACCTCGGAAAAAGGTGACACGCACCGCCGGACAAGAGAGATCCGGTGGCGGACCAGAGGAGTTGAGCCATGGCGCTGACCACTTCCGGCACCACCGCGGGGGAGAGTGCCGCAGCGACGAACGGCGCCGAACCTGCCGGGATATCCGGCGGCCACCTGGTGGCCAAGGCGCTGAAGGCCGAAGGGGTCGACACGATCTTCACCCTGTGCGGCGGGCACATCATCGACATCTACGACGGCTGCGTCGACGAAGGCATCGAGGTCATCGACGTCCGCCACGAACAGGTCGCGGCGCACGCGGCCGACGGCTACGCGCGGATCACCGGCAAGCCCGGCTGCGCGGTGGTCACCGCCGGGCCGGGCACCACCGACGCCGTCACCGGCGTCGCGAACGCGTTGCGGGCGGAATCCCCGATGCTGCTGATCGGCGGCCAGGGTGCCCTGACCCAGCACAAGATGGGGTCCCTGCAGGACCTCCCGCACGTGGACATGATGACGCCGATCACGAAGTTCGCCGCCACCGTGCCGCACACCGCCCGCGTCGCCGACCTGGTGAGCATGGCCTTCCGCGAGGCCTACGCCGGTGCGCCCGGACCGTCCTTCCTGGAGATCCCGCGCGACGTCCTCGACGCGCGCGTACCCCTGGAGAACGCCCGGATCCCCGAAGCCGGCCGCTACCGGGCGTCGACGAGGAACGCGGGTGACCCGGCGGACGTCGAGAAACTCGCCGACCTGCTGGTGCACGCCAAGAAGCCGGCCATCCTGCTCGGCAGCCAGGTCTGGACCACCCGGGCGACCGGGCCGGCGACCGAGCTCGTCCGGACGCTGAACATCCCCGCCTACATGAACGGCGCCGGCCGCGGCACGCTGCCGCCGGGCGACCCGCACCACTTCCAGCTCTCGCGCCGCTACGCCTTCGACAACGCCGACGTCATCGTCATCGTCGGCACCCCCTTCGACTTCCGGATGGGCTACGGCAAGCGGCTGTCGAAGGACGCCACCGTCGTCCAGATCGACCTCGACTACCGCACGGTCGGCAAGAACCGCGACATCGACCTCGGCATCGTCGGCGACGCCGGCCAGGTCCTCGCCGCCGTCGCCGAGGCCGCGTCGGGACGCACCGACAACGGCGCCGTCGGCCGCAAGACCTGGCTCGAAGAACTCCAGGCCGTGGAGGAGAAGGCGAAGCAGAAGCGGCTGCCGCTGCAGCACTCCGACGCGAGCCCGATCCACCCGTACCGGCTGGTCCACGAGATCAACGAGTTCCTCACCGAGGACTCGATCTACATCGGCGACGGCGGCGACATCGTCACCTTCTCCGGCCAGGTCGTCCAGCCCAAGTCGCCCGGACACTGGATGGACCCCGGTCCACTCGGGACGCTCGGCGTCGGCATCCCGTTCGTCCTGGCCGCCAAGCACGCTCGCCCGGACAAGGAGGTCGTCGCGCTCTTCGGCGACGGCGCCTTCAGCCTCACCGGCTGGGACTTCGAGACGCTCGTGCGGTTCGACCTGCCGTTCGTCGGCATCGTCGGCAACAACTCCTCGATGAACCAGATCCGCTACGGCCAGGCCGCGAAGTACGGGCTGCCGCGCGAGCGCGTCGGCAACACCCTCGGCGACGTCCGCTACGACGAGTTCGCGCGGATGCTCGGCGGCCACGGCGAAGAAGTCCGCGACCCGGCCGACATCGGGCCGGCGCTGCT
Organism: Amycolatopsis kentuckyensis; assembly: GCF_002155975.1. GTDB lineage: Bacteria > Actinomycetota > Actinomycetes > Mycobacteriales > Pseudonocardiaceae > Amycolatopsis > Amycolatopsis kentuckyensis. The sequence continues at coordinate 4,123 of NZ_MUMI01000512.1, forward strand.
GCGGGCGCGGGAGTCCGGCAAGCCGTCGCTGATCAACGTCTGGGTCGATCCCGACGTGTACGCCCCCGGAACCATGAACCAGACCATGTACAAGTGAGCGGAGGCCAGAGCATGGGCAAGGCACTGGAGGGCGTCCGCGTCCTCGACATGACCCACGTGCAGTCCGGACCGTCGTCGACGCAGCTGCTCGCCTGGCTCGGCGCGGACGTGATCAAGCTGGAAACCCCCGGCCGCGGCGACATCACCCGCGGCCAGCTGCGCGACCTCCCCGGCGTCGACAGCCTCTACTTCACGATGCTGAACGCCAACAAGCGCAGCATCACGCTCAACATGAAAAGCGCCGAGGGCAAGGAAGTCTTCGAGCGGCTCGTGTCCGGAGTGGACGTCCTGGTGGAGAACTTCGGCCCGGGTGTGGTCGACCGGTTCGGCTATCCCTGGGAGAAGCTGGCCGCGCTCAACCCGCGGCTGGTCTACGCCTCCATCAAGGGGTTCGGTCCCGGCCGCTACGCCGACTTCAAGGCCTACGAAGTGGTCGCGCAGGCGATGGGCGGCGCGATGAGCACCACCGGCTTCGAGGACGGGCCGCCGACCGCGACCGGCGCGCAGATCGGCGACTCCGGCACCGGCATCCACCTGGTGGCCGCCATCCTCGCCGCGTTGTACCAGCGGACCTCCACCGGCCGCGGCCAGCGCGTCCAGGTCGCCATGCAGGACGCCGTGCTCAACCTGTGCCGCGTCAAGCTGCGCGACCAGCAGCGGCTGGCCCACGGCCCGCTGGGGGAGTACCCGAACGACCAGTTCGGCGACGAGGTCCCGCGCTCGGGCAACGCCTCCGGCGGCGGCCAGCCCGGCTGGGCGGTCAAGTGCGCGCCCGGCGGGCCGAACGACTACATCTACGTGATCGTCCAGCCACCCGGCTGGGCCCCGCTCGCCCGGCTGATCGGCAAGGCCGAGCTGGCCGACGACCCGGCGTGGGCCACCCCCGAGGTCCGGCTGTCCAAACTGGACAAGATGTTCGCCCTCGTCGAGGAGTGGACCGAGAAGCACACCAAGTGGGAGGTGATGGAGAAGCTCAACGCCTGCAACATCCCGTGCGGGCCGATCCTGTCCACGAAGGAACTGATCGAGGACGAGACCCTGGCCGAACTCGGCTCGGTCGTCGAGGTTCCGCACCCCGAGCGCGGCAGCTTCAAGACCGTCGGCTGCCCGCTGAAGCTGTCCGACTCGCCGGTGGAGATCGAACGGTCGCCGCTGCTCGGCGAGCACAACGACGAGGTATTGACCGAACTCGGCTACAGCGAAGCGGAACTCGAGAAGTTCCGCGCGGCAGGGGTGATCTGACGTGGCGGATCGCGCGGCGGTCGAAAAGATCCTGGAGCAGGCGGCGGCCGAGGGCCGGTCGTCGCTGACCGCGCCCGAGGGGCGTGCGGTCTGCGAGGCCTACGGCATCCCGACGCCGGCCGAGCGGCTGGCGACGACGGCCGAAGAAGCCGTGGCCCACGCCGAAGCCATCGGACTGCCGGTGGTGCTCAAGATCGTCTCGCCGGACATCCTGCACAAGACCGAGGCCGGCGGCGTGCTCGTCGGCCTGAAGGACGCCGAAGCGGTGACGGCGGGCTTCGCGCGGATCGTCGGGAACGCGAAGGCCCACGACGCCGGAGCGCGGATCCTCGGCGTCCAGGTGCAGCAGATGCTCACCGAGGGCCAGGAGGTGATCATCGGCTCGGTCACCGACCCGACGTTCGGCAAGATCGTCGCCTTCGGCCTCGGCGGCGTGCTGGTGGAGGTCCTCAAGGACGTCACCTTCCGGCTCGCGCCGACGAGCACCGAAGAGGCCCTGTCGATGATCGACGGGATTCAGGCGGCCGAGATCCTCCGGGGCGTCCGCGGCGCGGATCCGGTCGACCGCGCCGCCCTCGCCGCCGTGATCACCGGTCTCGGCGAGCTGGTCACCGACTTCCCACAGCTGTCGGAGGTGGACCTGAACCCGGTGCTCGCCACCCCCCACGGGGCGACGGCGGTCGACGTCCGGATCCTGGTCGACCCGGACGCGGCGAAGGAGCCGCACCGGTTCACCCAGGAGGAGATCCTCGCCTCGATGAACCGGATCATGAAACCGGCGTCGGTCGCGGTGATCGGCGCGTCGGCCGAAGCCGGGAAGATCGGCAACTCGGTGATGAAGAACCTGGTCAACGGCGGGTACGCGGGGGAGATCCACCCGATCAACCCGAAGGCGGCCGAGATCCTCGACCGCAAGGCCTACGCGAGCATCACCGACGTGCCCGGTGAGGTCGACGTCGCGGTGTTCGCCATCCCGGCGAAGTTCGTTCCCGCGGCGCTCGAAGAAGCGGGCCGGAAGGGCGTGGCGGGAGCGATCCTCATCCCGTCGGGCTTCGGCGAGACCGGCAACATCGCGCTGCAGGACGAGGTCGTCGCGATCGCCCGCAAGCACGGCGTGCGCGTCCTCGGGCCCAACATCTACGGCTACTACTACACGCCGGAGAACCTGTCGGCGACGTTCTGCACCCCGTACGACGTCAAGGGCGGCGTGGCCCTCTCGTCGCAGAGCGGCGGCATCGGGATGGCGATCCTCGGGTTCAGCCGCTCGGCGAAGATGGGCGTCTCCTCGATCGTCGGCGTCGGCAACAAGGCCGACATCGACGAAGACGACCTGCTCACCTTCTTCGAGCACGACGAGAACACCGAGCTCATCGCCATGCACCTCGAGGACCTCAAGGACGGGCGCGCGTTCGCGGAGACGGCGAAGCGGGTCTCGCGGCGCAAGCCGGTCGTGGTGCTCAAGGCCGGCCGGACGTCCCAGGGTGCCAAGGCGGCGAGTTCGCACACCGGCGCGCTGGCCGGCAACGACAAGGTCTACGACGACATCCTGCGCCAGAGCGGGGTGATCCGGGCGCCCGGGCTGAACGACATGCTCGAGTACGCCCGCGGGATCCCGCTGCTGCCCACCCCGCAGGGCGAGAACGTCGTCATCATCACCGGGGCCGGCGGCTCCGGGGTGCTGCTCTCGGACGCCTGCGTCGACAACGGCCTCGACCTGATGGCGATCCCGCCGGACCTCGACACGGCGTTCCGGAAGTTCATCCCGCCGTTCGGAGCGGCCGGCAACCCGGTGGACATCACCGGCGGCGAACCGCCCTCGACCTACCGCAACACGATCGCGCTGGGCCTCGAGGACGACCGCATCCACGCCCTGATCCTGGGCTACTGGCACACCATCGTCACCCCGCCGATGGTGTTCGCGGAACTGGTGTCCGAAGTGGTCGGGGAGTACCGGGCGAAGGGCATCCACAAGCCCGTCGTCGCGTCGCTCTCCGGGGACGTCGAAGTGGAGGAAGCCAGCGACTACCTCTACGAGCACGGTGTCGTCGCCTACCCGTACACGACCGAAAAGCCCGTGGCCGTGCTCGGCGCGAAGTACCGCTGGGCGCGGGCGGCGGGCCTGCTCTGAACGACCCTCCACAGGGGCTGGCCCACTCACCGGGAAAGGACGAGGATCCACCGCGCACGACGGCAGCAGAGGGACACGAGTCAATGGTGACGAAAGAGAACTCTTATGACCGCAGCCACGTACCAGGAGATCACTGACCAGAACGGAAGAGTCTACCGCGTCGGCGAGTCCGACCGGGACATCATGGGCAGACCCCGGTGGACGATGGTCGTCCTGCCCTGGGTGGCCATGATGGCCATCAGTTCCTCCGAATACGCGTTCACTTCGGCCGAGGACACGCTGTCCTCGGCGCACGGCTGGCACGGCGCGCACATCTTCTGGCTGCTGGCCGTCTGGGTGTTCTTCCAGGCCGCGGTCGCCTTCCCCGCGGGCAAGATGCGGGAAAGCGGCCGGCTGTCGGCCCGGTCGGCGATGCTGCTCGGCGCGGTCGGCACCGTGCTCGGCTACCTCGCGCTGGCCTACGCGCCGACCGTCTTCTGGGCCTACCTCGGCTTCGGCCTCTTCGGCGGTGGCGGGGCCGGGTTCGTCTACGCGACCTGCATCAACATGGTCGGCAAGTGGTACCCGGAGCGCAAAGGCGGGAAGACCGGCTTCGTCAACGGCGGGTTCGCCTACGGCTCCGTCCCGTTCATCTTCATCTTCACGAACTACCTCGACCTGGGCAACTACGGCACCATCCTGCCCGCGGTCGGGCTCTTCCTGGCCGCCGCCGTCGCGATCAGCGGGTTCTTCTTCCGCGACCCGCCGAAGAACTGGTGGCCGGCGCACGTCGACCCGCTGAAGGTGCCGGACGACCCGCGCGTGCGCCGGTCGCTGGCGAAGAACCCGCCCGCGGTCAAGCAGTTCACGCCGCGGGAGGCGCTGAAGACCGGGATGCTGCCGCTGATGTGGATCTGCCTGCTGTGCACGGCGGGGGTCAACATCTTCGGCATCTCCGCGCAGGTCCCGTTCGGCAAGGAAATGGGCTTCGCGGGCGGAATCGTGGCGCTGGCGATGAGCCTCAAGGCGGTCATCAACGGCGCCGGGCGCGGGGTGATCGGCTGGATCTCCGACCGCTACGGGCGGCGGCAGACGCTGCTGCTGGTCTGCGTGGTGCTCGGGCTGGCCCAGGTCGCGGTGTACCTGTCCGGCTCGATCGGCAGCATGCCGCTGTTCCTGCTGGCGTCGATGGTTTCCGGGTTCGGCGGCGGGGCGATCTTCCCGCTGTTCGCCGCGCTGACCGCCGACTACTTCGGCGAAAACAACAACGCCAGCAACTACGGCCTCGTCTACAGCTCGAAGCTCGTCTCCGGGATCGTGGGCGCCGGCCTTGGGAAGCTGGTCATCGACGGGTGGGGCTACGGCCCGGCCTTCTACCTGGCCGCCGGGACGAGCCTGCTCGCCGCCGGTCTCGCCCTGTTCCTGCGCCAGCCGGGCCGCAAGCCCGGCGGGATGCGCTCCGGGCTCGCCGAAACCGAGCTCGTCGTGCGCCCCGCCACCGGCTGACGGCCGGCAGAGCGGCAGACGACCCGAACCGGCGCGGACGAAAGAGACCTTTCATGACCACAGCTCAGTACCAGGAGATCACCGACGAGAACGGACGGGTGTACCGGGTCGGGGAGACCCCGCACGACATCATGGGGCGCTCGCGCGGCTGGATGGTGTGGCTGCCCTGGATCGCCATGATGGCGGTCAGCGTCTTCGAGTACGGCTGGGGTGCCGTCGAAGGCACCCTGGAGGAGAAGTACGGCTGGACGCTGTCGGACGCGTTCTGGCTGGCCAGCATCTGGGCGGTGTTCCAGGCCGCGGTCGCGTTCCCGGCCGGGCGCCTGCGGGAGAAGAACATCGTGTCGGCGCGGACGGCCATGCTCGCCGGCGCGGTGTGCAGCGCGATCGGCTACTTCACGATTTCGCACAGCGGCAACCTCGTGCTGGCGTTCGCCGGTTACTCGGTGCTGGGCGGGATCGGTGCCGGGCTGGTGTACGCGACCTGCGTCAACATGGTCGGCAAGTGGTACCCCGAGAAGCGCGGGGCACGGACCGGGTTCGTCAACGGCGGCTTCGCCTACGGCGCCGTCCCGTTCATCTACGTGTTCGCCGCCTTCCTCACCCCGGCCAACTATTCGACGATCCTCGACGTCATGGGCGTGTACATGCTCGTCGCCGTCGGGATCTGCGGGTTCCTGTTCAAGGACCCGCCGAAGAGCTGGTGGCCGAAGGACGTCGACCCGCTCACCTGGGTCCGCGACCGGAAGTCCGCGACCGGGGGACTGGCCAAGAACCCGCCCGCGGTGCGGCAGTTCTCGCCGATGGAAGCGGTCCGGACCGGCATGCTCCCGCTGATGTGGGTGTGCCTGGTGATCATCGGCGGGGTGTCGCTGTTCGGCATCAACTTCCAGGTGCCGTTCGCGAAGGTGAGCCACTTCGGCGCGTTCGTCGCGGCCTCTTCGGCCGGCGTGCTGGCGATCGTGAACGGCACCGGCCGGGCGGTCGTCGGCTGGGCGTCGGACAAGCTCGGGCGGCGGCAGACGCTCACCCTCGTGCTGGTGATCGCGGCCGTCGCGCAGTTCGGCGTGCTCTACGCCGGGAACACGCACAACCTGGTGCTGTTCATGGTGTTCGCGTTCCTGACCGGGTTCGGCGGCGGCGCGTTCTACCCGCTGTTCGCGGCGCTGGTGCCGGACTACTTCGGCGAGAACAACAACGCGTCGAACTACGGGCTGGTCTACAGCGCGAAACTGGTCGGTGGCGTCGGCGGCGGCGGGCTCGCCGCCGGGGTCATCAGCGTGTGGGGTTACACGGGCGCGTACATCCTCGCCGGGTGCATCGCGCTCCTTTCGGCGGTGCTGACGCTGTTCCTGCGCCAGCCCGGCCGGAAGCGCCACCAGCTCGCCGAAACCGAGCTGGTGGCGCGACCGTCGGCCGCTGCCGACGGCTGATCCGGTTGGTGCTCCCCGGTCCTGCCGAAATCAGGATCGGGGGGCTTCCGGACGTTCGTGGTAGGCCTGGCGGGTCCGTTCGGTGTGCTTGGCCATCATCTTCTCGGCCGTTTCGGCGTCCTGGGCGGCGATGGCGGTGATCAGCTCTTCGTGCTCGTGCCAGGCGTCCTGGCCGCGGGGCCGGGCGATCGGCGTGTAGTACCAGCGGACCCGGCGGTCGACCAGGCCGATCAGCTCCGCCAGCACCTTGTTCCCGGACAGTTCGGTGATGAACGCGTGGAGGGCGGCGTTGGCCGCGACCAGGCCCTCGGTGTCCTCCTGGGCGAGCGCTTCGAGGCCGGCCTGCTGCAGTTCCCGCAGGCGGAGGACGTCGGCCTCGGTGGCCCGTCCGGCGGCGAGCTTCGCGGAGTGCGTCTCCAGCACGCTGCGGACGCTGAGCAGCTGGTCGGCCTCCTCGTCGGTCGGCAGGTGCACGAACGCGCCCTGGGCGGGGCGGAGGTCGACCCAGCCTTCGCTCTGCAGCCGCTGCAGCGCCTCCCGGACCGGCTGCCTGCTCACGCCGAGGTACTCGGCGAGGTCGGCCTCGACCAGGTGCTGCCCGGGTTCGAGGGTGCGGTTGATGATCAGTTCGGCGAGTGCTTCGTAGACGACCTGACGCAGCGGTGCGGGCCGCTCGACGCGCTTGGCGGCG
>NZ_MUMI01000513.1 GCF_002155975.1 Amycolatopsis kentuckyensis
GCCGTCGCGTGGGGGCTCAAGCGCACCGACGACTTCAACGGCGAGAGCCAGGAAGGCGCCGGCGTCTACCAGGTGACGTGCAAGAAGGGCCGCCGCTGGTCCACGGCGGACGCCTACCTGCGCCCAGCGCTTTCGCGGCCGAACCTCACGGTGAAGACGTGCGCGCCGGCCACCCGCGTCGTCTTCGAGGGCACCCGCGCGGTCGGCGTGTCCTATTTGGACAACGGCGTGGAGCGGACGGTGCGGGCTTCCGAAGTTGTGTTGAGCGGCGGCGCGGTGAACTCGCCGCAGCTGCTGATGGTTTCGGGGGTCGGCCCGGCCGAGCACCTGCGCGAGCACGGCATCGACGTCGTCGCCGCGCTGCCCGGCGTCGGCGAGAACCTGCACGACCACCCGGCGTGCGGGATCATCTGGTCCACCCGCGACACCACCGACCTGGTCGACGCGGCCACTCCTCGTGGCCTGGTCCGCTACCAGCTCACGAAGCGCGGCCCCTTGACGTCGAACATCGGCGAAGCGGGCGCGTTCTACCCGACCACGGACGGCCTGCCGGCGCCGGACATGCAGATCCACGTGGCGCCGACGTTGTTCTACGACAACGGGTTGCGCGAGCCGACGGTGCCGGGATTCACCGCGGCGGCCACACTGGTGGACGTCGCAAGCCGGGGGCGGCTGCGGCTGAAGTCGGCGAATCCGTTGTGGAAGCCGGAAATCGACCCGGCTTACTACGCCGAGCCGCGTGACATGGAGACGATGATCGCGGGGCTGCGGGCGTTGATCGAGATCGGGCAGGTGGGGCCGTTGCGGCGGTTCCTGGACAAGCCGTTCCTGCCGGTGCGGCACGACTTGAGTGATTCCGAGCTGGCCGAGCACGTCCGGGAGAAGACGCAGACGCTTTATCACCCGGTGGGGACTTGCTCGATCGGGTCGGTGGTTGACGCGGAGTTGCGGGTGCAGGGGGTGGAGGGGTTGCGGGTCGTGGATGCGTCCGTGATGCCGGTGGTGCCGCGGGGGAACACGAACGCGCCGACGATCATGGTGGCGGAGAAGGCGGCGGATCTGATTCGGGGGCGGTCGGCTTAGCTTCGGGCTTCGGGCTTCGGGCTTTGGCGCGGGGCCGGGTTTCGCGGGGCTTCCGGCGCGCGGCGGCCGGGCTGGTTCCAGCGCGGGGCCGGTCGCGCAGTGGCTTCCGGCACGCGGTTGCGCGGCTGGTTCCGCCGCGGGCCCAGTCGCGCAGTGGCTTCCGGCGCGCGGCGGCCGGGCTGGTTCCAGCGCGGGGCCGGTCGCGCGGCGGGCATTGGCTGGTTCGATTCCGCCGTCGGCCGGGGTGCGGCCTGGTTCGGCGCCGCCACCGGGATCGGTTTGCGTGGCGGCGGGCCAAGTCGGGCTGCTGCAGGTTGCTGAACCTTGCGCGCGGCGGCGAATGGGCGGCCCTCGGCCCCCCGGTATCCAGTCTACCGGCGCGCACCGACGGTTTCGGTGTTGTTCCGGGGTTGCGGACCCCAGTTGTCCACAACCCCGGAACGGCTCAGCGCTTGCCGTGGAGGATTGTCACCAGCTTGGCCACCAGGGCGTCCGTTGAGTCCTTGCGGGTGAACGATGTCAACGTCAGCGGCGCCGTGAAGCGTTGGCGGGCGATGGCCTTTGTGCGGGCGAACTCGCGCAGTCCTTCCGGACCGTGGATGCGGCCGAAGCCCGAGTCGCCGACGCCGCCGAACGGGAGCGATGCGATTCCCGCGAACGACAGCGGTGCGTTGATCGCCGTCATGCCCGTGCGCAGCTTCTCCGCCAGCTCCACTCCTCGGGACTTCGAGAACACCGTCGAACCCAGGCCGTACTTCGTGTTGTTCGCGCGCTCGACCGCTTCGTCCATGTCGCGGACCTTCGCGATCGTCACCGTCGGGCCGAACGTCTCCTCCGTCACCGCCTCGGAGTCCTCCGGGACGTCCACCAGGACCGTCGGCTGGGCGTAGCGGTCGCCCACCGCGTCCTCTCCGCCGAGGACCGCCTTGCCTCCGCGCGCGACCGCGTCCTGGATGTGGCGCCTGATCACGCCCAGCTGGGACGGCATCGTCACCGGGCCGTACTGGGCCGCCTCGTCCGAACCCGCCCGTACGTCCTTCGACTTCTCGACCACCTTGGCCACGAACTCGTCGTGGACCTTCTCGTGGACGTACACCCGCTCGACGCCGATGCAGGTCTGGCCCGAATTCGAGAACGCGCCCCACACCGTGGCGTCCGCCGCCGCGTCCAGGTCCGCGTCCGCGTCGACCAGGACCGGGTCCTTTCCGCCCGCCTCGATGACCACCGGCGTCAGCGTCTCGGCCGCCGCGGCCATGATGCGCTTGCCCGTTGCCGTCGAACCGGTGAACGCGATCTTGTCGACGCCCGCGCCCACCAGGGCCGCGCCCGTCTCGCCGAAGCCTGTGACCAGCTGCAGCACCGGCTGCTCCGGCACGATCTCGGCGAACGCGTCGACCAGCCACTTGCCGACGCCCGGCGTGTACTCGCTGGGCTTGAACACCACGGCGTTGCCCGCCGCCAGCGCGTACGCGATCGAGCCGAGCGGGGTGAACACCGGGTAGTTCCACGGGCCGATCACGCCGACCACGCCCAGCGGCTGGTACTCCACCGTCGCCGCCTGGTTCGACATCAGCAGGCCCGCCGAACGCTTCTGCTTGCCGAGGATCTTCTTCGCGTGCTTGCCCGCCCACGCGATGTGCTCGATGGCCAGGACGCTCTCCAGCTGCGCGTCGGCGATCGGCTTGCCGGTCTCGTCGCGGACCACCTGGCACAGCTGCGGCAGCCGCCGCGTCAGCACGCCCTTCCAGCTCTTCAGCCGCTCGGCGCGCCCGGCGAAGCCGAGCCCCGCCCACCACTCGGCCGCGACGCGCGCCCGCTCGACGGCCGCCTTGACGTCCTCCGCGGTGTGGATCGGGTAGGTTCCGACCACCTCGTCGGTCGCCGGGCTGAGCGAGTCGAAGGTTTCGCCGACCGACGTCGGCTTCGGCTGGACGGCAGTCATCGGCGTCTCCCGTAGGTCGAGGGTCAGCCCAGGTTACGACGTTACTGACACCGTGCCAATAGCTCGTGCGGGCTTCCGCACCAGCATTCCACCGGCGATCGCCGCGGCAAAGACACCGAACAACGGGGTGACCCACAGCGGCAGCACGCCGACCGCCAGCGACCCCAGCCCGAAGCCGGCCGCCTGCACCGTGAACGACAGCGAGAACCCGGCTGACCTGCGGTTCTTCGGCAGCAGGCGCTGCAGGTTGACCGACGTGGCGGCCACCAGCGGGCCGGTGCAGCCGCCGATCACCGCGACCGACGCGATCAACCCGGGCCAGCCGAAATCCGCCGCGAGGGTGAGCCCGCCGGCGACGAACCCGGCGAGGAACAGCCGCGGGTCGCCGGTCTTGCCCCGCCACGCGTAGAGCGCGCTGCCCGCGATGCTCGCGCCGCTCAGCACGGCGATCACGACCGGCGCGGCCGTTTCGGGCGCGCCGAGCCGCTGGACCAGCGGGAGCGGCGCCACCTCGATCGTCGACAGCAGCAGCCCGACGGTGAACGCGCAGCACAGCCACGGCAGGTAGGTGCCGAGCCGCGCAGGCGGGGCGTCGTCTTCGGGTTCCACGCGATCTTGGGAGCCCGCGCGGCGCGGGACGAGCAGCGCCGCCGCCAGGCACGCGGCGGCCATCGCGGCGAGCGGGACGAACGTGCCGGCCAGGTCGAGCAGCGCGACCAGCGCCGGACCGCCGATCAGCACGCCTTCGAGGAGCATCGCGTCGACGGAGATCGCCCGCGGCAGCAGCCCGTCGTCCACGGTGTCGGCCAGCAGCGTCCGGAAGCCGCCCGACAACGCGCCGGCCGTGATGCCGGGCAGCAGGACGAGCGCGACCAGGACCGGGGCGGGAGCGTCCGCGGCCAGCGCGAGCACGACGTACCCAGCTGCGGTCAGGAGCAGCAGCGCGGGCAGGCCCCGCGAAGGGCCGACGCGGTCGAGCAGCCGCCCGACCGGCACCGCGCACACCATCTCGGCGGCGACGAAGACCGACATCAGCACGCCGCCGAGCCGGTACGACCCGGTCGTGGCGGTGGTCAGCAGGGTGAACGCGAGCGGCGCCATGGTCGCCGGGAGGCGGGCGAACTGGACGCCCGCCGACCAGCGCCAGTACGCGCGATGGGTGAACAACGACATGCCGTCACGCTCTCGTGGCACGAACCCCGGGCATACTGATTCGGGTGAGAGCGAATCAGTCGTGATCGAGCTGGCCCTGACCGCGGCCGGGAGCCAGCGCGTCCGCTTCGCGATCTCGCCGCTGGAGGAGGTGCTGGGCGCGGTCCAGACGCTGCTCGGCATCCGGCGGCACCCCGCGCCGCTGCCGTGGCTCTCCGGGGTCCCCGACGTGCCCGAGCTGACGGCGGTGCTGGGCGCGCGGCACTACATCACCGAGTTCCTGAGCCCGCCGCCCGACGGTCCCGAGACGACCGCCGAAGCGCAGCTCGAGGTCGTTCGCGCGACACCGCCGGAGCAGGTGGCGCTGGAGCTGGGCATGGTCGACGCGGACCTGTCCGGGCTGCCGGCCGACCCGGCGGCCGCGCGCGACCTGCTCGCCGGGCAGCTGGAGACGGTCTGGCAGGCGGTGCTGGCGCCGCAGTGGCCGCGCCTGCGCGAGCTGCTCGCGGCGGACATCGCGCACCGGACGCGCCGGCTGGGGTCGGGCGGCCTCGCCGCGATGCTGGCGGAGCTCCACCCGCGCGTCCGGCTGTCGGGGACGTCGGTGCTGGTCGACGTCCGCGCCCGGGAGCGGCTGTCGATCGACTCACGCGGGTTGCTGCTGATCCCGGCGGTGTTCGCGTGGCCGAACGTCGGGGTGGTGACGGTGCCGCCGTGGCAGGTTTCGCTGCTGTACCCGGCTCGGGGCGTGGCTTCGCTGTGGAGTTCTTCCGCCACGCCGCCGGAACCGCTGGCGGAGGTGCTCGGCCGGACCCGGGCGCTGCTGCTGACC
>NZ_MUMI01000514.1 GCF_002155975.1 Amycolatopsis kentuckyensis
CGGCGCGATCTTCGCGGCGGCGAGGTTCACCGGAGCTGCTCGCACGGCGCCCGGACGACGCCCACGGCGGGAGCGACACTCGTTACGTGGCAAGGAAGGCACATTCATGGCGAAGCGTGCGTTGATCACCGGTATCACCGGGCAGGACGGGTCGTACCTGGCCGAGCACCTGCTGGCCGAGGGCTACCAGGTGTGGGGCCTGGTCCGCGGCCAGGCGAATCCGCGCAAGTCGCGGATCAGCAGGCTGGTCTCGGATCTCCACTTCGTGGAAGGGGATCTGATGGACCAGGTCAGCCTCGTGTCCGCGGTGGACTTCGTGCAGCCGGACGAGGTGTACAACCTCGCGGCCATCTCGTTCGTGCCGATGTCGTGGCAGCAGCCCGAACTCACCACCGAGGTGAACGGCATGGGCGTGCTGCGGGTGCTCGAAGCGGTCCGGATGGTCTGCGGGCTGGACAAGTCCCGGCCGACCGGCGGCGGGATCCGGTTCTACCAGGCGTCGTCGTCGGAGATGTACGGCAAGGTCGCCGAGACCCCGCAGAACGAGCAGACGATCTTCCACCCGCGCAGCCCCTACGGCGTCGCGAAGACCTACGGGCACTTCATCACCAAGAACTACCGCGAATCCTTCGGCATGTTCGGGGTGTCCGGGATCCTGTTCAACCACGAGTCGCCGCGCCGCGGCGCCGAGTTCGTCACCCGCAAGATCACCATGGCGGTGGCGGAGATCAAGCTGGGCATGCGCGACAAGCTGTACCTCGGCAACCTGGACGCGGTCCGCGACTGGGGGTTCGCCGGCGACTACGTCCGCGCGATGCACCTGATGCTCCAGCAGGACACCGCGACCGACTACGTGGTGGGCACCGGCCGGATGCACTCGGTCCGCGACGCCGTCCAGATCGCCTTCGACGCGGTGGACCTCAACTGGCGCGACCACGTCGTCGTCGACCCGGCCCTGGTGCGGCCCGCGGAAGTCGAAACCCTCTGCGCCGACCCGGAGAAGGCCCGCGCCGAGCTCGGCTGGAAGCAGTCGGTCGACTTCGAGGAGCTGATGCGGATGATGGTCGAGGCCGACCTGCGGAAGGCGTCGAACGAGCACAAGTACAGCGAGCTGATGCTCGCCGGGAGCTGGTGACGGCCGTGGCGCCCATCCTGTTCGCGTCGATCGCGGACGCCGGCATGATCAACCCGCTGCTCGTCATCGCGGGGGAACTCGCCCGCCGCGGCGTGCCGGACCTGTACTTCGCGTCCACTGAGGACCGCCGCGCCGACGTCGAGGCGATCTCCGCGGACAACCCGGTCCGGTTCGTTTCGTTCGGGGAGCGGCTCGAACGCCCGCCGGGCGAGTGGCACCCGGACCTGTACGCCGCGGCGACCCAGCCCGCCAAGCCGGGCAGCCTGACCGCGCGGCCGCAGAACGTCGTCGCCTACCTCAGCGGCGTCACCGACGCGAGCATCATGGTGACGATGTACGAGCGCGCGCTGGCCGTCGTCGACGAGGTGAAGCCGGCGCTGATGGTCATCGACTCCTCCAGCGTCTACCCGACGGACGCGGCGATCGCCCGGGAGGTCCCGTACGTCTACAGCGTGCCGATCTCGGTGAGCGAGATCTTCGCCGAGCGCCTGCCGCTGAGCTACCCGAGCCCGAACACCGGGCTGCCGCGCTCGCTTTCGGGGCGGCAGAAGCTGGCGAACCTGTGGTTCCGGCTGCGGTTGCTGCACGGCATGCTGACGAAGGTGCCGGCGATGCAGTTCACCAAGGCCCGCAAGGAAGCCGGGATCCTGAACGCGACGGCGGGCCAGTCCGGCTACGCCGACCGCGCGCGGGCGATCCTGGGGTATTCGGTGTTCGGCATGGAGTACCCGTTCGACGCGGCGCCGTCGCACCTGCGGATGGTGGGCCCGGTGGTGCCACCGCTGCCGGAGGCGGTGACACCGGACCCGGCGCTGCAGGCCTGGCTGGACGAGCACGAATCGGTGGTGTACCTGGCGTTCGGCACCCACATGCGGCTGACGGCTCCGCAGGTCGCGGCGATCGCCGAGGCGGCGCGCCGGATCGGGCCGGAGCACCACGTGCTGTGGAAGCTGCCGAAGGCCCAGCGCGCGGTGCTGCCGGCGGACCTGCCGCCGAACGTGCGGCTGGAGAACTGGGTCCCCTCCCAGTTCGACGTCCTGGCCCACCCGCACGTGCGCGTCTACTACCACCACGGCGGCGGCAACAGCGCGTACGAAGGGATCTACTTCGGGAAGCCCGGTCTGGTGCAGCCGTTCTGGATGGACTGCCACGACCACGCGGCCCGGGTGCTCGACAGCGGCTGCGGGCTGGTGCTCTCGTACGAAGAGACGATCTCGGCGGACGCGATCGTGGCCAAGCTCCGCCGGGTGCTGGAGGAGAAGGAGTTCACGGCGCGAGCCGAGGAATGGGCGCACCGCTTCCACGCGGCGGGCGGCTTGGGCGCCGCCGCCGACACCGTGCTGGCCGCACTCCCGAAGGGATAGGAATGTCCGTCAAGTACCCGGTGTCCCAGCCGTACCTGAACGGCGACGAGCTGGCCAACGTCACCGACGCCGTCACGAGTGGCTGGATCTCGTCGCAGGGCCCGTACGTGGCGCGGTTCGAGGCGGATTTCGCGTCGTACAACGGAGTTCCGTTCGGGGTGGCGTGCTCGTCCGGCACCACGGCCCTGACCTTGGCGTTGCGGGCGTTGGGGATCGGCCCGGGCGACGAGGTGATCGTCCCGGAGTTCACGATGATCGCCTCGGCGTGGGCGGTGACGTACACGGGGGCAACGCCGGTGTTCGTCGACTGCGGCGACGACCTCAACCTCGACGTGTCGCTGATCGAGGCGAAGATCACCCCGCGCACCCGCGCGATCATGCCGGTGCACGTCTACGGGCGCCGGTGCGACATGGACGCGATCATGGAACTGGCGTACGAGTACAACTTGCGGGTCGTGGAGGACTCGGCGGAGGCGCACGGGGTGCGTCCGGTCGGGGACATCGCTTGTTTTTCGTTGTTCGCCAACAAGATCATCGCCTCGGGTGAGGGTGGGATCTGCCTGACGTCGGACGCCCGGCTCGCTGCGCAGATGAAGCACCTGCGGGGGATGGCGTTCAACCGGGAGCACACGTTCCTGCACAAGAAGCTCGGCTACAACTTCCGCATGACGAACCTGCAGGCCGCGGTGGCCACGGCGCAGGTGGCACAGCTGGATTCGATCCTTGCTCTTCGCTCGGCCATCGAAGCGCGTTACGACGCCGGGCTGCGGGACGTCCCCGGTGTTCGGCTCATGCCCCGGCGGGATGTGCTGTGGATGTACGACTTGCTGTGTTCGCGCCGGGACGAGCTGCGTGATTTCCTGGCCGCGGAGGGGATCGAGACGCGGGTGTTCTTCAAACCGATGAGCCGGCAGCCGATGTACCTGGATCCGGTTTGGCCTTCCCTGCGGGCGAACCGGTTCGCGGAGGAGGGGTTGTACCTGCCGACGTACACGTCGTTGACCGAGGCGGATCAGGAGTACATCACTTCGCGGGTGCGGAAGTTCTACAGCTGATTCAGACGTCGGCTTCGATGGCGAAGGTGTTGCCGTCCGGGTCCTGGAACCAGGCGATGCGCCCACCGCCGGCCCGGGCGGTGATCCCCTTCGCGTCGTGTTCGAGCTGGTCGTAGCGGGTGAACTCGACGCCGTTCGAGGTGAGTTCGTCCACGATCCCGTCGATGTCGTCGACGTACCAGGTCGCCAGGGTGGCCGGGCTCTTCCCGGCGGTGACGGACTGGTACACGTTCAGGGCCGGTCCGCCACCGGATCCGTAGGTCCGGCTCCCGTCGGCGACGTGGGCGCTGGGGCCGGACCGCAGCGCCCGAAGCCCGAGCTTGCCTTCGTAGAACGCGATTGCCCGGGCAATGTCGGACACGGCGATCGAAGCTCTGACTTGGTACTTGCTCAGGGACATGAGCCACCCTATCGCGCCCGCGCGCAACTCCGCGCCCTCGTGAACGGCCCCACCTACCCCTGCCGGACCTTGCTGCTCAAGTACGTCAAGACCGCCAGCACCCGCCGGTTGTCGTCCCCGTGCTGGGCCAAGTCCAGTTTCGTGAAAATGCTCGCCGTGTGCTTCCCCACCGCGGCCTCGCTGATCGTCATCCGCTGGGCAATCGCCGCGTTGGAGCGGCCCTCCGCCATCAGCTCCAGCACCTGGTGCTCCCGGGGAGTCAACGCGTCCAGTGGGTCCCGGCGTGACCGGCTCGCCAGCAGCTTCGTGATGACTTCGGGATCCATCGCCGTCCCGCCGGCGGCCACCATGCGGAGGGCGTCCACGAACTGGTCCGCGTTCAGCACCCGGTCCTTCAGCAGGTACCCGATCGCGCCCGCGCCGTCCGCCAGGAGCTCTCGCGCGTACGTCTGCTCCACGTGCTGGGACAGCACCAGCACCGGCAACCCCGGGCGTCGCCGGCGGGCCTCCAGTGCCGCTCGGATTCCTTCGTCGCTGAACTTGGGTGGCAGGCGTACGTCCACCACCGCGATGTCCGGTGCGTGGTCCTCGACCGCCTTCAGCAGCTCCGGCGCGTTGCCGACCGCCGCCACCACCGTGAAGCCGTGGGCTTCCAGGAGCCTCGTCATGCCGTCTCGAAGCAGGTAGAGATCCTCCGCGAGGACTACGCGCACGAACCGCTCCTGGGATTCCGGGCCGGGCGGGGCCGGGCTGGGTGGCCCAACCGTACCGTCCCGGCCGGAGCGCGTCAGTCCAGCGCGCGCTTGAAGAACCCCCTGATGCCGAACGCTCCGAAGATCAGCGTCGCCACCACCATGACCAGCAGGGAGATCCACAGCGGGATGGACTGGACCTGGTCCGGCATCACCAGCCGCCTCAACGCCTCGGAGACGTACGTGAGCGGGTTGGCCGCGCAAATCACCTGGAACCAGCGCAAACCGGACAGGCTCAGCCAGGGGAACTGCCCGGATCCGGTGAAGATCAGGGGGACCAGCAGGATCGTGAACACCAGGTTGATGTGCCGGGGCGGCACGATCGTCCCCAGCACCATGCCCACCGCCGCGCCGGCCAGGGAACCCAGCGCGACCACGCCCGCCACGCCCGGCAGGGCCGCCGGGCTCCAGTGGACGCCGTCGAGGATGAGCAGGCCGATCGGGATCATCACCAAGCCCGCGATGATGCCGCGGATCGCGCCGAACAGCATCTTCTCCACCGCGACCAGGCGGATCGACAGCGGTGCCAGCAGCCGGTCCTCGATCTCCCTGGTCACCGAGAAGTCCAGCACCAGCGGCAGCGCCGTGTTCTGCAGCGCCCCGGTGAACGCGTTCATCGCCACCATGCCCGGCAGCAGGACCTGGGCGTACCCCGCGCCCGCGTAGCCGATCTGCGACAGCACCTTGCCGAAGATGAACAACAGGAACAGCGGCTGGATGAGCATCTGCGCCAGGAACGGCAGCAGCTCGCGCCCGGTGACGAAGAAGTCGCGGCCGAGCACGGCGAAGAACGCGCGGGCCTGGCCGGGCTGCGGGGCGACAGTGGCGGCGGTCATCGGAGGTCCCGTCCGGTGATGGAGATGAACACGTCTTCGAGGGTGGGCTTGCCGAACGAGATGCCGGTGACCTCGCAGCGCTCGCGGCCCAGCACGGCCAGCACACCCGGCAGCAGCGACGCCGGCTCGGCTTCGGTGTACAGGCGGAACTGGACGGCGTTCTCGTCGGCGGCCGCCCGGCCGGCCGCGGCGAGCCGCTCGACCCGCTCCACCGACGGCACCTGTTCCAGCTCCTTGACGACAGCGACGGCGCCGGCGGGCGAATCAGCCAGGCTCACGCCCACGGTCAGCGTCGTGTTGCCGGGCAGCGACCGCGTCAGCGCGTCCGTCGTGTCCAGTGCCAGCAGCTTGCCGCGGTCGACGATGCCGACGCGGTCGCACAGCTTGGCCGCCTCCTCCATGTCGTGCGTGGTGACCACCACCGTGACGCCCTCGGCCGTCAGCTCGGCGACGCGCTCGTGCACGAACAGCCGCGACTGCGGGTCCAGCCCGGTCGCCGGCTCGTCGAGGAACATCACCTGGGGCTGGTGCATCAGCGCGCGGGCGATCATCACGCGCTGGGCCTGGCCGCCGGACATCTCGTCGACCCGGGCCTTCGCCCGCGGGCCGAGCCCCATCCACTCGATGAGCTCCTCGGCCCGGCGGTGCCGCTGTGCCCGGCCCATGCCGTGGTAGGCGGCGTGGAACAGCAGGTTCTGCCGCACGGTCAGCGACTGGTCGAGGTTGTTGCGCTGCGGCACGACGGCCAGCGCCTGGCGGGCCGCCGTCGCGTGCTTGACGACGTCGATGCCCGCGACCTCGGCGTGGCCGGACGTCGGCAGGGCACGGGTGGTCAGCATGCTGACCGTCGTCGTCTTGCCGGCGCCGTTGGGGCCCAGCAGGCCGAACACCTCGCCGGTGGCGATGGTGAAACCGAGGCCGTCGACCGCAGGCCGTTCTGCTTTCGGGTACCTCTTGACGAGGTCCCGTACCACCACAGCGTCCGGCACGCCGGGCCTCCAGGAAATCAGTGTGGACAACGAAGACAGGAAGACGTGAGGAAGGGCCGTGGTGCTGGGGGACAACCTCGGCCCTTCCCCACAGGCGGCTGGTTCTGCCGAACCAGCGGGTCAGGAAGTGTGCTTGAGGTGCCGCTCGAGCTCGTCGGCCGCGCGGACCGCGCCACCGGCGGCGCGCACCTTCGCACCCATCGCCGCGACAGCGGACCGCACGCGCTCGTCGCCCGCCGTCGTCGTGACGGCGTCGCGCAGCAGCTCCGGCGTCGGTTCCCGGCCGGCTAGGTTCGTGCCCAGGCCCAGTTCGGCGACCCGGTTGGCCACGGCGGCCTGCTCGACGCTCTGCGGCAGGGCCACCATCGGCGTGTCGAAGTACAGCGCCTCCATCGTCCCGCCCATGCCCGAGTGGGTGATGAAGGCCGAAGCGTGTTCCAGCACCGCCAGCTGCGGCACCTGCGCGTGCGCCTCGATGTTCGGCGGCAGCTCGCCGAGCGAAGCCGGGTCGAGCGCGCCGATCGAGAGCACGACGTGCCAGTCCTCGCCGGTGAACGCCGCCACGACGGCCCGGAAGAAGTCCGGCCGGTCGTTGAACGCCGTGCCGAGCGAAACCAGCAGCACGGGCTTGCCGTCGGACGGCGGCTGCCACCCGCCCTGGAACGTCCGGTCGCCCAGGCACGGCCCGATGAACGCGAAGTGGTCGTCGAAGGTCTCGCCCCGGTACTGGAATTCCTTGGCCACGAAGGCGAGCGCGAACTCCTCGCGGCCGATGGCGAAGTCCGCCGGCGAGATCGCCGGGACGCCGTGGGCCTGCGTCAGCTCGGCGATCTTCTCCCGGAACGCGACGCGGGCCGGGTGTTCCTCGCTGAACCCGTTTTCCTCGCCGAGGAACTTCGCCAGCGACCAGTGGTCGTTGTAGGCGAAGGACGGGAACAGCTCCACCGCGGGCACGCCCCACTTCGCGGCGAGCACCCGCCCGGTCGCGTACACCGTCCGGTCGTAGAGGATCAGGTCCGGCACGTCGCCGGCGAAGGCCGCCTCGAACACCGGGATGGTCGCCGTGCTTTCCATGACCAGCACCAGCGGCAGCCACGCGGCGAAGTCGGCGGGCGGGTCCTCGGTCCGCGGCTTCGGCGTCAGCGACGACTCGTACCGCAGCACCCGCGCCCCGGTCGGCGCCACGAGGTCCGCGAACTGGTCCGTCGTGGCGAAGGTGACGCGGTGCCCGCGGCGGACCAGTTCGGCGGCCACGTCCAGCGTCGGCATGACGTGCCCGTACGCGGGGATGGTCAGCAGCGCGATGTGTGCCATGGGAAAGCTCCTCGGATTGCGGTGGACGGCCGGGGGCCCTCAGGCACGCAGGTCGTGCTTGCGGGTGTAGTAGGCCATGAAGCCGATGAGCCCGCCGAGGACCACGATCCACTGCACGGTCGTCACCAGGTTGATGTCGTCGAGCGGCAGCGTGTAGGCGAGCACGACGCGGACGACCGCGTCCACGATCATGCCGATGCCGAACACGACCGTCAGCAGCCGCAGCCCGTGGCGCATCTTGGGCTCGGTGTCCCAGCGGCGCTCCCACACCTCGGCACCGGCGCCGCCGCGCTTGGTGCGCGCGATGCTGACCCCGGCGTGCAGGAAGAACGGCTTTTCGAAGAACAGCGTGATCAGCATCCAGATGCCGAACATGGCGGTGAGCCAGCCGTCCTTGGCGAAGAAGAACCGCGCGTCGCCCGAAATCAGCGAAACCGCGGTGCCGATGACCATCATCGTCACCATGAAGAGGCCGAGCCCGTCGATCTTGCGGTAGCGGGCGAAGACGTACACGGTGCGGACCACCGGGACGATGCCACCGATGATCGCGGCGGTCAACAGCGGGACGCCGTTCTGGCGCAGGATGTAGTAGACGGCGAGCGGGACGATCAGGTCGAAGGCCGCGGAAGCGAACAGTGCCAGCCGCGGGTTGCGCGGTTCCCCGTGCGACGGCGCGTCGGCCTGCGTGCGTTGAATGCCGGCTTCGTTCATTGCTGCTCCTGGTGGTTCGCGAGTTCGTTCTCTTCCGGAACGCCATTCGCTTGCGTCGTGGCGCTGCTCCGGGGACAACGGTAGTGTCGCGATCCCGGTCGGCGTGAGCCTGTTAGACCGAACATAGGGGTATGGCTTCCTATACCCCTACGAGTGGGCTTGGCCGATTGTGCGGCCCGTCCGGGCGCGCCCAGACTGGAACGACCTCGAGTGCGAGCGGGCCGGTCCGGCCCCCTGGAGACGATGGGGGACGCGATGAGCCGACCGGGAACACTGGCCCGTGGCGAGTATGATCTGCCGATGTCGACGATTCCGCGGCGGAGCGCCTCGGCCGTCCGGCGGGGTGTCGCCGGAATGGCGCGGCTGGTCGTTTTCGTGCTGTTCGCGGCGGTGCAGGTGTGCGTTCTGACGCTGCCCGCGCTGTTCTGGCTGCCGGAATACGTCGCCACCGCGGGGCTCACCGTGCTGGTGGCCATTCCCGCGTGCCGCGTGCTGCCGGTGCTTTCCCGCAAATGCGCGCCGGTGCTCCACGGCCGGGCCATCGAATCGCCGTATCTGCCGTTGCCGGCGTTGGAACGCACCCAGAACGGCTGGTACTGGAACGGCTACGACTTCCACAAGTTCCGCTGGGTCTCGCTGGCCCAGCGGCGCGGCCGCTGGTTCTTCACCGACCCCGCCACCTGGCGGGACCTGGCCTGGCTGGTGGTCAACCCGCTGACCGGCGGCCTGCTGGCGGCCGTGCCGGTCGCGCTCGCCGGGTTCGGGGCGTTCCTGCTGGTCGCGCCGCTGACCGCGCCGCACCTCCCGGCTGGGGCGTGGTACTTCCCGCTGCCGGTGGACACCCCGGCCGGGATCACCGCGACGGTCGTCGCCGGGTTCGCGCTGCTGGTGCTGGGCCTGGTGGCCGCGCCCGGCGCGGTCGGCCTGCACGAGGCCTGGACCCGGTGGCTGCTGGCGCCCGACGAGCGGGCGCTGCTGGCGCGGCGCGTGGAACGGCTGTTCGCCACGCGGGCCGCGGCGATCGACGCCCAGGCCGCCGAGCTGCGGCGGATCGAGCGTGACCTGCACGACGGCGCCCAGGCGCGGCTGATCGCCATCGGCATCTCGCTCGGCACCGCGGAAATGCTGCTCGACACCGACCTCGACGAGGTCCGGCGGCAGCTGGCCGGCGCGCGGGAGCTGTCCGCCGCGGCGCTGCGGGAGCTGCGCGGGCTGGTGCACGGCATCCAGCCGCCCATGCTCGCCGACCGCGGCCTCGGCGCCGCGCTCGAGGACCTCGCGATGGACGCGCCGGTGCCCACCGACGTCGAGGTCGGCCTGATCGGCCGCCCGGACGCGGCCCTGGAGTCGGCCGTCTACTTCTCGGTGGCCGAACTGCTGGCCAACGCGGCCAAGCACGCGGCGGCCAAGCGCGTGCGGGTGAGCGTCACCCACCGGCCGGGCGCGCTGCGGGTCGTCGTCGCCGACGACGGCAAGGGCGGCGCCGACTTCGGCCGCGGGACCGGCCTCGTCGGCGTCCAGCGGCGGATCGCGGCGTTCGACGGCGTCGTGGAGTGTTCCAGCCCGCCGGGCGGCCCGACCGAAATCACCATCGTCATTCCGTGTGCGCTTCCATCGGACAGCAGTACCGAATAATCCAGGGGGACCAGGATGCGTCGAACGATTGTGGTGTGCCTGTTCGTCGTCGTCACTTCTCTTTCGGTGGCCGGTTGTGATCATCTGATCGATTTGGGGTGCGCGGAACGGTCCTGCCATTTCAACCTCGTCAGCGGGGGAAAGGTGGACCTCGGCGGGCAGGAACTGGCGGTGCAGAAGGTGGACAACAATTCCGTCACCTTCCTGTCCAACGGCATCAGTGTTTCCCTGTTCCAGGGCGTCGATCTCGACTTCCTGGGATACCACCTGCACCTCGGGGAGATCCGCGGCGGTGAAGCCAGCCTGGACGTCACGCGGAATTAGCGCGGAAACTTCAG
Organism: Amycolatopsis kentuckyensis; assembly: GCF_002155975.1. Lineage (GTDB taxonomy): Bacteria > Actinomycetota > Actinomycetes > Mycobacteriales > Pseudonocardiaceae > Amycolatopsis > Amycolatopsis kentuckyensis. The sequence continues at coordinate 10,530 of NZ_MUMI01000514.1, forward strand.
GGGTTACGGTCCGTGCGGTAGTCACCTAGGTTGGTCGACGATTGGACCAACTAGCGGCAGGGGCGACCCTTTCGCGGGTTTCTGGGGTGACTATGCGTAATGATCTTCTCCAACCGCGCCCGCGCGCGGTGGCGGTCGTCCTCGCCGGCGTGCTCCTGACGTCCGGTCTGGTGGCGTCCGGCGCCGCGGCCGACCCGGCCGCGAAGTTCTCGCCCAGGGTGCAGAGCCTCGTCGGCGAGCTGACCCTCGACGAGAAGCTTTCCCTGGTGCACGGCGGAGACGACCCGGACAGCGTCGGCGAAGCCGGGTACGTGCCCGGCGTGCCCCGGCTCGGGATCCCGTCGCTGCGGCTGGCGGACGGCTCGGCCGGCGTCCGGGTGGACAAGCCGTCGGTCGTCATGCCCGCGCCGGTTTCGCTGGCGTCCAGTTTCGACGAGTCGCTCGCCACCCGCTACGGCGCCGGTGTCGGCCGCGAAGCCCGCGCGCTGGGCACCGACGTCCTGCTCTCGCCGATGGTCAACACCATCCGGATACCCTACGGCGGCCGCAACTTCGAGACCTTCAGCGAAGATCCGCTGCTGACTTCGCGGATGGCGGGCGCCGAGGTGCGCGGCATCGCCGGCCAGGGCACCGTCCCGGTCGTCAAGCACCTCGCCGGGAACAACCAGGAGAACGACCGGCAGACGATCAACGTCGTCATGGACGACCAGACGCTGCACGAGGTCGAGCTGCCCGGGTTCGAAGCGGCGGTCAAGGCCGGCGCCGGCGCCGTGATGTGCTCGTACAACAACCTCAACGGGCCGTCCGCCTGCGCGAACGCCGACCTGCTGACCGGGATCCTGCGCGAGCAGCTGGCGTTCCAGGGCTGGGTGATGTCGGACTGGCGGATGTCGCTGACCCCGGACAGCCTGCCCAAGGGCCTCGACCAGGAGATGCCGGCCGGGACGTACTTCGGCGACCAGCTCAAGGCCGCGATCACCGCGGGCACCATCCCGCAGTCCGCTGTGGACACCGCCGTCGGGCGCATCCTCAGCCAGCTGGACCGCTTCCACCTGCTCGACAACCCGGCCCGGCCGTCCCGCGACCTCGCCGGGCTGACGGCCACCGCGCAGGACGTCGCCCAGGCGGGTGCGGTCCTGCTGCGCAACGAGAAGTCGGCGCTGCCGCTGAGCACCGCGCGGTCCGGCAAGGTCGCGGTGATCGGCTACAACGCGAAGACGCCGAAGCTCAACGGCGGCGGCAGCTCCCACGTGCTCCCGTCCGCGACGCCGGCCGCGCCGCTGGACCTGATCAAGCAGCGCGCGGGCAGCACCACGACCTACACCCCCGGCTACGACCCGGCGGGCGAGGTCGTGCCGGCCGGCGCGCTGTCCCCGGCGTTCACCCAGGGCGGCGGCCTGCCCGCCGGCGCGGAGGGCGTGTTCTACAACGGCACGATCACCGCGCCGAGCGAAGGCGACTACAGCATCCAGCTGCAGTCGACCGGGGGCGGCGGGTTCCTCCAGGTGGACGGGACGGCGAGTGGCCTGTTCGGCGACTCCATCGCGGGCGGCTACACCGGGATCACCGTGCACCTGACCGCCGGGCCGCACACGCTGCTGCTGTACGGGTTCGCGGACTTCGTCGACCCGCTGAAGGTGAACCTGCACTGGATCACCCCGGCCGCGGCCCAGGCGAAGATCGACCAGGCGGTGACGGCGGCCAAGGCGGCCACCACCCCGGTCGTGTTCGCCTACGACGACAGTTCCGAAGGCCTCGACCGGCCCGACCTGTCCCTGCCCGGTTACCAGGACGAACTGATCGACGCCGTCGCCACGGCGAACCCGCGCACGGTCGTGGTGCTGAACACCGGGTCCGCGGTGAAGATGCCGTGGCTGGCGAAGACGGCCGCGGTGCTGGAGATGTGGTACCCGGGCCAGAAGGGTGCCGAAGCGACGACGGCGTTGCTGTACGGCGACGTCAGCCCACAGGGCAAGCTGACGCAGACGTTCCCGGTGGACGAAGCCCACACGCTCGTCAGCGGTAGCACCGGGCTCTATCCGGGCCAGGACGGCCAGGTGAAGTACACCGAGGGCGTCGACATCGGCTACCGCTGGTACGCGGACAAGAAGATGGCCCCGCTGTTCCCGTTCGGCTTCGGCCTTTCGTACACGACGTTCGCCTACAGCGGCCTGACGGCGGCGAACGCCTCCGACGGCGGTCTCGACGTGAAGGTGACGATCCGCAACACGGGCACCCGCACGGGCACGGAGGTGGCCCAGGTGTTCGTCGGCCCGAGTCCGCAGGTGACGGCCCCGCAGCCGCCGACAGCCCTGGGCGGCTACGCGAAGGTGACGCTGACGGCGGGTGCGTCCCGGACCGTGACGATCCACGTCGACCCCCGCCAGCTGTCCTACTGGGACGCGACGGCGAAGGCCTGGAAACGCGGAGCGGGCACCCGCCCGGTGCAGGTGGGCTCATCCTCAACATCCCTGCCACTGACCACCCGCGTCACCGTGCGCTGAGGGTCGACACGCGTGATTGGCGAGTCGACACGCGTGATTGAAGGGTCGACACGGCGGCTGAGAGTGTCGGCTCCGCAATCACGCGTGTCGACCTCCTGATCACGCGTGTCGGCTGTGCAATCACGCGTGTCGACCTTTTCCGCACGAAGAAACGGCCGGCGCCTTGGTGGGCGCCGGCCGTTTGGGAGGGAATCGTCAGCCGTTCGTCACCGGTAGGTGGCGGAGGCCTCGGATGATCGCCGAGCGGCGGCGGTCGGCCGGGCCCGTCTGGCGCAGGCCGGGCAGGCGGGTGGCCAGGACGCGGAACGCGACGTCCGCCTCCAAGCGGGCCAGCGGCGCGCCCAGGCAGTAGTGCGAACCGCCCGAGAACGAGAGGTTGTCCGGGGTCGTCGGGCGGGTGATGTCGAAGACGTCGGGCCGGGACCACACCGAAGGGTCCCGATTGCAGCCCGCCGTGAGGACCACCACCGCCGTGTCGGCGGGAACGACCGTGCCGTCGACCACGACGTCCTCTGTGGACACCCGGCTGGACTGCTGGACCGGCGCCTCGAACCGCAGCGACTCCTGCGCCGCCTGCGGCGCCAGGTCCGGGTCCGCCACCAGCTTCTCCCACTGGTCACGCCGCTCCAGCATGGTCTTCACGCCGACGCCGATGAGGTTCACCGTCGATTCCGCGCCCGCCAGCGTGAGCAGCTGGCACAGCGACACGAGCTCGTGCGTCGACAGCCGGTCCTCGGCGCGGGCGGTGAGGAGCTTGCTGATCGCGTCGTCGCCGGGGTGGGCCAGGCGCAGCTCCATCAGCTCGGTGAACAGCGCGTCGAGCTCGTCCAGGGACCGCTGGACGTCCGCGATGTGCTCCACCGACGTGATCTCGTCGAAGATCGTGCCGAACTTCGGCCCGTGCTCGAGGTACCGGCTCAGGAACGGCTCGGGGATGTCGAAGATGGCGGCCACGACCGTGACCGGGATGAGGTCGGCGAACGACGTCATCAGGTCGAACTCCCGGCTCGTGTCGACGCGGTCGAGCAGCTCGTGGCAGATCGCGGTCAGCCGGTCGCGGAACCCGGCGATCGCCTTGGGGCTCAGGAACGGCGTGGCCAGCTTCCGCAGCCGCGCGTGGTCGGCGCCGTCGGCCCCGAGCATCGAGTTGTCGAACGTCGTGATCACCGGGCTGATCGGGGTCCCGTCGGACTTGAGGACGCCGAACCGCCGGTCCCGCAGCACCTTCGTGGCCGTCGCGTGGTCGACCGTCGTCCACGCGCCGAGCTCGCTGCGGTGCAGCGGGCCCTTCGCGCGCATCCGTTCGTACAGCGGATAGGGATCCTCCGGCCCGCGCAGCAGCAGGGCCAGCGGGTCGCCGAGTTCGCCGAGGGTCCACAGCACCCGCATCTGGGTGGTCATGTCCTGGACCGTCATGACTGCGTCCCGGCCGCGATCAGCCCGGCCACGCCCCGCACGGTCGGCGCCTCGAACACCTGGGAGATCCGCAGCTTGACGCCGAGGTCGCGGCTGATCCGCGAGCACAGCTGCGCGGCGGACAGCGAGTTGCCGCCCTGCCGGAAGAACGAGACGTCGGTGGCGATGGAGGGCACGCCGATGATCTCACGCAGGATCCGCGCGACCGCGGCTTCGGTCTCCGACAGCGGTGCCTCCTCCAGGGCCGGCCCGGCCGCGGTACGCAGGCGCGCGGCCAGTTCGGCCAGTGCCCGGCGATCGATCTTCCGGTCCTCCAGCACGGGCAGCCGTTCCAGCCGCTGCACCAGCGCGGGCACCAGGTAACCCGGCAGCCGCTCGGCCAGCCGGGCGCGCAGCTCGTCCTCGCCCGGGGCGCCGGTGTAGAACAGGCAAAGGTCCTCGTACGCACCGTCGGCGCCGGTCAGCGGCACCACCGCGCACGCGCCGACCCCCGGCACGCGGCCGGCGTTCTGCTCGACGTCGTCCAGCTCGATGCGGTGCCCGCGGATCTTGACCTGGCGGTCCGCGCGGCCTTCGAAGTGCAGCAGGCCGTCGGCGGTCCAGCGGCCGAGGTCGCCGGTGCGGTAAACGCGCCCCGGCCCGGAGATCGAGACGAACTTCCGCGCGGTCAGCTCGTCGTCCTTGAAGTACCCCAGCGCCAGACCGCGGCCGCCCAAGGCGATTTCCCCGCTTTCGCCGACGTCGCACAGCCGGTCGCCGTCGAGGATGTACGCCTGGGTGTTCGGGAACGGGACGCCGAGCGGCACCTCGGCGCAGTCCTCCGGCCGCACGCGGTGGCAGGTGGCCGCGACGCTGGACTCGACGGGGCCGTACATGTTGTACAGCGGGATGTCCGGGTACGCCTCGAGGAACCGGGCGGCGTGCCGCCCCGAGAGCTTCTCGCCGCCGGTGCCCACCGCCCGGAGGCCGGCGAAGGCGTCGAGGTCGTTGTCGACCATGCTGTGGAACACCGCGGTGGGCGGGAAGATCGTGGTGACGCCGTGGATCGTGATCAGGTCACGCAGTTTCGTCGCCAGCTCCAGGGTGTCTTCGAGCAGGACCAGGGTGCCGCCGTTGAACAGCACGCCCCACGAGTCGAGGCCGAAGGCGTCCCAGGTCGCCGCGAGCGCCTGCGGCATCACCGCGCCGGAGTCCAGCGGGGTGAACAGCCAGTCGTCGAAGAGCCGGACGTTGCCGCGGTGCGCGGTGACCACGCCCTTCGGCGTCCCGGTGGTCCCGGAGGTGAAGAACACCGCGCAGGCGTCGTCCGCGCCGACGTCGACCGCGGCCGGCCGGGCACCCGGGATCGGGTGCGACGGCGGCGACCACACCGACGGCCACGCGGCACCGCGCTCGGCGGCGACCACCGGCCCGCCGAGGTGCTCGATCAGCTCGCCAAGGCGGCTCGACGGCCACCGCAGGTCCAGCGCGGCGTACGCGGCACCGCACTTGAGGACCGCCAGCAGCGTCGCGAACAACTCGGGGGAGCGGGGCAGCAGCACCGGCACGATCGAGCCGCGGTCGACGCCGCGGGCCTGCAGTTCGGCCGCGTACGCGTCGGCAGTCTCCGCCAGCTCCCGGTAGGTGACGTCCCGGCCGCGATGGTGCAACGCGGTCCGGCCGGGCCACCGCGCGGCGCACCACTCGAACAGGCCGTGCATGGTCTCGGCCCGCCCGAACGGTACTGGTGCCGGGTTGAAGGACGGGGTCATCGGGTGCTCCCGGTGATCAGCTCCGCCAGCGCGGCCGGCGTCGGGTGGGCGAAGGCGGCGGACAGCTTCAGCCGGACCCCGGTCTGCTTCTGGATCCGCTGGACGAGCTGGGCGGCCAGCAGCGAATGCCCGCCACTGGCGAAGAAGTTCGTGTCCTCGGTGACGTCGTCGCGCTTGAGCAGGTGCCGGAACATCGCCATGACGGCGTCGGTCGTGGCGTCCGGCGCGGTCTCGACCGGCGTTGCCGCCGACGGGCCGGCCGCGGCGGCCAGCTTGGCGACCGCGGCCCGGTCCACCTCGTGCCCGGCCGTCTCGGGCAGTGCGTCGACCCGCAGGTACCAGGCCGGCCGCGCTCCGGGCGGCAGCACCGCCTCGGCGTGCCGGGCCAGGTCGGCGGCGAGCTGCGGCTTGTCCGGTGCCTGTACGACGGCGACCAGGTCCGCCGCGCCGGGGCGCAGGGTCACCGCGGCCGCGACGACGTCGGTGTGCGCGGTCAGCGCGTCCTCCACGGTGGCCAGGTCGACGCGGGTGCCGCCGAACGTCAGCTGCCGGTCGAGGGGGCCGTGGACGTGCAGGGACCCGTCGGTGCGCCAGTGCGCGAGCACGCCGGTGGCCGTGCCGCCGAGGTGCAGTTCGCCCCGGACACCCAGCGGCAGCCGCCGCCCGTCCGGGGCGACGACTTCGGCGTCGAGGCCCGCGACCGGCACGCCGTCGGCGAGC
>NZ_MUMI01000515.1 GCF_002155975.1 Amycolatopsis kentuckyensis
GCCGCGGCCAGCCGCAGGGCGAGGGGGAGGTGCCCGCACAGCCGGGCCAGCTCCGCCGCCGCGGCCGGCTCGGCGGCGACCGCCGGCGGCCCGAGCACGGTTTCCAGCAGCTGCCGGGAATCCTCGGCGGGCAGCACGGAGAGGGGGACCGCCCGTGCGCCGGTGCGGGCGATGAGGTCGCCGAGCCGCTGGCGGCTGGTGACCAGCACCGTGCCGGACGGCGGCAGCAGCGGCGTCACCTGGGCGCTGTCGCGGGCGTTGTCGAGCAGGACGAGGACCTGCCGGTCGGCCAGCAGCGAGCGCCAGAGCGCAGTGCGGCCGTCCGGGTCCGGCGGGATGGCGCGGGGGTCGGTGCCCAGCGCCCGCAGCAGCTGCGCGGCCGCGACGGCCGGGGTGAGCGGCTCGTGGTCCGGGTCGAACCCGCGCAGGTCGAGGTAGAGCTGGCCGTCACCGAATCGGTCGCGGACGCGGTGCGCCCAGCGGACGGCGAGCGCGGTCTTGCCGACGCCGGCGGTGCCGGTGACCACGCGGATGTCCGGCCCGGGGCCGGGATCCGCCGGTTCGTCGAGCCGGGCCAGCTCCGCGGCGCGGCCGGTGAAGCCGCGGACGTCGTGGGGCAGCTGGGCCGGGCGCACCGGTTCGGGCGCCGGCTCCGGCGCGGCGTCGAGGGCCGGGTCGGCGGCGAGGATCGCGGCCTCGAGCCGGGTCAGCTCCGGTGAAGGGTCGAGCCCGAGTTCGGTGACGAGCCGGGCGCGCAGGCCGCGGAAGGCGGCGAGGGCGTCGTCGGTGCGGCCCTCGCGGTGCAGGGCGAGCATGAGCTGGCCGACGAACCGCTGCCGGAGCGGGTGCGCGGCGACCAGGGTCGTCAGCTCGGCGAGCACGGCCCGGCCCCGGCCGAGCCGCAGCTGCGCGTCGACGCGGTCTTCCAGGGCGCTCCAGCGGGCTTCGTTCAGCCCGGCGAGGAGGAGCTCGGCGACTTCGCCGGACGCGGCGCCGGCGAGCGCGTCACCTCGCCAGAGCGCGAGGGCCTCGTCGAACAGTTCGACGGCGGCTTCGTCGCCGGCCGCGCGGGCCCGGCGGACGAGGGCGGTGAAGCGGTGGGCGTCGATGGTGTCCGGGTCGGCGCGCAGGACGTACCCGTGGCCTTCGGTGACGAGCTCGGGGCCGCTGACGGCGCGGAACACCGCGCGCAGGCGGGAGACCAGCGCCTGGACGGTGTTGCGCGCGCTGGCCGGCGGATCGTCGGGCCAGAGCAGGTCGACGAGGTTTTCGACGGTGACCGGGCGCGGGGTCTCGAGGAGCAGGACGGCGAGGACCAGGCGCTGCTTGCGGGAGCCGAGATCGACCGGGTCGCCGTCCGCCGTCGCCTCGACGGCGCCGAGGACGCGGAACTCCACCCGGTCACCTCCCTCACCCGATCGTGGCGTGCAAGCGTACTGCAAGCGTGGTGCAGCCCCGGTCCGCCATCCTGGCGGGGCTGCAGGACATGCTCCCGACGATGTCCACGGCCGGCGCGTGCACCAGTCCAGGAACCGGCTGATTCGGCTGTCGTTGTTCCACGGGCGGCACGAGCTGGGGGTAGGACCACCACGGCGACCCCTCCACGGTCGCCGTGGTGGCCCTTTTCGCTCGCTGCCCAGGGCAGCTTCCGCCGGACGCGGTAGCTCCGGTGGCGGCCCGCGTCCTCCCGACGCAGAATGCGCGCATGCAGCCGACGGTCGTCCGGGTGGCGCGCCTGGCCGACCCGGCCGGGCCCGCCGACGGCGTGCGCGTGCTCGTCGAACGGCTCTGGCCCCGCGGCACCGCCCGGACGTCGGTGGTGCTGGACGGCTGGTACCGCGGCTTGGCCCCGTCCGACGAGCTGCGCACCTGGTACGGCCACGACCCGGAGAGGTTCGCGGAGTTCGCCGAGCGCTACCGGGCGGAGCTGCGCGAGCCCGATCGGCTGGCGGCCCTGGAACGGCTGCGGGCGCTGGCCGGCGACGGCCCGGTGACCCTGCTGACGGCGAGCGGTTCCCCCTCGATCAGCCAGGCGGCGGTGCTCGCGGCGGTGCTCACCGGCCAGTGAGCCCGCGACGGCCGGCCGCCTCAGGGGCGCGTCCCGTGGCTCGTCGCCCGGACCGTCGCCGTGGCCGAGCCGAGCTTCTCGTGCCGGGCCGTCAGCGTCAGCGTCGCCGGCTGTCCCGCGAACGGCCGCAGCCACACCGCGGCCGCACCGCCCGTCGCGCCGAAGTCCAGCTCCGGGTCGCCGACCAGCTCACCCGGACCGGTCAGCGTCAGGCGCACCCGGCCGGTCGTCCCCGCGCGCACCGTCCCGAACCGGTCCACCGCCGCCACCACCACCCGGGTCGCGTCGCTCCCGTCCGCGCGCAGCTGCGGATCGTCGGGCACGCAGCTGAGGACGTCCGAACCGCGGTCCCCGCTGAACCGGCGGCTGACGACCAGCCGCCCGGCCAGGTAACCGTCGATGCGCAGCTGCGGCCGCCGCCCCTTCGGCACCACCAGGTCGGCGGCGAACGGCGGGTACCGCAGGTGCGGGAACTCCGCGCGCCGGCTGCGGGCCTCGCCCACCGGGCGGTCGTCGAGGAACAGCAGCAGGCGGTCGCAGTTGGACCAGATCGGCACCCCTTTCCCGGGCCCGGACGGCTGGGTGGTGAAGTCCCACGCGAAGCCGGGCTCCGCGACCGCCCGCACCCGCGGGTCGCCCTGCGAGGCGTAGAAGGCCGCGGCCGGCTTGGGGATCCGGAAGATGTCCGAGACCCCGGCGTACTTCGACCCGTCCACCGATCGCTGCCAGCCCGACGGGTAGTCGAACGCGCACCACGCGAGCAGCCCGCAGTAGCGGTCGTCGGCGGCGGCCAGATCGTGGGCCTTCGCGTGCAGTTCCGCCTGCTGCCGGACCGCCGGGAGGTCGGCGCGCCGGTAGGCACGGGCCCCGGCGAGCGTGCCGATCGTCTCCGTCACCAGGTACGGCACCCCCGGCCGCGGCGGGCGCAGCCGGAAGGGCGCTCCGCGCCGGGCGGTGTAGTCGTTGTAGGCCAGGACCTCGACGTCGGTGCCGGCGAACCGGCCGAGCGTGGTGCTGGCCAGCGCGCCGCTCGTCGGCCGCGACGGGTCGAGCTGCCGGGCGAGCCGGCCGGTGCGCTGGTACATCGCCGTGGTGCCGTTGGCCTCGTTCACCCGGGTGCCCCAGACGACGATGCTCGGGTGGTTGCGGTCGCGCACGACCATCCCCTCGACGTCCGCCAGGTTCCGCCGCTGCCACGCGTCGTCCCCGACGTGGCCCCAGCCCGGGATCTCCTCCCACACCAGCAGGCCGAGCTCGTCGCAGGCGTCGAGGAACGCGCTCGACTGCGGGTAGTGCGAGCAGCGGACCATGGTGCAGTTCAGCTCGCGGCGCAGGATCTCGGCGTCGCGCCACTGGACGCGGTCCGGCATCGCGCCGCCGGCGAAGGGGTACCACTGGTGGCGGTTCAGGCCGAACAGCTTGAGCCGCCGTCCGTTGAGGAAGAAGCCGTCGGTGGTGAACCGCGCGTCGCGGAAGCCGGTGCGCACCACCCGCTGGTCGAGGGCGCGTTTCCCGGACTGGACGGTCACCACGACGTCGCACAGGGCGGGATCCTCGACGTCCCAGAGCCGCACCGCCTCGAGCCCCCCGACGGCGAATTCGACGGTTGTCCCGCGCACCGCGGCGGAGCCGGTGGCGAGTTCACGGCCCGCTTGCCGCACCGACGCGGTCACCTCTCCCACGACGGGCGCGTCGAGCGTGCAGGTCAGGTGCAGCGACCGGCCGGGGGAGAGGACGTCGACGGGCCGGGCGAAGACGTCCGCGAGCCGGATCCGGGGCACCGCGCCGACCGTGGCCGGGCGGTAGATCCCGGCGGGCTGGTAGAAGTCGATCACCGACGGCCCGCCGCGCGGCAGGTTCGGCGGCACGTCCAGCGCCCACCGCCCGTCGACGACGACGGCGAGCACGTTGTCCCCGGTCACGACGTCCGGGAGCGCGACCTCGAAGGGCAGGTAGCCGCCTTCGTGCGTGGCGACGAGCCGGCCGTTGAGGTGCACCTCGGCGTTCGTCATGACGCCGTCGAAGCGGGCGGTGTGGCGTTCGGTCGCCGACCCGGTGAAGTGCTTGCGGTAGACCCACCGGTCCTGCCAGGACGCGGGGTCCCACCCGGTCCACGAAAGCGCCGTGACGCAGTGGGGCAGCTGCACCGGCGAGAGGTCGATCTCGTCGAAGCCGAGTTCGGTGCACCCGTCGTCGTACCGCCCGAACAGCCAGAAATCCCCCAGCCGCACGGAGTCCGCCCCGGGCGCGGCATGCCCGGCGGACCCGGCGACGACGCCGAGAAGCGCAGCCCCACCGGCGGCCAGGAACCCACGCCGGGACAGCCGCGGGTGCGTGTCGGCCATTGCGACCTCCGTGCTCGGGCTCCCCTGGGGTATCGCTGGTGACCGGTAAGACGTCACAAACGATCAGCGGGTTGCTCAGCGCAGGGTCGAACCCGCCGTGCGTTCCGGAGCCGGGCTCGCCGAGATGCGTGAGCTGGACGCGCGCGCCGGACTCGCGGGCACGCCGGCTTCGTACGAGAGAACCTATGAAGCCTTCTTCGGCGACACGGCGGTGAAACTGAGCCGAGGCTCGGACGGGCGGTACACCGTGCGCAACGGCTACCACCGCATTTGGCTGGCCAAGCAGGCGGGCTTCGACACACTGCCCGCGGACGTGGTGGAGGACCGGTGAACGTCCTGGCCGGGCGGTCAGCGCAGGGTCGAAGCGCGCACCACCAGCTCCGGGGTGAACACGACTTTCCGGTGTTCGTGCTCGGTTTCGGACGCCTCCGCCAGCAGCAGTTCCACGGCCGTGCGGCCCAGTCGCCGGCGGGGCTGGCGGACCGATGTCAGCGGGACCGCGGCCGCCGCCGCGAATTCGATGTCGTCGTAGCCCACGATCGCCAGGTCGTGCGGGACGCTCATGCGGAGGTTCGCGCACGTCTGGAGCAGGCCGAGGGCGACCAGGTCGTTCGCGCAGAACGCCGCGGTCGGGCGGACCGACGCCGGCAGGCCCGCGAGGCGCTCGCCCGCGCCGCGGCCGTCCGCCACCGTCAGGGCCGTCGTCGTCAGGTCGACCAGGTGGTCCGGGCCGAGCCCGGCCGCTTCCAATGCGCGCAACGCGCCGAGCCGGCGGTCGCGGACCTGGCCCACCGCCGTGTGGTTGCCGACGAAGGCGATCCGCTCGTGGCCCTGCTCGACCAGGTGGCGCACGGCGATCTCGCCGCCGTAGACGTCGTCGACCGCGACCGAACAGTGCGTCGTGCCTTCCGGTGTCCGGTCGACGACGACCACCGGGGTGCCGCGGCGCGCGATCTCGCCCAGCAGCGGGGCGTCCGGGTCGACCGGCGTGATGAGGACACCCTGGACGCGCTGCTGTTCGAGCCGCCCGAGGTAGGCCGCCTCCCGCGACGGCTGGTGGGCGCTGTTGCAGAGGAACAGCGACAGGTCGCCCGCGTCCGCGGCGTCTTCCATGCCGGCCGCGACGTCGGTGAAGAACGGGTTGCTGCCGTCGAGCATCACGTAGGCCAGCACCCGGCTGCGCCCGGCCCGCAGCTGCCGCGCGGATTCGTTGCGCACGAAGCGGAGTTCGGCCATCGCGGCCTCGACCCTGGCCCGGGTCGCCGGGCTGACCCGGTCGGGCCGGTTGAGCACATTGGACACCGTGCCGAGGGACACGCCGGCGGCCGCCGCGACCTCCTTCATGCCCGCCGCGCGCGGCTCGGCGCCGGGCTCCCTGACGACCATCAAGACCCCCTCGTTGAAACGTAACATCACCGCGAATGACCAGGTGAAGATGCCGTTTGGCCACGCCTTCGCGGATGCATTGACTTCTCGTTCCGTCGCATAGTAGCTTCACCGCACCAGATTTGTGAAACCTTTCAATCCGGAGGTCGCGATGACGCGGCAGGACCCCGGCCGGGCCCCTCTGCTGGAGGTGCGCGGTGTGACGAAGTCGTTCGGCGCGGTCGCGGCCGTCGCCGGCGTGAGCTTCGGGCTGCACGCCGGGGAGGCCCACGCGCTGGTCGGGGAGAACGGCGCCGGCAAGTCCACGATCGTCAAGATGCTGGCCGGGGTGCACCGGCCCGACGACGGCACGCTCCTGCTGGAGGGCGAACCCGTCGAGTTCGGTTCCCCCGCCGACGCCAAGGCGGCCGGCATCGCGGTCATCTACCAGGAGCCCACCCTGTTCCCCGACCTGAGCGTCGCGGAGAACATCGTGATGGGCCGCCACCCGCGCAAGAGCCTCGGCCGGATCGACCGGGCGGCGATCCGCGCCGAGGCCGAGCGCCTGTTCGCCCGCCTCGGCGTGCGGATCGACCCGGGCCGGCCCGCCAGGGGCTTGTCGATCGCCGACCAGCAGATCGTCGAGATCGCCAAGGCGCTCAGCGCCGACGCCCGCGTGCTGGTGATGGACGAGCCGACCGCCGCACTGACCCGGATCGAGGTCGAGCGGCTCTTCACCGTCGCCAGGACGCTGCGCCAGGAAGGCGCGGCGATCATGTTCATCTCCCACCGCTTCGAGGAGATCACCGAGCTGTGCCAGCGCGTGACGATCATGCGCGACGGCAAGCACGTCTCCACCGACGCGCTCGAGGACGTCACCGTCGAGGAGATGGTGAAGCGCATGGTCGGCCGCGACCTCGACGCGCTGTTCCCCAAGCAGGACGTCGAACCCGGCGCGGTCGTGCTCGAGGTCGAGGGCCTCGCCCGCGAGGGCGTGTTCCGCGACATCTCCTTCTCCGTGCGCGCCGGTGAAATCGTCGCGTTCGCCGGGCTGGTCGGTTCCGGCCGCTCGGAGGTCGTCCAGGCCGTCTTCGGCGTCGACGAACGCGACGCCGGGGTCGTCAAGGTGAGCGGTAAGAAGCTCAAGCCGCACTCGTCACGGGCCGCGATGGCCGCCGGCGTGGCCCTCGTGCCCGAGGACCGGCGCCAGCAGGGCCTGATCATGGACCTCTCGATCGAGCGGAACGTGACGCTGCCGCGCTCGCGTGCCCTGTCCAAGCTCGGCTTCCTCACCGGTGCGAGCGAACGCCGGGAAGCCCGGCGCTGGACCGAGCGCCTGCGCACCAAGTACCGCCGGCTCGGCGATCCCGTCGGCACGCTCTCGGGCGGGAACCAGCAGAAGGTCGTGCTGGCCAAGTGGCTGGCGATGGCGCCGAAGGTGCTGATCGTGGACGAGCCGACGCGCGGCATCGACGTCGGCACGAAGGCCGAGGTCCACCGGCTGATGTCGGCGCTGGCCGCCGAAGGTGTCGCGATCGTGATGGTGTCCTCGGAACTGCCGGAGGTGCTGGGCATGGCCGACCGCGTGCTGGTGATGCGGGAAGGCCGGATCGTGGCCGAGCTCCCGCGCGCCGAGGCGACCGAAGACTCGGTCATGTTCGCCGCGATGGGCCAGGGAGCCGCCGCATGACCGCGACGAAGGAGGCCCCCGTGGCCGCGCAGCCGACCGTCCACTCCGGACGCTCGTGGACCGCGAACGTGCTGAAGGCCCGCGAATCCGGCATCGCCGGAGCCCTGATCGTGCTGGTGGTGTTCACCGCGACGCAGAACTCCCGGTTCCTGTCCGGGCAGAGCATCCGCGACATCCTGCTGGGGACGGCGATCCTGGCGGTGCTCGCCGTCGGGCAGGCGATCGTGATGATCACCCGCAACATCGACCTGTCGGTCGGCTCGGTGCTCGGCCTGGCGGCGTTCGCCGTCGGCACGCTGATGAAGGACAACCCGGGCCTGCCGGTGATCGTCGCGATCCTCGCCGGGCTCGCCGTCGGCGCGGTGTGCGGGCTGGTCAACGGCGCCCTGGTGCGCTTCGGCCAGGTGCCCGCGCTGGTCGTCACGCTCGGCACGCTCTACGCCTTCCGCGGGGTCAGCTACTTCTGGGCCGGCGGCCAGCAGATCAACGCCGACAAGCTGCCCGCGTCCTTCCTGGACTTCGGCACGGCGTCGGTACTCGGCGTGCCGTGGCTGGTCCTCATCGCGGTGCTGGTCCTCGTCGCCGCCGGGATCGTGCTGCGCAGCTACCGCGCCGGGCGCGAGCTGTACGCGATGGGGTCGAGTCCGCAGGCCGCGCAGCTGGCCGGCATCCGGGTCGGCCGCAACACCAGCGCGGCGTTCCTGGTCAGCGGCGCCCTCGCGGGGCTCGCCGGAGTCCTGTTCGCCGCCCGGTTCGGCACCGTGGACGCCGCCGCGGGGTGGCGGTGTTCGGCGGCAGCGGCTCGGTCTGGGGCGCGGGCCTCGGCGCGCTGCTGCTGACCGTCATCGGCAGCGCCCTGGCCGTGCTCGACATCAACCAGTTCTGGCAGCAGGCGATCGTCGGCGCCGATGGCCAGCAGGATCAGCGCGCCGACCGGCTGGTCGCCGTCCGGGTCGCCAAGGCACTGAAGAAGAGGGATTCCCATGTCTGACCAGGGAAACCGGCG
>NZ_MUMI01000516.1 GCF_002155975.1 Amycolatopsis kentuckyensis
TCGGCGTTGACGACCAGTTCACCCCGGTGCACGGCCCCGTCGAAGCCGAGGAAGCTCAGGTTGATCAGCCGCAGCTGGTCCGGGCCGACCGGGCAGCCCGCGCGCCAGCTGTTCCCGAGCCGCTCGGCGGTGACGGGCTTGATGACGGCGACATAGGGCGCCAGACCGCTCCCCGCCGGCGCGGCGAGTTCCACGGTCTGCGTGCCGATGCCGGAGCCGGAGCCGACACCGGTGGCCGCCGGAGCCGGCGCGGCCACGGCGACGACCGCGGACAGCGTGAACGTGACGATGGCAAGAACTCTGGTTCTCAGTTTCATGATCGCCACACGCCCGACCCCGCCGAACGGCTGAGCCGGAGTCGGATTCACCACAGCGACGCAACCATTCGCGAACTTCGCCATCGGCGGGCAGCCGCTCGATCAGAACGCGCCGACCAGGATCAGCACGCCCAGCGCCACCAGCACCACGGGCAGCACGACGTGACCCCACCGGGCGAGTACCCGCGCCACGCCCGGCCGGGTCGCCAGGAACCGGCCCGCGGCACACCACACCGCCACGCCCGCCAGGAAGACCGTCACGTAGCCCACCAGCCCCGCGGCCCCGGTGGCGGCGAACGCCGGGACGTACACCCCGACGTTGTCGCCACCGTCGGCGAAGCACACCGTGGCGATTCCGAGCACGCCGGCCGCCGGTGACGGCTCGTCGTCGCCCTGACGCCACGCCCGCCAGGCCGCGCGGATGCCGAGCAGCACCGGCAGCACGCCCAGCCAGCGGACCGCGCCCGCCGGCAGCAGCCCGGCGCCGAGCGCGCCCGCGACCGACACCGCCAGGATCGCCGCGAAGCCCAGGAACTGCCCCACCACGACCTTGAGCTCACCGCGGCGGCCGGCCGCCTGGCCGAAGAACACCGCGAGCAGCACCAGGTCGTCGACGTTCGTCACCGCGAACATCGCGGCCGCACGCCCGAGCAGTCCGGCGTCCACACCCACCTCCGCGGTCCCGTGCCGATCGCTCCCCATCCGACCACAGGCACGGCCACCCGGTTGTGTGGCAACGATTACCTGCCACCGGAGGCCGGCCTGCTTCCGGCCGGATCGGTAAATCGGTTGGCGGCGGCCGGTGCGGCACAGGACGATCCTGCGCATGCCCGCCGTCACGCGCCGCAGCTACGCCGGACCGGCCGACCTGCGGGCCATGCAGAGCCTGGCCCAGCGGATCTGGTCGAAGTCGAGTTCGGTGCACGTCGGGGATCTCGCGTGGCAGCGGTTCCAGCACGCCGGCCGGGACGCCGAGTGGCCGACGGTGCTGTGGGAAGCGGATGGCGAAGTCGTCGCGTGGGGCTGGATTTCGCTACCCGGTGAACTCGCGCTGCTCGTGGATCCGGCGCGCCCCGGACTCGCGTCCGAGGTGCTCGCCTGGTTCGAAGACACCGCTTCCGCGGCCGAGCTCGCTGTCACCGTGCTCGACGCCGAGAAGCATGTCGTCGCCGCGCTGGAGCGTTGCGGTTACGCGCGTCAGGAGAGTTCCGTTTTCCAGTCGTATATGTCTCGCCTCCTCGTGGATCTGCCCGAACCGATCGTGCCCGCGGGCTTCACGCTCCGGCCGGCCGGCCCGGACGATCTGGACCGCCGCGTGGCCGTGCACCGCACGGTCTGGCACCCGTCGAGGGTGACCGGACCGAGCTACCGGACCGTCATGGCCGCCTGGCCGTACCGGACCGAGCTGGACTGGGTCGTGGAGGCACCCGACGGCCGGTTCGCCGCCCAGTGCCTGATCTGGCTCGACGAACGCCATGCTGTCGGCGAGCTGGAGCCCGTCGGAACCTTGCCGGAGTTCCGTCGCACCGGGCTCGCCCGCGCGGTGTGCCTCGCCGCGCTGCGCGCGGCCCACCACGCCGGCGCTCGCGAAGCCGTCGTGTATCCGGTGCTCAATCATCCGAAGTCCGCAGGTGCCCTCCCTCTGTATCGCGCGTTGGGCTTCCGCCCGTATGCCCGCACCCTCACCTTCACGCGAGCCCGCCGTCGTATCCCTCCTTCCCCGGGGCCCGCGTCCCCGGAGGGCGCTCACGGACGAACGTAGCGCCCCGCGGTCGCCGGATGTCCGATTCGATGGTGCCCGGCGGCCGGTTGTCCACAGGCGGGCCCACTTGTGGACAACCCCGTGGATTTCTTTGCTGGGGCCCAGAAATCGTCGGTGCCGCGCGATAGTGTCGAGACGGGGGGCGCCCCCGCGGGCTGGAGGTGGCCGGCGTCGAGAAGCCCGGCAGATTCAGGTGAGCGTCGCGAGGTCGCGGCCGCACCAGAGCAGGTTCGGATGCCATCGCGGGCCGCCGCGAAAAGGAACGTCGCAGCAAGATCGGCGCGACATTGTGCGGCAAGAACGCGCGCAACAGATCCCCTCGACCCGCTCAGCAACGACGTGCGTCAACCACGCGTTGAGCAGAATCCACCAAAGCTCAGGTCAGCGTCGCCAGGTCGCGGCCGCAGCAGAGCAAGTTCGGATGCCATCGCGGGCCATCGCGAAGAGGAACATCGCGGCAAGATCGGCGCGACATTGTGCGGCAACAACGCGCGCAACAGATTTCCCTCCACCCGCTCAGCAACGACGTGCGTCAACGACGCGTTGAGCAGGATCCACCAAAGCTCAGGTGAGCGTCGCCAGGTCGGTGAAGAAAGCCGCCCGGCAAGCGGCGATCAGGCGCTCGACTTCCGGCCCCAACGGACGGTCTTCGTCCACCGGCGGCACGACCGATCGCACCCACCCATAACCCGCGCGCACCCCGGCCACCCCGTCCCCGCCGGCCAAGTAGCGCGCCTGGGACACCGTGATCAGCTCACAAGCCGTGATCGCGAAAAGATGGGCTGCCGCAGCGCGCAATTGCTCGCCGGCCGCTGACGCGAACGCTTGCACGTCCTCTTGACCGGCCGATGTGTCGATCGAACCGAGCGTCGCCGGGGTCGCGAGCCGCCGCAGTGCCTGCAATTCGCCCGCCGCTCGCTTGTGCAGCGGCACCAATCCCGCCCGCGGTCCCGGGTCGGCCGTGAGCTGCGGCGGCAGCCCGCTGAACCGCTCGTCCAGCAACCGGTGCGTCCGCTGCACCGAAATCTCGCCGAGGTGCACCAGCGCGGCCGTCACCGCGTCCATCCGCAACCCCAGGTCCACCGCGTGGTACGCCGTCCCCGGCACGAACGAACCGTCGACGAATGACGGCGAATCGGCCGGCATCGTCTCCCAGCGTCGCCGGGTTTCGTGCAATTCACCGTTGACGCGGGAAGCGTGCGCCAGCGCCCGCGGTGCGACCCGCACCGACAGCGGCGCCTGCACCACGCCGGGCCGCACCGGGCCGACGCCCACCAGCCCGGTCAGCTCGTGCAGCACCGCACTCAAGTGGTCGTCGCCACCCGCCATGACCGGGGAAAACACCGCACGCGGCGCGCCGAGGACGTCGATCGCCATCGCCGCGGTCAGCGTCTGCAGGTCGATCAGCTGCCGGGTTTCGGTCCAGCCGCGCGCGGAGTGCATCACCGCCAGCGGAGAGCCCTGGAGCAGCGAAGCGCCTTCTTTCGGCCCAAGGACATAAGGCGCCGCACCACGCGCAGCGAGCGCCGAAGCGGCCGGCACTTCGACGCCGTCCTCCAAGACCGTGCCGAGGCCGAGGAACGTCTGGAACGCATGGGAGAGCGCGATGATCTCGCCCGAACTGCCGAGCCCGAAGCGCGGGACCGCCGGCGTGAAGCCGTCGTTCAGGCGGTCCACGAGGAACTGGACCAGCTCGGCGCTCACCCCCGACCAGGGCCGCAGGAAGTCGCGCAGCCGGACGACGAGCAGCGCACGGACGTCTTCTGGTGGCAGCCACGGCGGTCCGCCGACCGCACGGCCGATCAGCAGGTTCCGCTGGTGCTCGGCCTGCTGGTCCGCGTCGAGCGCGACCCCCGCCAGCCGGCCCATCCCCGTGGTGACCCCGTAGACCGGCTCGTCCCGGTCCGCAAGGGCTGTCAAGACCTCGTTCCGGCGCCGCCTCAGGGCTTCTACCAGCGGTTTGTCCAGAACCAGCCGTTCACTGTCGGCGAACTCGCTGTCGGAGACGATCATCGGTAGGGCAGCATGGTGCCGACGCCGGAAGCCTCGGCACGGGTGAGGATCATGTCCGCCACCGCAACGTCCGTTGTGGACAGACCGCGGTGCCAGAACAGGATCCGTTCGGCGTCGTGCTCGCGGCCGGGTTTGCTGCCCGCCACGATGTCGCCGATCTCGGCGTGGACGTTGTCCTCGGTGAGGAGGCCGGCGTTGAGCTGCGGGCGCAGGGCGCCGAACCGCGGGTTGCCGGACCGCGATTCGCGCCAGTCGTCGACGACGACCTTGTCGACGTCGTCGAGCAGCGTGAGCTCGAGCGCGCTGATCGTGCCGTAGGGCACCAGGAAGGTGCCCGGCCGGAGGAACTCGCGGCGCACCAGCGCCTCGGGCTCGACGAGCCGGGAGGCCTCGACCTGGATGTCCGCGCCGTCCAGGGTCTCCTCGGCCGTGGCGCAGACGCGGACGTCCTTGCCGAGCCGCTCGGACAGCCGGCGGCCGAAGTCCTCGCGTGACTCCGGGCGCTTGCTGGTCACGCGGATCTCGGCGAAGTCGAACAAGGAGTCCAGCAGCACGACGTTCCACCAGGCGGTACCGCGGGCGCCGATGTGCCCGAGCACCCGTGCGTCCGGGCGGGCCAGGTACTTCGCGCCGACGGCGGTCATCGCTCCGGTGCGGGCCTCGGTGATCATCGTGCCGTCGACGATGGCCCGCGGCATGCCGGTGTCCGGGTCGAGCAACAGGATCAACGCCATTTCCGAAGGGAGGCCCCGTTCGAAATTCCCCACGAAGTCACCGACGACCTTCACGCCGCTGACCTGCTTCGCGGAGAGGTGACCGCGGAGGATGTTGAAGTGGCCCTTGCCGCCGTTGTCCGGCACGAGGTGCGTACGCGGCTCGAAGACGACCTGGCCGCGGCCGTGGTCGGCGAGCACGTCCTCGACCGCGCCGACGATGTCGGCGTCCGTGATGCCGAGCGCGTCGATGTCGGCACCGGTCAGGTACCGGAGCCAGACGGACGTCACCGGGCGAGGTCCTCGATGACCTCCGCGCCGGGCAGGGCGGCCAGCGCGGTGCCGGAGATCAGCAGCTTGCTGCCGCGGATCCCGCTGCCGATGACGAGCTCGGGCGCTTCGGCGACGCGGCGGTCGAGCAGGATGGGCCATTCGGCGGGCAGGCCGACCGGCGTGATGCCGCCGTACTCCATCCCGGTCAGGGCGACGGCTTCGTCCATCGGCGCGAACGACGCCTTGCGGACGTCGAGGCGGCGCTTGATCACGCCGTTGACGTCGGCGCGGGTGGTCGCGAGCACGAGCGCGGCCGCGAAGCGGACTTCGCCCGCGCGCTTGCCGGCGACGACGACGCAGTTCGCGGACGCTTCGAGCGGCGAGCCGTAGGCCTCGCAGAAGGCGGCGGTGTCGGCGAGCGAGGGGTCGATCTCCGCGACGCCGACGGCGTCCGGGTCGGCGAGCGCGGCCAACGCCTTGGCCACGGGCTCGGCGAGCAGGTCAGTACGCGTGGGGGCGGGAACGACGGTGAGGCTCCCGGCGATGGTCCAGGTCACCCCGCCAGGGTAACCGTGCTGATGGTTGCCTACCCGACCACAGTCACGGCCGACGGCCGGCGAGAAACGGTCACCCGCCGAGGGTCGGCCGGATCGGCGGCTACCAGCTGGAGCCGCCGCGCTGGACCTCGATCAGCTTCGGGCGGACGTCCACGATGTAGACGAGCGCCGCGGCCATCGCGGGCACGTAGAAGATCATCCCGGGGCCCATCACGGGGAACAGCACCATGGCGAGCGTCGCGCCGCCGGTGATCAGCATCCAGATGGGCTTGGTTTTGCGGTCGGCCGCGGAGTACGCGTCGGCGCGCTGGAGCAGCGCGTGCACGAAGGCGAAGAGCCCGACCAGCGCGCTGCCCCAGTGGATGACATTGAGGATCCAGATGGCGACTAGCACAGCGACAGCTTACGGCAAACCACCCGAACGACCCCGGCCCCGCCACCGCGGGGGCGGTGGCGGGGCCGGGAGTTCACAGCGATGTCACTTGTCGGTCTTCGGCGTGGCCGGCTTCTTCGCGGCGGCGCCGGTGGTGCTCGACGTGGTCGTGCGGCGGGCCGGGGCGGCCGTCTTCGGGGCCGTCTTGTTCGCGACCCGGCGGCTCGCCGAGCGGGTCTCGTGGGCGACGTCGTCACCCAGCTCCTCGATGGCGTCGGCCGCTTCGCCGGCGACCTCGGTCACCTTGCGGGCGGTCTTCTCGCCGGCCGAACGGGTGCGCTTGGTCACCTTCGCCAGCACGCCGTCGACGCGCTCGCGGACCTCGGTGGTCACGTCCTCGACCTGGCCCTGCGCGGTGGTCAGGGCCTCTTCGAGCTGCTCGATGGCCTTCTTGACCTGCGGCTGCGCGGCGATCTTGTCCCACGCCTGCTCGCCCGACTCGGCCAGCTTGTTGTACAGCTTGAGCGCGGCCTCGGTGTACTCGTCGATGACCTTGCGCAGCTCGGCCGGGTCCAGCTTCTCGCGGAGGCTCTCGACGTCGGTCGGCAGCTCCTGCAGGTTCTTGCGGGCGGTCTCGCTGCCCTTGGTCACGTTCTCCTTGGCCTTCGCCACGGCGTCGGTGACGGCGTGGGTGGCCAGGTTGCCGGCGCCGAGCGCGGCGAGCAGCGGGGTGCGGACCTGGTCGAGGGCGGTGGTGACGGCCTTCTTGACGTCTTCGGTCTTGGGGGTGGTCATGCTGACTCCTTGGGGTTCGCGGCTGAAGATGTGTCTGGGGTTTCCGGGGCGGGAGAGGCGGCCGGCCGTGCCGCGGCGTTCTCCCGGCGGAAGGATTCGTAGACGTCGAGCAGGACCTGCTTCTGCCGTTCGGTCAGCTCGGCGTCGGCGCGGATCGCGTCGCCCACCGGCCCGCCCGTCGGCAGGTCGAGGATCCCGGCCTGCACGTACAGCGCTTCCGCCGAAATGCGCAGGCCCTTGGCGATCTGCTGCAGGATCTCCGCGCTGGGCTTGCGCACCCCGCGCTCGATCTGGCTCAGGTACGGGTTGGACACGCCGGCGAGCTTCGACAGCTGGCGCAACGAAATCTTCGCGGTGTTGCGCTGCTGGCGGATGTACTCGCCGATGTCGGAAGCGATGTCCGCGACCTTCTCCATGGGACTGCCGGATCCTGACGTCCCATCGGTCTCTGCCATCCGGTCACCTCCTCGCGACACTTTCGACGGTACGCGCGAGTGCTAGCTATTGCAAGCACTCTGCTTGCAACCATCGGGTGTGACGCTCACCGCTACCGTGGTCCCATGACGCGCTCGGCCCGGCTGCGGCGACGCCTCGTCGAGCACCTCCTCGACGAGGACGTCCTGCACGCGCCGGAGTGGATCGCCGCCTTCCGCACGGTGCCGCGCCACGTCTTCCTGCCGCGGTTCTTCGTGCCGGCCGGCGGGCTGTGGGCGGCGGTCGACCGCGGCGACCCGGGCTGGCTGGAGACCGTCTACTCCCGCGACGTGCTGGTGACGCAGCTCGACGACGACCCGGACCGCTGGGAGCTCGCCCGGCGCGACGGCCCGGTGGCGGGCACGCCGACGAGTTCGTCGAGCATGCCCTCGATCATGGCGATCATGCTCGAGGAGCTGCGGGTGCGCGACGGGCACCGCGTACTCGAGATCGGCACCGGCACCGGGTACAACGCCGCGCTGCTGAGCCACCGCTGCGGGAGCGGTCAAGTGTCCACAGTGGACATCGACCCGGCGATCGTCGCGGCCGCGCGCGAGCGACTGGCCACGGCGGGGTACCACCCGGCGTGCGCGGTGGGCGACGGCGCGCTCGGCTTCCCGGCCGGCACGCTCTTCGACCGGGTGCTGTGCACGGCTTCGGTGTCGGAGGTCCCCCTCCCGTGGCTGGCGCAGACCAAACCGGGCGGGCTGATCGTGACGACGCTGAACCGCCCGATCGGCGCCGGGCTGGTCCGGCTCGTCGCCGGCGAGGACGGCAGCGCGCAGGGCCGCGTCCTCGTGCGCGACGGCCGCTTCATGCCGCTGCGCGCGCACCGGCTACCCGAGACGGGCCCGCTGCCGATGCCCTCGCGCGGCGACTGGGAGCAGACGCGGCTGCCGATGTCGACCGTGCTCCAGCCCCGTCAGCAGTTCGAATTCTTCGCGGGACTGGCGTTGCCCGGCGTCCGGCCGGTGCGCGAGGGCGGCGACGACGCGCCGGGGGTCGCGCTGGTCCACCCGGACGGCTCGTGGGTCCGCCACCGCAAGCGCGGCGGCGCGGACGAGGTGGCCCAGGGTGGCCCGCGGGCACTGTGGGAGCTCGCCGAGGCGGCCTTCGTCGAGTGGTGCGAGCTGGGCAAGCCGGACCGCGACCGGTTCGGCGTGACGGTGACCGGCGACCGCCAGGAGTTCTGGCTCGACTCCCCCGGCGGCCGCACCTGGCCGCTGCTCCCCGGCTAGGGCAGCCGGGCGCGGATCCACTTCTCCACGTGGTCGGCCGTCGCCTCCGTGGTGACGTCCGTGGTGTCGAAGAGCTCGACGCCCAGCTCGGGCGCCGACTTCCGCAGCCAGTCGTTGAACTCCAGCATCTCGTCGATCCGCTGCTCGTCCCACTCCCGCCACGCCGGGCGCGCCCGCAGCCGCGCCCGCAGGGACGACGGCGAGCCGACCAGCGCCAGGTAGTGGATGTCGCTGAAGAACGCGCGCTCCGGCAGCGGCTCGAACTCCGGGGGCGCCACCGTGCCGCACAGCACGACCGGGCGGCCGTTCTGGTGCAGCACCGCCGCCATCCGCAACCAGATGGAACGGAACGCCGTGACGTCGTCGTGCAGCGCGCTGATCCAGAGGATGTCCTGCTCCAGCACGACGACGTCGCCGGCGAACCGGTCGGCCAGCAGCGGCCCCATCGTCGACTTCCCGGCACCGCTCGGGCCGGTCAGCGCGAACAGCGGCAGCTTCCGGAACGGCCACTCGTGCCCGCACTTCGCGCACGTGACGATCGAGCCCGAGACGACCGGGCGGTCCGCCCGGTCGCCACAGGCCGGGCAGATCCGCAGGTCGAGCCCCACTTCAGTCGAAGAGGTTCTCGAGGAAGCTGCGCTTGCGGTGGCCGTGCCCCTGGGCGTGTCCGTACGGGCGCGGCGAGTCCGAGTACCCGCCGCGGTGCGGCCGCGGCGAGTCGGCGTAGCCACCGCGGTACGCCTTGGGCGAGTCCGGGTGGCCGCCGCGGTAGGGGCGCGGCGAGTCAGGACGGCCGTAGTGCGCCGTCTGCGCCGGACCGGACTGGTAGGGCGGCGGCTGCTGGCCGTAGAACGAGCTCTCCGCACCGACGATCGCCTCGAGCTCGCCGCGGTCCAGGAAGATCCCGCGGCAGCCGTCGCACTGGTCGATGTGGATGCCGTTCTTGTCGACGGTCCGCATCTGGTTCTGACACTTCGGACAAATCACACCGCAGAGCCTACGCAAAAACGCGTCAGCAGGCGCAGAGGCAGAAGGGGTGTCCGACCGGATCGGCGTAGACGCGGAACGTCTTCGGGTTGTCGTCGAGCAGCTTCGCCCCCAGCCCGAGCACGCGCTCGTGCGCCGCTTCCATGTCCGTGACGTTCAGGTCCAGGTGCATCTGCTGCGGGTTCTCCGCGGACGGCCAGGCCGGCGGCCGGTAGTCGGGCACCCGCTGGAACGCGATGCCCGCGCCACCCGCGGGGTTGGCCAGCGTCGCCCAGTGCCCGTCCTCGGTCACTTCGGGCGCTTCCCACTCCAGCACCGCGCGGTAGAACTCGGCCAGCGCCGCCGGGTCGGGGCAGTCGAGGGCCACCACGCCCAGCGTCGGTACCGCACTCATCGTCGCTCCCTTCGATCGTGAGTAACCAGCAAAGTGATTATGTGGGTTAGCACACCCGATGGCAACCGCCGTACACTCGGTAAGTGCACACCGACGCCTCCCTCGTGGTGGAGTTCCTCAACACGGTCAACGTCGAAGAGGGCACCGACCTGCTCGAAGATCCCGAGCGGTGGCGCGAGTGGGCGGCCGCGCACGAGCTGGCGGCCAATCCGGCCGCGGAGGCCCGCGCGGCACGGGACGCCCTGCGCGCGGCGATCGGCGACCCGCGACTGCCCGGCGGCAGCGACGGCACCGTCAACGTCGGCACCCGGATCTCCTTGACCGCGGACGGGCCGGCCCTGGTCGCGGACGACGTCGTCGGCGCGGTGTTCATCGCCTGCGCCCGGCTGGTCGTGCGCGGCGACTGGATCCGGCTGAAGATCTGCCCCGCCGACACCTGCCTGTGGGCGTTCTACGACGAGTCGCGCAACCGCTCGCGCACGTGGTGCTCGATGCGCGTCTGCGGCAACCGGGAGAAGGCGCGGGGCTGGCGCGCGCGTGCCGCGGCGGGCTGACCGGACCTCATCCGAGCGGCGGACACTCGAACGGTTGTGGACAACTTGGGGACGAAGCACCACATATCCACGCCCCGGACGGCCCCGGCCCCACACGTTGTGGACAGCCGTTAGGCCATCACCGTGAAAAGCTGTGGATAACCCGGGGGATAACTCAGCTTCCTGTGGACAACTGGTTTGAAGGTCCCCCGGGTGTGGTATAGAACTCGGCCGTCAGAACAGCAGCTCCGCGACGGCGTAGATGACGAGCCCGGCGAGCGCGCCCACCACCGTGCCGTTGATCCGGATGAACTGCAGGTCGCGGCCCACCTGGAGCTCGATCTTGCGCGACGTCTCCTCGGCGTCCCATCGCTCGACCGTGTCGGTGATGATCGTGGTGATCTCCCGTGAGTAGTTCTTCACGAGGTACGCCGCGGCCCCCTCGACCCAGCCGTCGGCCTTCGACCGCAGCTGGTCGTCGGTGATCAGCCGCTGCCCGAGCGAGGTGAGCCCGAGCCGGACGCGCCGGCGCAGCTCGCTCGACGGGTCCTCGGCCGCGGTCAGCAGCATCTCCTTCGCCGTGCTCCACGCCGAGCCGATCAGCCGCTGGACCTCCTCGTGGTGCACGAGCTGGCCCTTCACCTGCTCGGCGCGGGCCATCACGTCGGGGTTGGTCTGCAGGTCCTGGGCGAACTCGCCGAGGAACTTGTCCAGCGCCAGCCGCATCGGGTGGTTGACGTCGGTCTTCACCGCCCACGCGAAGGACAGCACCTCGCCGTAGACCTTGTCCGCGAGCATCTCGTCGACGAACTTCGGCGACCAGCTCGGCGCCCGGTCCGACACCACGCGCAGCATCGTCGTGTGGTTGTCGCGCACCCACTCGTAGCCGCGGTCGCACATCAGGTCCACGAGCTTGTGGTGCGCGCCGTCGGCGAACACGCCCTGCAGGATCTTGCCCAGCGGCGGGCCCCACGGCTTGTCGATGATCCGGCGCGCGACGGCCTGCTCCATGATCGCCTGGACGTCTTCGTCGCGGAGGACGCGAACGGCCGCCCGGACCACCGTGGCCAGCTCGGACGTCACGCGCTCGGCGTTGTCCGGCTCCGCGAGCCAGGCGCCGAGGCGCCGCGCGAGCTCGACGCGCTTGAGCTTGTCGCGCACGACCTCCTCGGACAGGAAGTTCGAGCCGACGAAGTCGCCGAGGCTGTTGCCCAGCGCGTCCTTCTTGTTCGGGATGATCGCCGTGTGCGGGATCTTCAGCCGCAGCGGGTGCCGGAACAGCGCCGTGACGGCGAACCAGTCGGCCAGCGCGCCGACCATGCCGGCTTCGGCCGCGGCGCGCACGTAGCCGACCCAGCCCGGCCAGCCGCTCGCCTGCGCCCAGCTGGTCAGCAGGAACACGAGCGTCGCGCCGAGCAGGAACGACAGCGCGACCAGCTTCATCTTGCGCAGGCCGCGCCGCTTTTCCTCTTCACCGGCCGCGCCGCCCGGTGGGTCGGCGGGCGTCACCTTCGCGGGGGTCAGTTGCTCCACATCGCCATTGTCCGTGAGGATGGCTGATCGTGCGCGAACCTGCTCTCGTCCCCCGGCTGCGGCCGTTCACCTCGACCATCTTCGCCGAGATGACGGCGCTGGCCGTCCGGCACGACGCCGTCAACCTCGGCCAGGGCTTCCCGGACACCGACGGCCCGGCCGGGATGCTCGAAGCGGCGAAGAACGCGCTGTTCGGCGGGGCCAACCAGTACCCGCCGGGGCCCGGGCGGCCCGAGCTGCGGGCCGCGATCGCGCGGCACCGGCTGCGCTACGGCACCGAGTACGACCCGGACACGGAGATCCTGGTCACCGCGGGCGCCACCGAGGCCATTGCGGCAGCGTTGCTGGCGCTGACCGAGCCCGGCGACGAGGTGATCGTCATCGAGCCGTACTACGACTCCTACGCCGCCGCGGTCGCGATGGCGGGCGCCGAGCGCCGGGTCGTCGGCCTGGTCGAGGGCGCGGACGGCCGGTTCGGCCTCGACGTCGACGGCCTGCGCGCCGCCGTCACGCCGCGGACCAGGGCGATCCTGGTCAACTCGCCGCACAACCCGACCGGGACCGTGTTCACCCGCGCCGAGCTGGAGGCGCTCGCCACGCTGTGCGTCGACCACGACCTGATCGCGATCTGCGACGAGGTCTACGAGCACCTGGTCTTCGATGACGCCGAGCACGTCCCGCTGGTCACGCTGCCCGGGATGCGGCCGCGGACGGTGAGCATCTCCAGCGCCGGCAAGACGTTCAACTGCACCGGCTGGAAGATCGGCTGGGTCTGCTCGACACCGGAGCTGGTGGCGGCGGTGAAGGCGGCGAAGCAGTTCATCACCTTCGTGTCCGGTGGGCCGCTGCAGCCGGCCGTCGCGCACGCGCTCGACCACGAGCTGCCCTGGGTCGACGGCCTGCGCGCGTCGCTGCAGGAGAAGCGCGACCGGCTTTCGGCGGGACTCGCGGACGCCGGGTTCGCCGTCCGGCCGACGGCGGGCACGTACTTCGTCTGCGTCGACGTGCGGCCGCTGGGCTTCACCGACGCCGCCGATCTGGCGTGGGAGCTGCCGGGCCGGGTCGGGGTCGCCGCGGTGCCGGTGAAGGTGTTCACCGATCACCCGGACGAGTGGAAACACCTGCTGCGTTTCGCGTTCTGCAAGCGCAACGAAGTCATCGACGAGGCCATCACCCGGTTGCGCAAACTGGTCTGATCACCACCGCCCGGTTGAGTAGA
Source organism: Amycolatopsis kentuckyensis (assembly GCF_002155975.1). Lineage (GTDB taxonomy): Bacteria > Actinomycetota > Actinomycetes > Mycobacteriales > Pseudonocardiaceae > Amycolatopsis > Amycolatopsis kentuckyensis. The sequence goes on from NZ_MUMI01000516.1 coordinate 13,182, forward strand.
CGTCGTCCGCGGCGCAAGCAGGCGCTCGGCCGGCGCCGCGGAGCCCGGACGGACCAACCGCCGCGTCCACCACTTGCCGCGTCTGCTCGTCACTCTCCGCATTGGTGGCGACCGCGGCCCGCACCGGCGGCGACGAGCGCGGGACGTCCGCGGCGCGCGGCCCCGCCTGCCGGGCCTCCGCCACGCCGGACGCCCTCGGGCCGTCCGGGCGAGGAGTGCGTGATCACGGACCGCAGCCGGAGCCCCGCGCGGTGCGGGTCGCGCGCTTTCGGCGCGGGGCAAGCGAAGCGGCGCGCGGAACCCGTTCGGCGCAGTGGCCGTCCCACATCCCGGTCAAATTCCGGTCACTTGGCCGGAACCGCGAAGTGCGCACCGAGCGGAACCGGATCGACACAAAGCGCACCCGGCGCGCGGAAACATCAGGTCAACGCCGGAGTGTGCAAATTGCAGCACTCGTCCGAATGGCCGTAGGCAAGCCTCCGAACGGCACTGAGAGTGATCAACTTGTCGGCCGCAGATGCCTTGCCCGACAGGGCCGTTGGGTCTTACGGGCTGGATCGAACGCGGGAGAGATGAAAGACTCCCGAGCGGTGCTAGAACGAGTGCAGCCCCGGGGGAACTGCGACCTGGCCGGAGAAAGACCCCAGCAAGGACAGGCTCGAGCGGAAATCGCGGAAGCCTCAGGCGCGGACGGTGGTGGTGGCGGTGAGCAGCACGGCGAACGCGCGCCGCAACGCTCCCGTTCGGCCTGCGCTCACCCGGGGTGAACCGGTTTCTCGCCACGCGCGCGTACGCGCGC
>NZ_MUMI01000517.1 GCF_002155975.1 Amycolatopsis kentuckyensis
GCGTCGTCCGGACGACGCGGATCGACCTCGAAGGAAGCATCGCGCCGGAGGAGCTCGGGGAGATGCTCCACCGGCTGGGCCGGGCGAGGCTGCAGCGCATCCTGCTGCTCGCCCCGGCGGCGCAGGTGAGGATCCCGCAAGCGCGGTGACGTGCCGGGCGGGCACGCGGCTTCGGTGCCGCGTCGCCCGCCCCGCGGGCCGCCCGTTCTGCGGCGCAGGCACCTCCCGCAACGCCGGCGAGGGCCGGGGCGATCACCGCCGCCCGCCCGCGTCTCCGCCGGATCGCGCAGTTTCCGGACCGAGGGACGTTCGCGCACAACCCTTGCCCGGGACCCCCGGCAATCTTGACTGGACTAGACCAATCTGCTCTAGTGACCGGTGTCACCCTCGTCTCGGCCGGATGAGCACACCCCCTCCGACACCGGGCGCCCCCGCGTCCGGACTCCGTCGTGGCCGAAGGAGTGAGCGAATCTTGAGAAGACGTCTTGTCGCGGTCCTGTCCGCCGTTGCCGCCGTTGCCGGGCTCGTGTTCGGCGTTCCCGCCGTCACCGGGCAGGCCCCTCAGGCGGCCGCCGCCGCGTGCAGTGCGCCGAACTGGGTCGCCGGGCAGTGGTACGACGTCGGCGCCGTCGTCCGGTACACCAACGGTGGTTACTACCGCGCCAAGAACGCGAATCCGGGCTACGACCCCGTCATCAGCACCTGGTACTGGGAGCCCTACAGCTGTGACGGCGGGGGCGGTACCACCTGCAGCTACCCGAACTGGGTGGCCGGGCAGTGGTACGACGTCGGCGCGATCGTGCGCTACACCAACGGTGGCTACTACCGCGCCAAGAACGCCAATCCGGGCTACGACCCCGTCATCAGCACCTGGTACTGGGAGCCCTACAGCTGCGGCGGTGGCACCGATCCCGGCAACCCCGGCGCGTTCGTGGTGAGCGAAGCCCAGTTCAACCAGATCTTCCCGGGCCGGAACTCCTTCTACACCTACAGCGGCCTCACCGCCGCGCTCTCCGCCTACCCCGGCTTCGCCACGACCGGCAGCGACACCGTCAAGAAGCAGGAAGCCGCCGCCTTCCTCGCCAACGTCAACCACGAGACCGGCGGGCTCGTCTACATCGTCGAGCAGAACACCGCCAACTACCCGCACTACTGCGACTGGAACCAGCCCTACGGCTGCCCGGCCGGCCAGTCCGCCTACTACGGCCGCGGCCCGATCCAGCTGAGCTGGAACTTCAACTACAAGGCCGCCGGCGACGCGCTCGGCATCGACCTGCTCGGCAACCCCTGGCAGGTCGAACAGAACTCCGCCGTCGCCTGGAAGACCGGGCTCTGGTACTGGAACACCCAGAGCGGCCCCGGCACCATGACCCCGCACAACGCGATGGTCAACAGCCGCGGCTTCGGCGAGACCATCCGCAGCATCAACGGCTCCATCGAATGCAACGGCGGCAACCCCGCCCAGGTCGAGAGCCGCGTCGCGAAGTACCGGCAGATCACGTCGGTCCTCGGCGTCGACCCCGGCGCCAACCTGTACTGCTGAACCCGTGGCGGGCGGGGTCACCCCCGCCCGCCCGCTCAGCCGGCGAGCCGGTCGGCGATCAGCCGGATGACCGCCGCAGCGTGGTCGTTCAGGTAGAAGTGGCCGCCCGGGTACGTCTTCAGCTCGAAGCCCGCCGACGTCCGCTCCGCCCACTGGCGCGCTTCGGCTTCGGTGACCTTGGGGTCCTCGTCGCCGACCAGCGCCACGATCGGGCAGCCGACGTCGGGGCCGGGACGGTAGTGGTAGAGCTCCGCGGCCTTGTAATCGCTGCGCAGCGCGGGCAGCACCAGGTTGCGGATGTCCTCGTCGTCCAGCACCGCCGCGTCGGTGCCGCCGAGCCGCTTGACCTCGGCCAGCAGCACTTCGTCGCCCTTTTCGTGGATCCGCTCGTCGCGGTGGGCCGACGGCCCGCGGCGGCCGGAGACGAACAGGGTGTGCAGCTTCGTGCCGCGCTCTTCGAGCCGCCGGGCGACCTCGAAGGCCAGGCTGGCGCCCATGCTGTGGCCGAAGAACGCCACCGGTCCGGTGGTCTCCGGGGCGAGCACGTCCGCCAGCCGGTCGGCGAGCACGAACAGGTCGTCCACCGGGGTCTCGGCGTGCCTGTCCTGCCGGCCCGGGTACTGCACGGCCAGCACCTCCACCGACGGCGCCAGGGCCGCCGACACCGGGTGGAAGTAGCTCGCCGCTCCCCCGGCGTGCGGGAAGCACACGAGCCGCGCCACGGCGGTCGGCGCCGGGTGGAAGCGCCGGACCCACTCCGCGGCGTCGAGCGAAATCGTCATGGCCTCCAATCTGGCAGGCCGCCGGGCCGGCGTCGACCCCTAACGTGCGCAGTCCGGTGGCCGGCAGGCCCCGGGATGCGGCCGGGGCCTGCCGGTTTCCGGTCAGCCGGGCACCGTCACTCCGCCCGCCACAGCGCCGGGACGGCCGGCGGTTCCCAGCCCGGCTGGGCGGTGTGCGCCTGCAGGCAGACGTACCCGCGGCCGCCGTAGGTGACGCGGGTGCCCGCCGCGTACGCGGTGCCCACCGCCCAGGACGTGCCCCCGGGCGGTGTGGAGGACGTCGAGGTGGGCCGCGTCGACGTCGGCGTCTGCGGGACGTCGAGCACGAAGTCGAAGGCGGCTTCCTTCGCGGAGCCGTTGTCCCGCACGGTCATCAGCAGCCGTGCGTCGAAGATCGTGTCGGTGTTGTTGCGCGGCTCGTTCGGGAAGTAGAGCTGGGTGGTCAGCACCGGCCGGCCGGGCGCCTGCACCTTGACGTGGATGTGCCGGGTCCGGCCCGGGTACAGGCCCGGCACGATCGTGGACAGCGTGAACGCGCCCTGGGCGTTCGTGTACTGGTGCCCGCGGAAGGTGTAGCCGGTGTTGTCGTACGCGCCGTTGACGTCCGCCTGCCAGAAGTCCAGCAGCGCGCGGTTGACCGGCAGGCAGGCGCGCCCGAAGACGTAGCCGGTCACGGTCAGCCGGGTGCCCTGGGTGCCGGGCGTGACGAGGTTGGTCCGCTCCGGCGAGTTGGGCTTGAAGTACGGCCCCTCGGTCTGCTCGATCGTCGGATCGTCGTCGTCGTGGCAGGTGGGGGTCAGCTCCGGTGCCGTGCCGCCGACGGCGTTCGCGCGGGCCAGCGCCGGACCGCCGATCAGCGCGACCGGCGCGGCGACACCCGCCGCCAGCGCGGCCTTGAGCACCGTCTTGCGGCTCAGCCGGTTTTCCTCGTCCATGCCGTGCTCCTCGTGGGTGGGGGAGGTCGGGGATCCCCTCGAACGTAGGCAGGCAGCGGACGGGCGGCGATGGACTGGATCGGTCAGTCGTGGTGCTTCTCCCCGCCGCGCCGGAAGGCACCGGGGCTCAGCCCGGTTTCGCGGCGGAAGAACCGGCAGAAGTAGGCCGGGTCGGCGAACCCGACGCGGCTCGCGACCTGCCGGACGGTGAGGTCCGTCCGGAGCAGGAACCGTTGCGCCTCCCGGGTCCTGGCCTCGCGCAGCAGCTGCGCGGCGGTGCGGCCGGTCGCGGCCTTCACCGCCTCGGTGAGGTGGCCGGGGGTGACGCCGAGGCGTTCGGCGTGCGCGCGCACCGACCACAGCCCGGGTCCGGGGCGGCCGGTGAGCCGGACGAACTCCGCGGCCACCGCGCCGGCGGGCGCGGGCGGCGGCGTTCCCAGCAGCCGTCCCGCCCGCACGACCAGGACGTGCACCAGCGCCCGCAGCACCGACTCCGTGCCCTCGCCACCGCGGCGGTACTCGTCCTCCAGATCGGCGATCAGCCGGGTGAGCCGGGCGTCGGCGTGCTCGTCCAGGTGCAGCCACGGCCGTTCGCTCAGCCGCCGCAGGAGCTCGCGATCGGCCGGGTGGTCGAGCAGGAAGTCGTCGGTGAACAGCACGACGTGCCCGGTCAGGCCCCGGACGCCGGCCCACTGGTGCACCTGCCCGGGCGCGATGACGCCGAAGTGCGGCGGCCGCAGCGGCCAGCGCGCGGTGTCGACGACGTGCGCGCCGGTGCCGCCGGTGACGTGCACGAGCTCGTGGAAGGTGTGCCGGTGCGGGAAGTCCGCGCGGGACAGCGGCCCGATCGCGTCGAAGGTGCCGACGGCGAACGGCAGCGCGTGCGGGGCGGGCACCTCCAGCCGGTGCATCGGCAGCTCGCCCGGCCGCGGGGTCCGGCAGGGCGTCCCGGGCGGAACGGTCGTACCGCGCATGGCCCCGAAGTCTAGATCGGGGCGTGCGCGGTTCGCCGGTTTTGCCCCGATGATCGCAATCCGATCGTCGGGTACCGGACAGCAGAACGGGGCTGGTCCACAGTGGACCAGCCCCGTTCGGTGGTACGTACTACGCGCGGCTGCGGCGCCGGTTCAGCAGCAGCATCAGCGCGCCGCCGCCGAGCAGCAGGCCGCCGATGCCGAACGGAACCGCGGCGTCGACACCGGTGTTGGCGAGGTCGCCACCACCGGAGGGCGCGCCACCGGGCGTGCTCGGCGCGGTGGTCGGGGCACCCGCCTCGGTCCAGCTCGCGGTCGCGTTCGCGGCCACCTGGGTCTTCTCCGAGTCGGCGACGATCAGCGACTGCGCCGGCTTCTTCGCGTAGTTCTCCGCGACGAACAGGCGGCCGGTGTCCAGCTCGCCGGTGACCTTCAGCGAGAACGCGCCCTTGCCCGGCTTGGTGCCGGCCGGGACGTCGACGAACAGCTTGCTGCCGTCCTTGACGTCGGCGGTCTTCAGCTCCTTGCCGTCCGAGTCGGTGACCTTGACCCCCTCGGGCAGCTCGGTGGTCAGCGACGTGACGTCACCGTTGGTGGCGACCTGGAACGGGCCGATCTTGGTGCCGGCCTTGCCCTCGGTCTTCGGCCCCGCGATGTTCAGGGTCGGCTTCGGCTGCTCGCCGATGCCCTTGTTCTGGTCGCCGACCAGGTAGCTGTACAGCGCGGCGACGTCGGCGTTGGTCTCGGCCGGGTTGTCTTCCTTCAGCGGCTTCTTCAGGTCGAGGTTCACACCGTCGCTGAAGTGCCACACCGCGGCCTGCGTGGCCGCGATGGCCTCGCGCTCGGAGACGCCGTCGTGGACCTTGACACCCTGCTTGCCGAGGGCGGTCTCGATCGCGTCGAGCTTGACGCCCGGGTAGCCGTGGTGCAGCACCCAGTTGATCTTGTCGCTGTTCTTGTTGAACGGCGAGTCGGCCGCCGGGTACTTGTTCCACGGCGTCTCGACCATGTCGACGTCGGTGCGCATGCCGACGGTGATCTGCACGCAGTAGAGCTTGAGCGTCTTGCCGTCCGACAGCTTGAAGCCGAACAGCTTGGCGATGTAGTCGCCGCCGCCTTCGAGGTTGATCCGGTAGCCGACCGTGCCCGCGTCCTCGACGACGCGGCCGCGCGCGGCGCCGTCGTCCGCGAGGGCCGAGGGGGCGCTGACCATGACGGCAGCGGCCGCGGCGAGCACCGCGATCCCGCCACGCACGAAAGCTGACCTGACCTGCATAAATCTCCTATCCGAGCCCGAACCACGCCGTTAGGGGCGCCGTGGGATCACCATCCCCGACCACGGCGGCCACTGATTCGGGTGAGTGATCACCCGGTCAAGCGATATCGGAGCATACACAGACCTCACAAGGGCTACGCACGGTGCCCCCATAAACACGAATCCCCTTGGAAATCCCCTGAAAGAGGCACAGATTTCAGGCGCCGAAATACCCACCGAACAGGATTTGGGCGATCTTCGAGGTGGTCTCCTTGCCGACCTCGTCGCCGCCCGCGACCACCCGCGTGTCGTTCATCAGGGCCAGGGCGTACCGCTCGCCCGGACCCGCGAAACCGACGGAGTTCATGATCCAGGAACCGTCGTCGTTGTCGTCGGACCAGCCGTTCTTGTTCCCGGGCCGCGCGGCCGCCCCGGCGCCCCAGACACCCCACTGCTGGTTGACGTCCACCGTGCGCAGTTCCCGGACGAGGTAATCGCGGTGGCGGGCGGGCAAGCGGGCCAGGACGTACTCGATCAGCCGGTCCAGGTCGTTCGCGGTGGTGCGGATCCAGCCCCAGTGGTGCGGGTGGCGATCACTGAACCGCATGTCGGTCATTCCGTATGCCGGAAAGCGCCGGGCGAATTCGGTTTCGCCGCCATAACGGGTCCACAACGCGTGGGCCGCGTCATCGTCACTCGAATGGAGCATCCGGTGCATCAGGTCGCGATCTTCGGGCGACAGCGTGATCGTTCCGGAATCCGCCCGCAGCAGCAGGTCGACGGCCATGGCGAGCTTCGGCGTCGAGCAGGCCCAGATCAGCGTGCCGGCGGCCGGGCTGCGGTAGACGGCGCCGGTCGAGCGGTCCCGCAGCACGATCCCGGTGATCCCGGGGCGGCTGTCGGCGTAGGCCTGCGCCCGGGCGATCCGCGCCCGCAGGTCCGGGCCGAAGGGATCGCCGGCGGGCGGGTCGTTCCGGCCGGCGGGTCCCGGCGACGGCGCCAGCGCGAACGCCGCCAGCAGCGCGGTGAGCAGGAGCTTGCCCATGAAGGTTCCCCCGGGTGCCGGAGCGGGTGCTTGCGCCTTGAAGACTCGCACGGACGGCGGGGGCGCGGCGAGCACCGCGGGGCCGGCGCTCACCGGCAGCCGAGCACCGCCGGGCGGCGGGGCACCGGCAGCCGAGCACCGCGGGGTCGGCGCTCAGCGCCAGCCGAGCACCGCCGGGTCGGCACTCACCGCCGGCCGAGCACCGCCGGGCGGCGGGGCCGGCAGCCGGTCGGGCCACTCAGCACCGAGCGGGGCCGGCCCGCACCTCACCCCATCGCGCAGCTGACCGCCGGGACCGCTTCCGGCGCACCTCCGCTCGCCAGGAAACCGAACGTCGCCGACGCGCCCGCGACGAGCGTTCCGTTCCAGTCGGCGTTGCGGGCGGTCACCGCCGCTCCGTCCTGGGTGACCGTCGCGTTCCACGCCTGGCCGATGCGCTGGCCGGCCGCGAGCCCGAACGTCGCCGTCCACCTCGATGCCGTCGCCGAGGTGCCGTTGCGGATGGTCACCTCGGCCTGGAAGCCGCCGGTCCACTGGCCCGTCATCGCGTAGGTCGCGGTGCACGCCCCGCCCGGCGAAGGCGAGGTGGTCGTGGTGGTCGTCGTCGGCGAAGACGGCGGGACCGGCGTACCGAGGGCCGCCGCCACCGCCGGGTACCAGCGGTCGGCCATCTTGCGGAAGCCCGAGTCGATCGGGTGCACGCCGTCCGAGGTGTCCGCCGCGGCGGAGAAGCCCGTCCACTGGTCCACCACGGTGATCGGGGACCGCGCGGTCGTCTTCGCCGCCGCCCAGCCCGGGATGGCGGTGTCCAGCGCGACCACCCGTTGCGCGCACGCCGCACAGCCGCTGGGCTCCATCGGGATGATCTGCGCGACGATCACCTTCATGTCCGGGTTGCTCGCCCGCATCTGGTCGACCAGCTTCGAGTACGCGGCCAGGATCGCCTCGGTGCTGATCGTGCCGCCCCACAGGTCGTTGGTGCCCAGGTGCATCAGCACGACGTCCGGCCGGGCCGCGGCCAGCCACGGCGGCAGCTGGTTCTGGTCCGCGATGCCGGTCGCCGCGTAGCCGCCGTGCCCCTCGTGGTCGCCGTCGAAGGGCACCGAGCACCCGCCGCCGGGCTGCGTGCCCACGAAGTCGATGTTCGTGTACCCCGTGCGCTGCAGCCGATCCCAGAGGTAGGCCCGCCAGCAGCCGGGGCCGGCCGTGATCGAATCGCCCAGCGGCATGATCCGCACCGGCGCGGCCGCCGAGACCGCCGGCTGGGCCAGGGTGAGGCCCAGCACGGCGGCGGCGACCGCGATCAGCGCGTAGCACCTCTTCGGCATCACGGGTTGACGGTCAGGAGATGGGCCCGAAAGGCCTCGCCGTAGGTCTTGGTGGGCGTGCCGGCGTAGTCCTCGATCAGCACGTTGCCGCCGCTGCAGCCCCACGGGTTCCACGTCCAGGCCGTGTAGCCGAGGTTGTGCGCGTCCAGCCACGCCATCACCTGGTCGATGTAGTCGTGCGCACAGCTGTTCTGCCCGATTTCCCCGGCCTGCACCGGAACCTGGGCCGCGACCGTCCCGATCTGACTGTCCCAGCAGGACACCGTGACGCAGGCGTTGAAGTTGTAGGTGTGCCAGGACGCCACCAGGTTGCCCGCCGGGTCCACCGGCTTGTAGGCCAGCCACTGCGTGAGGTCGTTGGTCCAGGTCAGGCCGGCCGACATCACCACGTTCTTCGCCCCGGTCGCCCGGACGGCGTCGACGAGTTCCTGCATCCCCGCAACGGGGTAGCTGATCCCGGTGCAGGTACCGCCGTCGCGCAGGCACCGCCACGCGGCGGCCGCGTCGGACCAGTTGGCGGCCGCGTCCGGGTAGGGCTCGTTGAACAGGTCGAACACCACGGCGTCGTCACCCTTGAACGCGGTGGCGACCTGGCTCCAGAACGTCGGCGTGTACTGCCGGCTGGGCATCGGCTTCTGGCAGGTGGCGTTGACGTCGGTGCAGGCGGAGGACGTTCCGGTGTACACGCCGTGCGTCCAGTGCAGGTCGAGGATCGGGTTGATCCCGTTGGCTTCCAGGAGTTTCGCGTAGTCCTTGACGGCCTGCTGGTAGGGGGCGCCGCTGGGCGTGCCGGACAGGCCGAGCCAGCAGTCCTCGTTCAGCGGGATCCGCACCGCGTGGATGTTCCACGCCTTCATCGCGTCGACCGAGGCCTGGTCGACCGGTCCGCTGTCCCACATGCCCTTGCCCTGCACGCAGGCGAACTCGCCGCTGGCGCGGTTGACGCCGAGCAGCCGGTAGGTCTTCCCGTCGGCGGTGAGCAGCTTGTTGCCCGAGACGTGCAACGCGGGCGCCGGGCCGGGCGGCGGTGGCGTCGAGGTGGTCGTCGTCGGCTTGGTGATGGGGGTCGTCGCCGTGGTCGGCGGGGTTCCGGTGCACGCGGCGCCGTTGACCGCGAAGTCGGTGGGCGTGGTGTTGGTGCCGCTGTAGGAGAAGTTCGCGCCGGTGGTGACCGAACCGCCGGCCGGGATGGTGCCGTTCCAGCTCGCGTTGGTCACGGTGACCCGCTTGCCGGACTGCGTCCAGGTGCCCATCCAGCCCTGCTGGAGGGTCTGGTTCCCGGAGTAGGAGTAGGTCAGTGCCCAGCCGTCGGCCGCCGCGGAGCCGACGTTGGCGATCCCGACGGTGGCGCTGAAACCGCTTCCCCAGTCGTTGGCCGAGTAGGTGACGCGGCAGGCGAACGCGCCGCTCGTCTCACGCGCGGACGACACCGCCGTCGTCGACGTGATGACGACCCCGGCGGCGACCGCGAGCCCCGCCACCGCAAGCACGGCAGGACGTTTTCCGGCTCTTCCCCACATCGGCACTCCCTTGTGCACACTGACGGCGGAGGCGTCTGGGAGCGTTCCCAGAGTCCCGTCACACCGTCGCTTCCCGGCCCCGGCTTGTCAATCACCAACGCGGATAAAGCGGCCGAACAGCGTCCGGCGCGTTCGGCCATCGAACGCAGGCATCTCGGCCGGCCGGAGTCCCTACGGCCGGCACGGGCGGTAACCGCCGGGCTCGGCCGTGAAGACCGCTTCCCCCTGACCGAGGGCGGGCAACCGGCGCCGGAAGTCCGCGGTCGCGGCCGCCGGGAGCGTGCCGCTCAGCCGGGCGACCTCGGCTTCGACCACCGGCGGCTCGCAGACCGCCGCCAGCTTGGCCAGCGCGATCAGCGCCGCGCCGGCGGCGTGCTCCGGCACTTCGAGGTCGAACCGGTCCACCGGCTCGTACACGCGGGTCCGCGCCCGCGCGAACGCCAGCGACAGCAGCCGCGCCGTCACTTCCCGGAAACCGCCGGCCGTGCTGAGCGGCGGCTGGAACCCCGAGTGCGTCAGGGTGACGACGCAGTCGATGACCTCCCAGCCGTGCGGGCCGCACCCCGCCGTGCGGTACACCGTTTGCTCGATCGCGGTGTGGAAGGCCCGCGGGAGCGAGCCGCGTTCGACGGCCAGCTCGTACCGGACACCGCTGCCGGTCGCGCCCGGAGCCACCCGCAGCCCGACCGTGGCGACCGGATCGGTGGGGCCGAGCCGGTCCAGGAACTGGACCGCTTCGCCGACGCCGACGGGCTTTTCGACGTGGATCGGTTCCGGCGGCGCGAACCGGGCGGCGAGCCTGAAGTCCTCGCGCAGCCGCTCGAGGAGCACCTCGATCTGGACTTCGCCGTAGGTCCGGACCGACAGGAGGCCGCGCTCGACCCGGAGCCCGAGCAGCGGATCCTGGTCGCACAACTCCCGCAAGGCCTGGTGCAGCCGGGTTTCCTCGCCCGGCCGCGCGGTGACGACCGAAACGAGCCCGGGCGGCGGGAACAACCCGGCGTCCGCCACGCCGTCCGGGGAACCGAGCCGGTCGTCGACGCGGACGTCGCCGAGCCCCGAGAGCCGGACCAGGTCCCCCGCGCCCGCCCGGGTGACTTTGGCTCCCGCGAGCGTCATCGCCGTGACCCGCCGCCGGCTGTGCTCGACCGTGCCGTCCCCGGTCCGCCGGAAGAGCTCCACCCGGTCACGCACTCGCAGCGTCCCGCCGTGCACGCGGGCGTAGGCGATCCGGTCGCCGCCGCGGCCGCGTTCGATCTTGAAGACGGTCGCGCGGAGCTCGGTGCCCGGCACCGCGGTGGGCAGGAAGTCCACGATCCCGGTGACGAGCTCGGGCACGCCGGCGCCGGTCACCGCCGAGCCGAGGAACACCGGGTAGGCCGCACCGGCCGCCACCTGACGGCGGAAGACGACGTCGGCGGCAGCGCGGGGCCGGCCGCGGACGGTGATCCCCGCGCTGCCGGCCGCCTCGGCGGTCACCATCGGCACCATCGCGCGGGACAGCTTCTCCCGCAGGTCGTCGAGCACCCCGGCCGGATCGACGCCGGCCTGGTCGAGCTTGTTGACGAACACCAGCGTCGGCACGCGCAGCCGGCGCAGGATGCGCCAGAGGATGCGGGTGCTCGCCTGGACCCCGGCAGGGCCCGAGACGACGAGGACGACGCCGTCGAGCACGCCGAGCGCCCGTTCGACCTCGGCGACGAAATCGGCGTGCCCCGGCGTGTCGATGACGTTGACCGTCCGGTCGCCGGCCCGGAAGGAGACCACGCCGGTGCTGATCGTGATGCCGCGACGCCGTTCGATGGCCAGGGTGTCGGTCTGGGTGTTGCCGTCGTCGACCCGGCCGAGCGAACCGACCGCGCCGGTGTCGAACAGCAGCCGCTCGGTCAGGCTGGTCTTACCGGCGTCGACGTGGGCGAGAATCCCGATGTTGAGGGAGATCGATGACAAAGAGCACTCCGGATGCCGCAACGCGTACTGGGGATTCGACGGTGTTGCGGATCTGGCGCATGCTGCCCCCTCTTGTCGCGGATCGGCCGGAGCCGGCCCGACCGTAGCCGACGCCCTCGCGCGGGAACAACGGATTAACCGCATATGCCCGCGATATCCCGTCGTGCCTACGCTCACGGCTCGTGAACAGGCGCCCCGGGCTCAGCGCGCGGCTGAAACTGACCATCAGCTACGCCGCGTTCCTCATGCTCGCCGGCGCGGTGCTGCTCGTCGTCGTGTGGACGTCCCTGCTGCGGTACGTGCCCGACAACGAGCAGGGCCTGCTCGGGATCGCCCCCAACCGGTACCTCCTCGTGCGCACGTTCGTGCCCTCCGCGGCCACCGCGCTCGGCTTCCTGCTCGTCTTCGGCGTCCTGGGCGGCTGGCTCCTCGCCGGGCGGATGCTCGCCCCGCTCACCCGGATCGCGGACGCCGCCCGGCTGGCCGCGCACGGCTCGCTGTCCCACCGCGTCCGCCTGACCGGCCCGTCGGACGAGTTCCGCGAGCTCGCCGACGTCTTCGACACGATGCTCGAACGGCTCGAATCCCAGGTCGGCGAGCAGCAGCGGTTCGCCGCGAACGCCTCCCACGAACTGCGCACCCCGCTCGCCATTTCGCAGGCCATCCTCGACGTCGCCGGCAAGGACCCGGACTACCCCCGGGAGGAGCTCGTCGAGCGGCTGCGCACGGTGAACACCCGGGCGATCGACCTGACCGAGGCCCTCCTGCTGCTCAGCCGCAGCGACCGGCGGCACTTCACCCACGAGCCCGTCGACCTTTCCCTCGTCGCCGAAGAAGCCGCCGAAACGCTGTTGCCGCTGGCCGAGCAGCGCCGGATCACGCTGGACGTCACCGGGGAGCCGGTCCACGCGACCGGTTCCGCCGCGCTGCTCCTGCGCATGGCGACGAACCTCGTCCAGAACGCGATCGTCCACAACCTGCCGGACGGCACGGTCACCGTCCACACCGAACGCCGTCGCTACGCGAGCGTGCTGCTGGTCGAGAACACCGGCCGGCCGCTCCCGCCCGAACTGGTCCCGACCCTGACCGAGCCCTTCCAGCGCGGGACCGCACGCACGCGCACCGACGGGCACGACGGCGTCGGCCTCGGGCTGGCGATCGTGCACAGCATCGTCCGGGCCCACGACGGGATGCTGGAGCTGGCGCCCCGCCCGGCCGGCGGCCTCGTCGTCACGGTCCGGCTCCCCGCCCGCCGGTAGGGAAATTTTTCGGGATCGATTCAGTAAATTCTGCTAGCCTCGCCCTCGTCTCGCGGCTCACCGTGGCGCCGCTCCCGCTCGACGAACTCACGAGGAGTGCGATGACTGCCATCGTCGGTGTCAAGGGCCGTGAAGTGCTGGACAGCCGGGGCAACCCGACCGTCGAGGTCGACGTCGAACTGGCGGACGGTTCGTTCGGCCGGGCCGCGGTGCCCTCGGGTGCCTCGACCGGGACCCGGGAAGCGGTCGAACTGCGGGACGGGGACAAGACCCGGTTCCACGGCAAGGGTGTGCGCAAGGCCGTCGACGCGGTCAACACCGAGATCGCCGAGGCGATCGTGGGCCTGGACGCCGAGGCGCAGGCGACGGTCGACCGCGCGCTGATCGAACTGGACGGCACCGCGAACAAGGCCCGCCTCGGCGCGAACGCCACCCTGGGTGTTTCGCTCGCCGTGGTCAAGGCGGCCGCGGCCGCCAACGGGCTGCCGCTGTACCGGTACGCCGGCGGCGTGTTCGCGCACCTGCTGCCGATGCCGATGATGAACATCATCAACGGCGGCGCGCACGCGGACAACCCGATCGACTTCCAGGAGTTCATGATCGGCCCGGTCGGCGCGGCGACGTTCGCCGATGCGGTGCGGATGGGCTCCGAGGTGTTCCACACGCTGCGCAAGTCCCTGCACGACGCCGGGCACAGCACCAACGTCGGCGACGAAGGCGGGTTCGCGCCCAACCTGAACTCGGCCGACGAGGCGCTGGAGTTCGTGCTGCGGGCCATCGAGCAGTCCGGTTACACGCCCGGCGAGGACATCGCCCTGCTGCTCGACCCGGCCGCGTCGGAGTTCTACACCGGCGAGGTCTACGACTACACGGGCGAAGGCCGCAAGCGCAGCGTCGAAGAGCACGTCGGGTACCTCGCCGAGCTCACCTCCCGCTACCCCATCGTGTCCATCGAGGACGGTCTGGCGCAGGACGACTACGCCGGCTGGAAGCAGCTGACCGACACCATCGGCGACCGCGTCCAGCTCGTCGGCGACGACGTGTTCTGCACCAACGTGAACCTGCTGACCGACGGCATCGAACGCGGCATCGGCAACTCGATCCTGGTCAAGGTCAACCAGATCGGCACCCTCACCGAGACGCTGACCACGGTCGAGACGGCGCACAAGGCGGGCTACTCGGTGGTGATGTCCCACCGCTCCGGCGAAACGGAGGACACGACGATCGCCGACCTCGCGGTGGCCACCAACTGCGGCCAGATCAAGACCGGCTCGCTGTCCCGCGCCGACCGCACCGCCAAGTACAACCAGCTCATCCGCATCGAGGAAGAGCTGGGCGCCGAGGCGCGCTACGCGGGCGCGACCACGATCAGCGGCCGCCGCTGAGACCACCGCGGCCCGGGGGCGTTCGGGCCTCCGGGCCGGGTCACGCGCGGGGGACGTGCCGCACCACCACGCCGACGATCCGCTCCCGCGGCACGAACCCGTAGTGCCGCGAATCCCAGCTGGTCGGCCGGTTGTCCCCCAGGACGACGGCGCAGCCGGCCGGGACCAGTTCGCCGCCGAGGCCGTGGACGTCCGGGTCGGCCCAGTCCGGTGGAATGCGGTCGCCCGCCACCGCCACCACGCGCTTGAGGAGCAGCTGGTCCGTCGACGCCCCGCTCGGCAGCTGGGGGAAGCGCAGCAGGGCCACCTGGCCGCGACGCAGGCGGCGGGTCCGGCGGACCAGGACCCGGTCGCCGGACAACAGCGCCGGCGCCATGCTCGGACCGTCCACTGTGGTCATGATCAGCCGGCGGCGGGCAGCGAAGACGCCGAACGCCAGCAGGCCCAGGAACACCGGTCCCTTCACGACACCGCCTGGTATCCGTCGGCCTGCAGGCGGAACAGGCGGGCGTAACCGCCGTCGGCGGCGAGCAGGCTGTCGTGCGTGCCCAGCTCGGTGACGCGGCCGTCCTCGAGGACTGCGATGCGGTCGGCGTCGCGGACCGCGCTCAGCCGGTGCGAGATGAGCAAGCTCGTCCGGCCCTGCCGGTGCTCGCGGATGCGCGCGTGCACTTCCTGTTCGGCCTCCGGGTCGAGGCCGGAGCTCGGCTCGTCGAGGATCATCAGGTCCCGTCCCTCCCGGACGAGCGAGCGGGCCAGCGCCAGCCGCTGCCACTGGCCACCGGACAGCACCACGCCGGCCGAGGTGCCGATCTCGAAGATGCGGGTGAGCGGCGTGTCGTACCCCTCGGGCAGGGCGGCGATCCGGTCGTGCGCGCCCGCCCGGGTCGCGGCGGCCACCAGCCGGTCCCGATCGTCCATTGCGGACAGTTCGCCGAGCCCGATGTTCTCGGCCGCGGTCATGTCGTAGTTCATGTGGTCCTGGAAGACGGCGCTGATCCGCTGGCGCAGCAAGGCGTGCGGGACGTCGCGCAGGTCGACGCCGTCCCAGAGGATCTGCCCGCGCGTCGGGTCGTACATGCGGCACAACAGCTTCACGAGCGTGCTCTTGCCCGCGCCGTTGAGGCCGACGAGGGCGACCGCCGTGCCGTGCGGGATCGTGAGGTCCACCCCGCGCAGCACCCACGGGTGTTCGTCGCTGTACCGGAACCAGACGTCCCGCAGCTCGAGCCCCTGCCGCAGCGGGGGCACCGTGTCACGCGATCCGGTCGGCAGGTCCGGTTCCGCGCGGACCACGGCGACGTAGTGCGCGAACGACAGCAGCCGGGCCTGGCCGTTGGCGATCGACGACGCCAGCGTCCCCAGCGCGGCCTGCACCCCGGCGACGGCGGCCACGAACATCGAGACGTCGCCGGCGCTGAGCGACCCGGCGCGCGCCGACGTGATCGCCCACCAGAGGCCGGCCCCGGCGACGGCCGCGCTCAGCGCCGTCAGCCCGCCCATGGTCCACAGCTCCCGGACGTCCATCCGGCGCTGGGCTTCGTTGGCGCTGCGGCGTTCGTCCATCAGCCGGGCGCGCAGGAACGCCCCGATGCCGAACAGGCGGATCTCGGTCGCGGCGGGGATGCCGGTGAGCAGCTGGGTGTAGAAGAACTCGCGCCGGGCGAACCGCTCGACCCGCCACTCCACCGCCGCGCGGCGCCGGGACAGCAGCAGTTCGGCGAGCAGCGCGGGGATCGCGGCGGCCAGCACCACCCCGGTCATCGCCGGGCTCAGCAGGAGCAGCGAGCCGAGGAAGCCGGCCAGCGAAAGCGTCCCGCTGAGCGTGCCGCCGACGCCGTCGACGATCTCCGGCATCCGGCCGCAGCTCTCCTGGGCCAGCCGCAACCGGTCCTGGTAGGCGGGGTTCTCGAAGGTGCGCAGCCCGACCTGGCGGCCCAGCGCGGCGAACAGCCGGTCGGTGGCGACCGTGCTCGCCGCCCGGCCGATCTGCGCGCGGACGTAGTGGGCGAGCACGGGCAGCGCGGCGACGGCGAGGCCGGTGAGCACCAGCGCCCCGGCGAGGCCGCCGACCGGGCCGGTGCGCTCGACGAGCCGGTCGAGGACGAGCTTGGTCAGCCAGGCGGTGGCGATCGGGGCGGTGGCCCCGGCCGCGGTCATGACCAGCAGGCCCAGCAGCCGCGCCGGGCCGGACCGCCACAGCAGCGCGGCGGCGGCCGCGGCCGCCGCCCGCACCTGGTCCGCGCCGATCCGCCGGTCCGGTTCCGCCACGGTCACCGGCCGGCGGGCACGGGCAGCTCGTGCACCCGCCCGGCGGTCGCGGTCACCCGCCCGCCGGCCACCACGTACAGGGCGGGCGTCCAGGTGTTGCGGAACGCGGCGGCGACCGGGCCGCCGTCGAGCTCCGCCGTCACCACGTGCGCGACCTCGGCGAGCGCGCGCACGGTGTCCGGCTCGTCGCCGCCGAAGACGGCGAAGACGTTGTCCCGGCCCTGCGCGCGGGCGTGGGCGAGGAAGTCCGGCAGGGTTTCGTGGCAGGCGGCGCAGTCGGCGGAGAAGAACGCCACCGTGCCGTTCAGGTCGGTGGTGGTGAGCGGCTCGCCGTCGGTCGTGGTGACGGCGAACTCGCCGACGGCCGAACCGGGCTGCAGCGCGAAGAGCGAACCGGAGTCGGACCGCCCGGTCTGTGCCCTCATCCGGCGCAGGATCCCGACGGTCAGGAGCAGGTTGAGCAGGCAGCACAGGCCGAGCAGCACCAGGGCGGCGACGACGATGGGCATCAGGAACTCCTTGCGAACACGACAGCGATGTCGTCCATGGCGATGACGAGCACGGCCACCACGACACCCGCGGCGAAGGCGACAGCGGCCCCGGCGACGGACGGCAGGTGCTCCGGCGCGAGCGCGCCGAGGACGGCGAAGCAGATCAGCAGGGTGTTGCGGACCAGGTGGCGCGGACCGATCGGGGTCTCGGTCGCGCCGAAGCAGCGGCACGGGGCACGCCGCCCGCGTCGCAGTGAAGCGGCGATGGCGGCGGTGAAGGCCAGCAGCAACGCCGTCGCGAGGACGAAGCCCCCCACCGCGGTGACCGGCACGAGGACGGCGGAGCCCAGTTCGGCGGCCACGACGGCGACCGCCACCGGCCGGACCCACCGCGCGGGCATCGGCACCAGCGCCGGCACCGAGCGCGCGAACCCGCGGAAGTCCCTCAGCTTCGAGAGCGACGAAGCCGCGAACACCACGGCGATCAGCGCCACACCGGCGGCCCGGAGGTACTCCATGTCACTCCTTCGGGACCGGGTGGTGTCCGCGGGGAAGGGAGCGGACACCACCCGGCACACTCGCCGGTACGGATCAGCAGGTGCTGCGGATCTTGGTCCACTGGCAGCCGTCCTGCACGCAGCAGAACCGGTACCAGTAGCCGGGGTGACCGGCGTTGTTGCAGACGTACTGGCCGCTGCAGGCCGAGGCCTCGGCGGTGGGCACGATCCGGTTGAGCACGCGGTCGATCAGGCGCCCCATGGTGTCTCCCTTCGACGGTGGATGTCCGAGGCGTGGGAAGTGGTTCCGCACCCCCGCGCCGGCTGCGAGCATTGCGGTCGGCGCCGTGCCCGGGCAGCAATCCCGGACGAACCCGGACGGCACCTCCTCACCCGCCCGCCACCACCGAGCAGCCGAGCCCCGCCGCGATCTCCGCCGACTCCGGCAACCCCAGCTCCCGACGGTGACCCCGCGCCGCCAGCCAGTGCTCCCGAGCCCTCCCCAGATCGCCCACAGCGGTCGACGCCCGCGCCAAGCCCGCGTGCGCCCGCGCCGCCGCGTGCAGGCTGCCCAGCTCCGCCGCGATCGCCAACGCGCACTCGTGCGTCGTCCGGGCGTGGTCCGTGCGGCCGAGCTCCAGTGACGCGTCCGCCAGGCACAGCAGTGCCTCCAGGTGCAGGTCGCGGTCGGCCGCCTGCTCGGCGATCGCCGTCGCGCGGCGGAAGTAGCCGCAGGCCTCCGCGGGGCTGCCCGCTCTCAAGTGCGTGTCGCCGATGTTGAGCAGGGTGCGGCCGGTGTCGCACAGGTCGCCGGTCTGCTGGTCGATGGCAAGCGCTTTCCGCTGCATCTCCAGCGCTTCGGCGTACCAGCCCAGCCGCCCGTAGGCGAAGCCGAGGTTGGTCAGCGCGGTCCGCTCGCCCGCCCGGTCACGCAGCTCGCGCGCCAGCGACAGGGTCTCCCTCTGGAAGCCCGCCGAGCGCACGAAATCCTCGTTCCAGGAGGCGATCGCGCCCAGCGTGCCGAGCGCCCGGCACTCGCCGGAGCGGTCTCCGGCGCCACGGAAGCAGGCCAGCGCCTCCTCGGCGTGCCGCGTCGCCGCGTCGTAGCGGCCGACCTGACTCCGGGTGGCCGCCAGGCTCAGCAGCGCGTGCCCGCGGGCCGCCGGGTCCGCCGACTCCGCCGCGCTCGTGTGCAGGACCAGCGCCTCGCTGAGGTGGCCGCCGGTCTGGAGGTACCGGAACAGCAGCCGCGACAGCAGTCCCGCGTGGCCGGACGGCACCCCGTGGACACCGGCGCCGACCAGGTTGGCCCGTTCGGCGTCCAGCCAGGCGGTCGCCGGCTCCCGGCCGGCCAGCGGCGGGATCGGCACGCCGGGGTCGGGGACGCGGGGCCGGTAGTCCCGCATCCGCGGCGCGTACTGGTCCATCGCGGTGGCGGCGGCGAAGGCGTAGTAGTCGAGCAGCCGCGTCAGCGCGGCCTTCCGGCCGGCGGGCGCGTCCTCGTCCTGCGCCCGCGCCATCCCGAAGGCGCGGATGAGGTCGTGCAGCTCGAACCGGCCCGCTTCCCCGCGCCGCACCAGGCTGGCCGCGACGAGCCGGTCCGCGGTCCGGGTCGCCTCCGCCAGGCCGGTCCCGGCGAGCGCGGCGATGCCGTAGGCGTCCAGGTCCGCCCCCGGGTGCAGGGAGAGCAGCCGCAGGACCCGCCGTTCCGGCTCGGCGAGCTGGTCGTAGGACAGGCTGATCGAAGCGTCCACGCCGTTGTCGAGCCGCAGCCGCGCGCGCCGCTGCTCGAGCCGTTCCAGGTGGTCGGCCAGCAGCCACGACCGGTGGGCCGGCGCGGTCATCCACAGCGCGGCCAGGTTCAGCGCGAGCGGCAGCCGCCCGAGTTCCGCGGTGATCCGCCGGGCCACGCCGGGCGCCTGGTCGACCCGCGCCGCGCCGACGGTGCGCCGCAGGTACGCGAGCGCGTCGTCCGGGCTCAGCACGTCCAGCGGCACGTGCGCGGCCCCCGTCAGGCCCGCGAGCGCCAGCCGGCTGGTGACCAGCACCGGGCCGCCCCGCTCGTCCGGCAGCAGCGGCCGGACCTGGTCCTCGCCGGCGGCGTTGTCGAGCACGACCAGCAGGCGCCGCCCGGCCGAACGCTCCTGGTAGACCCGCGTCTTGCCGGCCAGGTCGGCGGGGACGGCGTGGCCGGGGACGCCGAGCAGGCGCAGGAACGAGTCGAGCACCGCGGCCGGGTCCACCGGCGGCCGGCCGCGGTCGGGGTGGAACCCGCGCAGGTTGACGAAGAGCGCGTTGTCGCACCGGCCGGCGCGCAGCAGCTCGTGCCCGGCCTGGACGGCCAGCCCGGTCTTGCCGACCCCGGCCATGCCCGCGATCGCCGCCACCCGCCCGCCCGCGCCGAGCACCTCGCCGAGCCGCTCGAGTTCCGCCCGGCGCCCGGTGAAGTGCGGGACGGCCTCCGGCAGGCCGAGCTGGGCCTGCACGAAGGTCGCCGCCTCCGCGCGGCCGCGGACCACCCGCAGCACGTCCTGCCACTCGGCGACGTAACCGGGATCCGGGTGCAGCACCTCGACCACGGCCAGCAGCAGATCGGTGTTGGGCCGCGCCCGGCCGGTCTTGAAGCAGTCGGCGACGGTCGTGCGGGCGGTCCGCTCCCCGGCCGGCCGGCCGGCGGCCGTCCAGAGCCGGTTGACCCGCTCGGCGATCTGCGCGTACGACGGGCCGCCCGCCCACGCCTTGAGCAGCCGCAGCTGCGCGATCAGCTCGGCCAGCGTGCGCGCCTGACCCGGATCGGGTGGTTCGGTGAACGCCATTCCGCCATGGTGACCGCGTTTCCGCGCTCGGCGGCCCGATTTTCCCGAGTCGGCCGCCGCTTCGGGCTCAGCCGAACAGTCCGAGATCGACGCAACCTGCGAGCGCCTGGTAGCCCGCGTCACTGCCGTGCAGGAAATCGCCCGAGTGGAACTCCTCTCTGATCCGGCTGGGGTGGTCCGGGTCGCGCCAGACGGCGTCGAAGTCCAGCACCGCGTCGAACGCGCCGCCCGTGCGAATCCACTCGTTCACCACCTGGCGCGCGGCTTCGGCTTCCGGCGTGTAGGCCTCCGAGCCTTCGAAGGGCGCGATCGTGGTGGCGTAGACCCGCACCCCGTGTTCGCGCGCCCGCGCCGCCAGCTGCCGGTGGCCGGCGATGACGTCGTCCGTCGTCACCGGCGCGCCGGGGAACACCTTCAGGAAGTCGGCCAGAGCAGCGTCGTCTCGCGGGGCGAAGGAGATCGCGATGTCGTTGCCGCCCACGGAGAGCACGACGCCGCCGAGGCCCGGTGTCGCCAGCACGTCCCGGTCGAAGCGGGCCAGCACCGAGGCGCCGACGCCGTCGTTGAGCATCCGGTTGCCGCTGATGCCCTGGTTGACGACGAAGCCGGCGCCGCGCGCGGCCAGCAGTTCCGGCCAGCTGTGGTGGGTGTCCGGAGTGGACCCGGCGCCGTCGGTGCGCGAGTCGCCGACCACGACGACGGCCGAGGCCGGCGCGTCGGGGAGCACGTCGACCGCGGAGATCAGCGCCCGCACCGGCAGCTCCGCGGCGTCCGAGGGCAGCTCGGGAGCGGCGACGGCGTCACCCGGGATGGTCCAGCCGGTGTCCAGGACGGGATCGTGGCACGTACAGGTTTCCACGCGTTCCGGCAGGTACAGGCTGATGGACAGCTCCGTGAGCGCCGCCGCGGGCAGGTCGACCGGGTCGCTCAGCATCGGCGCCCCCACCGGGATGGTGGCGGACGCGGCACCGGAGAACGTCAGCAGGTGCCCCTCCCGCACCCCGCCGCCGGGCACCGCGAGCCCCACTCGCGCCGCGCCGACGGTCACCGGCGCGGTCCCGAACTCGTTGGTGAAGCGGACCCGCACCCGGCGCCCGCCGCCGCTGAGCCGCACCACCTGGCGGAGGGTCACGTCGGCGAGCGGCGGGTGGTCGTCGAGCGAGCCCAGCCCGTCGTGAGCCGACTGGGGCGAGGCACCCCAGCTGCGCACCCAGCCGATGGTCGTCTCGGTCATCTGTTGCCTCCGTTGGTCGAGTGGACCTCCGAAGGCTGCGGCGGACCGCTCACACGCGGCGCACGCGGCGCTGACACGCCCGGTTCGACCGCGCGGCGCCGAGCGCGCGAAGATCGAGGCATGGACGGGCTTCGCATCACGCTGCTGGGCACGTTCCAGGTGTCCCGGGGTGACGTGGTGCTGCCCGTGCCGGGCGCGCGGTTGCAGGCCCTGCTCGTCCGGCTGGCGCTCGCCGGCGGCCGCGCGGTCGAGCCGGCCGTGCTGGTCGACGCCGTGTGGGGCGAGGAGCCGCCGTCCGGCACCGCCTCGGCCCTGCAAACCCTCGTCTCCCGGCTGCGCCGCGCCCTGACCGCGGGCGACGGCGTGCTCGTCCAGGTCGCCGGGGGCTACCGGCTGGCGGTCGACGCCGTGGACGCGGTGCGTTTCGAACAGCTCGCCGCGGCCGGCCGGGAACGGCTGCGAGCCGGGGACGCGGACGCCGCGAGCGCCGCACTTGCCGAAGCCGTGGCGTTGTGGGGCGAGCCCGCGGTCATCGCCGTCGTCGCCCCCGCGGTGGCGACCCGGCTGGCTCAGCTATCGGTCGAGGTCGTCGCGGACCTCGCCGACGCCGAGTTGGCGCTGGGCCGCGCCGAGTCCGCCGCGGCCCGGCTGACCGTGTTGCTGGCCGAGCACCCGGCGCACGAGCGCGCGGCGGCCCTGCTGATGGACGCGCTCGCCGCGCAAGGACGTCAGGCGGAAGCGCTGACCGTCTACGAGCGGGTCCGCCGGACCCTGGCCGACGTGCTCGGCGCCGACCCGG
>NZ_MUMI01000518.1 GCF_002155975.1 Amycolatopsis kentuckyensis
TCGCGGGCGTGCTCGCCGACCGCGCCGCGGTGGTGGCGGCCGAACTCGCGGGCAACATCGACAAGCACACCGGCGGCGGCTCGGTGTTCGTGCAGCGGGCGCTCACCGGGCGCGGCGTCGACGTGCTGGCCGCCGACGACGGTCCCGGCATGGCCGACCTCGACCACTGGCTGCTCGACGGCAACACGACGACGGCCACCCTGGGCACCGGCCTCGGCGCGGTGAAGCGGATGGCGGCCGAGTTCCGGATCACGTCCTCGCCCACGGCCGGCACGCTGGCCGCCGCCCGCCTGCTCGACCCCGCCGCGCCACCGGGCCGTCGCGCGATCGGGCACTTCCGCCTGCCCCGCGACGGCGAGGAGTACTGCGGTGACGCCATCGCGCTGGCCGACGTCACGGGCAGCCGGACGGCCGTCGTCGCCGACGGGCTCGGCCACGGACCCGACGCCGCCGAAGCCGCGGACGCCGCGGTGCGCGTGTTCACCGAGAACCCGGACCGCCCGCTGCCGCACCAGCTGACGAACATGCACCGCGCACTGCGGACCACCCGCGGCGCGGCGATCGCGCTGGTGCGGATCGCGCCGCGGCGGCTCGAGTTCTGCGGCGTCGGCAACGTCAGCGGCGCGAGCCTGGGCGGCGGCCCGTCCCGGCTGCTGCTCAGCACCCCCGGCATCGTCGGGTTCACGCTGCCATCGGCGCCGGTGCGGCATCTGGAGCTCGCCGACGACGACGTCGTGGTCCTGCACACCGACGGCGTCGGCACCGGCTGGCGCGTCCCCGGCCGGGCCCCGGACCTGCTGCTGCTCGCCGCGGACCTCGCCCACCGGCACCGCAACGCCCGCGATGACGCGGCGATGCTCGCCCTGAGCGCGGACCGGGCCGCCTGATGCGCCCCGACCTGGCCCGGATCCGGCGGCGCCTCCGCACGGCCTGCGCCGAAGCGGGCGTGCCCGCCGACGACCGCGGGCGGCTGGTCCTCGCCGTCACGTTGCTCGCCGAACCGGCGCTCACCGCGGGCGAAACGGTGGACGTGGCGACGGCGGCGTCGGACCGGCGGCTCGCCGTCACGATGCGGCTGGACCACCCGGTCAGCCAGGGCAGCCGGAACGCGCTGCCGCTGCTGCCCGAGCGCGCCGACGGCCGGACGCTGACCTGGCACCTCGCCGGCGGCCGGCCGGTGGCCCCGGCCGACCCCGACGACGACCGGGCGACGCGCGAAGAGATGCTGGCGCTGGTGGCCCGCACCGACACCCTCGTCCACGAACAGCGGAACCTCAAGCACGAGCTCGCGGAGACCAACAGCGGCGTGCTGGCGATGTACGTCGAGCTGGAGCAGCGCGACGAGCAGCTCCGCCGCGCCCACGCGGCGATCTTCCGCGAGCTGGAGGACGCGCTGCGCCCGCGGCCGCCGCTGGTGCCGGGCCTGGAGCCGGCGGTCCACTATTCGCCGACCGACCAGGACTCCCCCACCGGCGGCGACCTGTACGACTGGTTCGTCCTGCCCGGCGGCCAGGTCCACGTGACCCTGGTCGACGCGGTCGGCCACGGCGTCACCTCGACCCGCCACGCCCTGACCGTGACGCACGCGATCCGCACGCTCGCCCTGGAAGGCCACCCGTTCCGCGACCTGATCGCCCACGCGTCCCACACGCTGGCGGCGATCGAGCCGGGCCTGATGGCGACGGTCCTCCTGGCCCGCATCGACCCGGCAACGGGCCACACCCGGTTCGCGAACGGCGGCCATCCGGAGCCGGTGCTCGTCACCGCGTCCGGTTCGGCGCGCCTGCTGCCCCCACCGGTGCCCGGCCGCGGGGTCGGCTTCCCCGACCCGGGCAGCCCCGAGCTGGTCGACGTGGTCCTCGCCCCCGGCGACACGGTGCTGCTATACACGGACGGCCTGGTGGAGAGCCGCAAGGACGTCGACGAGGGCCAGTCCCGGCTCTTGGCGCTGGCCGAGCAGCTGGGCACGCACCCGGCGGCGGACCTGCCCCGCGAGCTGGTGACCCGGATGCACGACGTGGTCCTGCACGCCGACGACACGGTGGTGCTGACGCTGCGCCGGTCGTAGCCGCGGTCTACTGCGGCCCGTTGGTCAGCGAAAGGTTGAACGTGTACCGGGACGCCCGGTACACGTGCCACCCGTACTCGACCACCCGCCCCGAGTCGTCGTAGGTCGTGCGCTGCATCGTGAGCAGCGCGGCCCCCGGCTCCTCCCCGAGCAGTTCCGCGTCCTCTTCGGTCGCGAGCCGGGCACCGATGTTCTGCTCGGCCGCGTGCAGCCGCACCCCCGCCGACCGCAGGAGCTGGTAGAGCCCGCGCTCGCGCAGCTCGTCGTCGCCCGGGTCGATGACGCCGTCGGGCAGGTAGTTGTTCATCAGGGCGAGCGGCTCGCCGTCGGTCGAGCGGAGCCGCTTCAGCCGCCGCACCCGGGTCAGCCCGGGTGCTTCCAGCAGCTCGGCCACGTCGGCGCCGGCCTCTTCGACCTGGTTGACCAGCACCGCCGACTCCGGCTTGCCGCCCAGCCCGGCGAGGTCGTCGAACAGGCTGCTCAGCCGCAGCGGCCGGGCGACCTTCGTGCGGACGACCTGGGTGCCGACACCGCGCCGCCGCACGAGCAGGCCCTGGTTGACCAGCGTCTGGATCGCCTGGCGGATCGTCGGCCGCGACAGGCGCAGGCTCGCGGCGAGGTCGACCTCGTTGTCCAGCCGCGCCCCCGCCGGCAGCCTGCCGTCCTCGATCGCGGCGTGCAGCTGCCGGGACACCTGGAAGTACAGCGGCTCGGGGCTGCCCGGGTCCAGGACGATCTCGCGCCCCGCGTCCCAGGCCGGGAAGGTGACGTCCAGGTTGCTCATCCGCGAAGCGTACCGCCTCCGGGTCACCTGTAGGGATGACCTGTTGTCCATATGTCTTGACAAAGTCCCGGGCCGCTGGAATCGTCGCCTCCAGGAGCACGAGGGCCGTGCCCCGGAGACCGGCTGGGAGCGAAACCGTGACCGACGTGCTGCGCCGCATCGTCGCCCAACGCGTGCACGATCCGGGAGCGATCGCCGCCGCGGCCGCGAACCGCGTCCGGGCCGAGTCACCCTTCAACGACAAGGGCCGCATGATGATCATCGCGGCGGACCACCCCGCCCGCGGCGCGAACGCGGTGGGCGGCAACCCCACGGCGATGGCCGACCGCGGCGAGCTGCTGGAGCGGCTGTGCCTGGCCCTGGAACGCCCGGGGGTCACCGGTGTCCTGGCCACCGCGGACGTCATCGACGACCTGCTGCTGCTCGGCGTGCTGGACGGCAAGACGGTGATCGGGTCGATGAACCGCACCGGGCTGGCCGGGTCGAGCTTCGAGATCGACGACCGCTTCGCCTGCTACGACGCGGAAGCCATCGAGCGGATGCGGTTCGACGGCGGCAAGACCCTGACCCGGATCTGCCTGGAGGACCCGGCCACGCCCGGCGTCCTGGAGAACACCGCGAAGGCGGTCAACGAGCTGGCCGACCGCAAGCTGATCGCGCTGGTCGAGCCGTTCCTGTCGCGGTGGGTCGACGGGCGCGTGCAGAACGACCTCTCCCCCGACGCCGTGATCAAGTCGATCACGATCGCCGCCGGTCTCGGCCGTTCGTCGGCCTACACCTGGCTCAAGCTGCCGGTGGTGGACGACATGGAGCGCGTGCTGGCGTCCTCGACGCTGCCGGCCGTCCTGCTCGGCGGCGAGGTCAAGGACCCGGACGCGGCCTTCGCCGCCTGGCAGCGGGCGCTGACCCAGCCGACCGTGCAGGGCCTGGTGGTCGGCCGGTCGCTGCTCTACCCCCACGACGGCGACGTCGCCAAGGCCGTCGACACCGCGGTGGGCCTGCTGTGAGCCCGCACCCCCGCCACTACCCGGAGGACCCCGTGAACACCATCGAACACTGGATCAACGGCGCCGCCACCCCGGCGGGCTCGACCCGCACGGCGCCGGTTTACGACCCGGCCACCGGACAGCGGCAGGCGTCGGTCCTCCTCGCCGAAGCGTCCGATGTGGACACCGCGGTCGCGGCCGCCGCCAAAGCTTTCGAGTCCTGGGGCAACTCCTCGCTGTCCCAGCGCACCAAGGTGCTGTTCGCCTTCCGCGAGCTGCTCGTCCGGCACGAAGACGAACTCGCCCGGATCATCTCCGCCGAACACGGCAAGGTGATCGAGGACGCCCGCGGCGAGATCGTCCGCGGCCGCGAGGTCGTCGAGTACGCCTGCGGCATCGCCGACGCCCTCAAGGGCAGCTTCTCCGACCAGGTCTCCCGCGACGTCGACGTCCACGACTTCCGCCAGCCCCTCGGCGTGGTCGCCGGGATCACCCCGTTCAACTTCCCGATCATGGTGCCGCTCTGGATGCACCCGATCGCCATCGCCACCGGCAACACGTTCGTCCTCAAGCCCAGCGAACGCGACCCATCGGCCGCCAACTACGTCGCCCGCCTCTACGCCGAAGCCGGCCTGCCCGACGGCGTCTTCAACGTCGTCCACGGCGACAAGGTGGCGGTCGACGCGATCCTCGACCACCCCGGCATCGCCGCGGTGTCCTTCGTCGGCTCCACCCCGATCGCCAAGTACGTCCACGAACGCGGAACGGCGGCCGGCAAACGCGTCCAGGCCCTCGGCGGCGCCAAGAACCACGCGGTCGTCCTGCCCGACGCCGACCTCGAGTTCGCCGCCGACCACCTCACCGCCGCCGCGTACGGCTCCGCCGGCCAACGCTGCATGGCCATCTCCGTCGGCGTGGCGGTCGGCCCGGCCGGCGACAAGCTGGTGGAGATCCTCGAACGCAAAGCCCGCGAAGTGCGGGTCGGCCCCGGCACCGACCCGGCCAGCGACATGGGCCCGGTGGTCACCGAAGCCGCCCGCGAACGCGTCGAAAACTCCATCGCCCGCGGCGCCGAGCAGGGCGCGAAGGTCGTCGTCGACGGCCGCGGCCTGAAGGTCGACGGCCACGAGGAAGGCTTCTTCGTCGGCCCGTCCCTGCTGGACGAGGTCACCCCGGAGATGGACGCCTACCGCGAGGAAATCTTCGGCCCCGTCCTGGCGATCGTCCGCGCCCGGACCCTCGACGAAGCGATCGCCGTCATCAACGCCAACCCCTACGGCAACGGAACCGCCGTCTTCACCGCCAGCGGCGAAGCGGCCCGCAAGTTCCAGCGCGAGGTCAAGGTCGGCATGATCGGCGTCAACGTCCCGATCCCGGTCCCGATGTCGTACTACTCCTTCGGCGGCTGGAAGGACTCCCTCATCGGCGACAGCCCCATCCACGGCCCCGCCGGCGTCCGCTTCTACACCCGCGCCAAGGTCGTCACCACCCGCTGGCCACACTCGGAGGCCGCCTTCAACTTCCCCACCTCCAGCTGAGACGGCGGGCGGAGCGTCCGGACGCTCCGCCCGCCGTCGCAGCTGGAGG
>NZ_MUMI01000519.1 GCF_002155975.1 Amycolatopsis kentuckyensis
GGTAGCCGCGGGCGCCCGCGCGCATGGCGGCGAACACCGCGGCCTCGTTCTCGAACATGGTCAGCATGAGGACGCCGGTGTGCGGGCTCGCGCTCACGATCCGCCGCGTCGCCTCGACCCCGTCGAGGTCGGGCAGGTTCAGGTCCATCAGGACGACGTCGGGTTCGAGCCGGCCCGCGTCGGTGACCGCGGTCAGGCCGTCGGCCGCCTCGCCGGCGACTTCCAGCCCTTCGGTGGCTTCGATCATCGCGCAGAGCGCCGCGCGGAAGACGGGGTGGTCGTCCACCACGAGGACGCGCAGGGAAGAAAACACCGGCTCACTTCCCCGCGGCGAGCGGCAGCCAGGCGGCGATCCGCGTGCCCCCGGAGGAAACCGGCTCGACCCGGCAGCCGCCGCCGAGGTCGCCGGCGCGTTCCCGCATCGACCGCAGCCCGCTCCCGCCGACCGCGGGCAGGGCCCCGCCGTCGGTGCCGACGCCGTCGTCGACGATCTCCACGTGCAGGTCGCCGTCCCGCGGCCAGAGGTGCACGGTGCACTCCCGGGCCCCGGAGTGGCGGGCCACGTTGACCAGCGCCTCGCGGATGATCCGGTAGGCGGTGACCTCGACCTCGGCCGACAGCGGCGGCAGTTCGCCGCGCACCTCGACCTCGACCCGCAGTGGCCCGTGTTCGGCGGGCACCCGCCCGGTGAGCGTCGCGGCGTACCGGCGCACGGCCGGTACCAGCCCGGCTTCGTCGAGGGCCGGCGGCCGCGCGTCGGCCACGATCCGCCGCAGGTCGGTGATGGCGCCGTAGAGCTCTTCTTCGAGCCGGGCCAGCAGGTGTTCGGTGCCCGCCCGGTCCCGCGCGATCAGGTCCCGGGCGGCGCGCAGGCCGAGCACGGCGGCGGTGAGCGTCGGCCCGAGCCCGTCGTGCAAATCGTGGAGCACCCGTTTCAGCCGGTCTTCGTACCCCACGGGACGACCGAAGTCGGCGACGACGAATGTCCGGCGCATCTTCTCCCCGTCCGCCAGAAATGGTCTGGCCACCCCCGTGGTGAACCGGGGGAACCAGTTCTCGTGCGGGTAGCCCAGCCGGCTGCTCCGTTTCGCGTAGCGAGATGGTCACCCGCTGTACTAATCGCCGCATCCTGCCCCGGTGTTTCATTCGGAACCACCGCCGCAGGTCACGGTATGGTCCCGATGCGGAAACGCTGGTAACGATGCAGGTCGCGGCGATGATCCGTTCGGCGCAGCGGGTCCGGCCCGTCAAAAACGATTCATGAACTGTGCGCTGAACCGGTGGAAATTCGACAGAGCCGCGACGCTGCACTTTCGGGAAGTCGCACGGCGGATGGAGCAGAACGGCAGCGGCAAGTGGGGGAACGGCGGCCGTCGCGGTTCTTTTTCGTTCGTCCGATCGGTATCGGAATGCCTCAGTGGCCGAGGGGGAGCAGGGCGTCCAGCAGTTCTTCGGGCGATTCGACCTGCGGCAGGTGACCGGTCCGGGGGAGCAGGGTGAACGTCGATCGCGGGATCGCGGCGGCGTAGGCCTTCCCGTAGCCGGGCCCGGCGATGCCGTCGCTCTCGCCCCAGAGCACGTCCACGGGCAGCGTGAGCTCGCCGAGCCGGCCGGCGAGCGCCGGGTCGGTCATGGCCGGCCCGGTGTAGCCGATCAGGGCGCGCACGTCCGGGCTCGGTCCGGTGCCACCGGCCGGCGGCGTCGGCGCCTTGTCCGGGTCGTGGAAGGACAGGGCGCGGATCTCGGCGAGGGACATGCCGCTGATGTCGGTCATCGGGTGCCCGTCGACTTCGATGCCGATCCCGTCGACGATCACCGCGCCGCGCACGCGCGGGCTCTTCTGCAACGCGATCTCGGCGGCCAGCCAGCCCCCGAACGAGTTGCCGATCACGGTGACGTCCGTGAGGTCCAGGTCGTCCAGCAGGCCGACGTACAGCCGGGCCAGTTCGGGCACGCCGGTGAGGGTTTCGGCCTTCGGGGTGCCCGCGAAGCCCGGGTGGGTGGGCAGCAGCACCCGGGAGTGCGTGCGTTCGGCGAGCAGGTCGGCGAACCCGGTCATCGTCGCGACGCCGCCGCCTCCGTGCAGCAGCAGGAAAGTCCGGGTGTGGTCGCGCTCCCGGAGGGTCACCTCGGCCGGGCCGACGGTGCGGGTTTCCGTGTGGGTCGTCATGGTTCCTTCTCGGTCGCGGAGGGCGTACCTAAGGAACCTTATATAAGGTTATTTAGATAAGCAACCTGACCTCGATGGGATAGGGTGACCGCATGAAGTACCGCCCCGGCGACGTCTCCTTGGCCGTCAAGCGCCTGCAGCACCGCCACCACCGGGCGTTGAGCCGGGCCCTGGCGCCGCTCGGGCTTTCCCTCGTGCAGTGGGACACCCTGCGCCACCTGCACCGCCGTCCGGACGCTTCGCTGCACGAGCTGGCGGTGCTGACCTTCCAGACCGACCAGTCCTTCGGCTCGCTGGCGACCCGGATGGCGGACCGCGGGCTCATCGAACGCGTCCCCGGCCCGGGCCGGGCCGTGCGGCACCGGCTCACCGGGGAAGGTGCGCGGCTGCGCTCCGAAGGCCAGGACCTCGTCGACGGCGTCGTCGAGGCGTCGTTCCGCGACCTGTCGGAGGCCCAGCTCGACCAGCTGGGCGAGCTGCTGGAGCGCGTCTTGGGGCCGGAGCCGGCGGAGTAACCCGTTCCGCCGCCCCGGTGGCGGTCGTCCGGTTACCCTTTTCCCGGGGCAGCGGCGAGCCGGACGGGGTGAGCGGATGACGGCGCCGGCGGTCGCGCGGGAACGCCGGCGGATCGCGCGGCTGCCGGTCTCGCGGTGTGCCCACGTGACCGGCCCGGGGCCGAGGTTGTGCGCGGTGGAAGGACGCACCGAACCCGGTCCCGCCGGGACATTGATCGCGCCGCTGTCCGGCGAGCCGTGCGTGTGGTTCTTCACCGGCTCGGTGCTGGTCGACGGGCGGCTCCTGCACCCGGACCACCCGTCGAGCCGGGTCGATCACCGCTCGCCGCTGCGCCGCGTGGTCGGGGAGGACGTGCGCTCCGCGCGGGACCCGCTGCTCGGTGCCGCGCGGCGCAGGCACCTCGTCTCCGGCCGCACCCGCGAGCAGCTGGCCGCCGACATCGACCAGGACGTGCGGACCGGCTCGGGCTGCCTCCTGCTCGGGACCATCGCGGGCCCGCTCCTGTTCCTCGCCGGGTACCTGCTGGTGATGCGAACCAGTTGAGGACACGTTCTGGCCTATATCGCCGTTAGCGTGCAGTCACTGCCCCGGCGAAAGGACCTCACGATGACTGCCACCCCCGACGGCTACACCACGGTCGCCCCCTGGATCGTCACCAAGGACACCGCAGCGCTGCTGGACTTCGTCACCGCGGCCTTCGACGGCGTCGAACTGGGCCGGGTGCCGTTGGCGGACGGCAGCATCGGGCACGCCGAGATCCGGATCGGCGACACCGTCGTGCTCGCGTTCGACCAGCGCGAAGACTGGCCGGACCTGCCGTCGCTGCTGCGTGTCTTCGTGCCCGACGCCGACATCGCGTTCACCGCCGCGCTGGAGGCGGGTGCCCGCGTGGTGACCGCGTTGTCGGACAACGCCTTCGGCCAGCGCGGCGGCCGGGTCCGGGATCCGTTCGGCAACATCTGGTAGATCACCGCGACCGTCGAAACGGTGGCCCCGGAGGAGGGCATGCGCCGGCTGGAGGAGCCCCGCTACCGGGAGCAGATGCGGTCCGCCCAGGAAACCCTCGACGCGGAACTGAGCGGCCGGGCCCGGGGACGCGCGAGTGCGGTGGTCCGGTAGCGGCGCACCGGGCAAGTCCATTGTGGAATGTCCCGGCCGGTGCGTGCCGGGGCGATCCGGTCTGCCGCTAAGATCACGGTGCCGCCGGACTCGCCCGGCGCGGGGTTCGCGGTGCCGGTTGCTCTGTTCGGGCCAGTGGGGTATTCCCGCTCCGGGCCGATGCTTCCTGCTCACGGCGGAAGGCGGCGGTGCGGAGGGCCGGGATGGCGGATCGGCAGGCACCGGAGATCGACATCCGGGTGCTGGGACCGTTCGAAGTCGAAGCCGGCGGCGGGCTGCTCGAACCCGGCGGTCCGCGGTTGCGGGCGATGCTCGCCCTGCTCGCGGCCTCCGCCGGCCGGCCCGTGAGCGTGTCGATGTTCGTCTCCGAGCTCTGGGGACCCGAGCCGCCGGCGGATGCCGAGCGGACGGTCCGCACTTACGTCTCCCGGCTGCGTCGGGCGCTGCCGCCGGCTGCCCGGCTGATCCACACCCGGGCGCCGGGGTACGTCCTGCTCGAGCCGGAAACCGTGGACGCCGTGCGGTTCCGGCGGCTGGCCCGGGCCGGCCGCGCGGCGCTGACCGGTGGGGCGGCCCAGCTCGCCCGCGAACGGCTGGCCGCGGCGCTGAACCTGTGGCGCGGGACGGCCTACCACGAGTTCGACGGGATCGCCGCCCTGGACCAGGAGCGGACCCGGCTGGCGCGGGAACGCCTCGACGTCGTCCAGGACCGCGTCGACGCCGATCTGTCCGCCGGGGCCGGCGGAGAACTCGTCGCCGAGCTGACGGAGCTGACCGCGGCCCACCCCGGGCACGAGCGGCTGTGGGGGCAGCTGATGACGGCCCTGTACCGCGCGGGCCGGCAGGCGGAGGCACTGGACGCCTTCCGGCGAGCCCGGCACGAGCTGGTCGAGCACGCCGGAGTGGAGCCGTCGGCCGAGCTGACCGGCATCCAGCACCGCATCCTCGGGCACGATCCCCGGCTGCTGGCCGCGGCCCGTTCCGAGCCGGCCGCGGTGGCCACCCGGCCGGCTCAGCTCCCGCCCGCGGTGGCGGGTTTCACCGGCCGGCACGCCGAAATCACCGCCCTCGATGCCGCCGCCGGGCAGGCACCGGGCGCGGTCGCCGTGCTCGCGGTGTGCGGGACGGCGGGCGTGGGAAAGACGGCTTTGGCGGTGCACTGGGCGCACCGCGTGGCCGCGCGGTTCCCGGACGGGCAGCTCTACGTCAACCTGCAGGGCTTCGACCCCGGCGGCGTGCTGGCGGCCGAGGAGGCCCTGCGCGGCTTCCTGACCGCATTCGGCGTCACCACCGACCGCCAGCCCGACACGCTGCAGGCCCAGGTCGCGCTGTACCGGAGCCTGGCCGCCGGGAAGCGCTTGCTGGTCGTGCTCGACAACGCCCGCGACGCGGCGCACGTCCGCC
>NZ_MUMI01000052.1 GCF_002155975.1 Amycolatopsis kentuckyensis
CCGGTGATCGCGCAGATCATCCCCGGGCAGCAGGTCCCGCCGCCGACCGTCGACGCCCAGAAGTCCGGCACGGCGGAGGCGCTGCCGGGTGTCACGCCGCCGGCGAAGCTGCCGATGCTGCTCGCGGTACTGGCGCTGGCGATCGTCGCGGCCGCGCTGGTCCGGGCCTGGATCCGCCGCAGCCCCGCCTGACGCTCGGTGACCGCCGCTTCCACCCGAATGCCGGACATTTTTGAGCGAGCGGGCGTCACCCAGCTGCCTTAGCGTCGTTGTACTGGGAAGTAGGCGACGACACCAGGGGCGGCGAGCATGCAGGATCGGACACGGAGGGCTACGGCGGTCGGTGCGGCAGCATTCGTCCTCGCGGGTTCGGCCGTGCTCGGCATGCCCGGCACCGCCTCGGCGGACACGATCACAGCCAAGTGCGGTGACACGGTCAGCGCCAAGCCGGGCGACACGGTCAAGGCCACCACGCCGCTGCTCGGCCTCCCGCTCAACCTCGGCGTCGTCACCGAAACCACGAAGGTGCTGACCGGGACGATCAACGCGGTCCTCGGCACGCTGTGCAAGGTCACCGTGAACGTGGTGAACACCGTCGTCTCGCCGGTGCCGGTGGTCGGCGCGCCCGCGGCGAGCGCGATCAACCAGGGTGTCCAGGGCGTGACCAGCGGCACCCAGCAGGGCCTCCGCTCCCTCAGCGGCGGTGGCCAGCCCGCGCCGCAGCAGCCCGGCGGCACGGGCGGCAGCCCGCAGCAGCCGCCGGCCCAGGGCGGGACCGGCGGCGCGCCGCAGGGCGGCACCCCGGCGGGCACCACGCCGATCCCGGACGCGAACAGCCCGCTCCTGCCCGGCTTCGCGAGCAGCCCGGTGTTCGGCGGCTTCCCGTTCACCCTCGGCACCGGCTACGCCCCGATGCGCGACTACAGCGGCATCCCGTTCGCGACGGCCGGGTTGTTCTCGCCGTCCCCGGCGATCCGGTACGGCAGCCAGATCCCCGGTTACGCCCCGCAGTACGGCCTCACCGGTCCGGACGGCGCGTCGGACGGCAACTCCGGCGTCCAGACCGCGGGCCAGGCCGAAGCGCTACCCTCGGCGTCGGACGGATTCACGAACGGGTCGAATCTGCCGCTGTTGATCGCGGTTTTGGCACTCTCCGGAGTCAGCGCGGGCCTGGTCCGCACCTGGGTGCTCCGCCGAATGGCCGCTGCGAATTGAGCCAACTGCCGAGTATCTTTCACGTATCTCGGTCGTTCATTCTGGTGTTGCCTGGAACGACGCCCCCGTAATTCCCTGGAGGACTGTGCCCGTGCGGAAGACCCTGACCGTCACCGCCATTGCCGCTTTCCTGGTCGGCGGCGCATTCCTCAGCACGGGCACCGCCTCCGCCGCGACCACCCTCGCGGGCACCTGCACGGGTTCGGTCAGCGGCAGCATGGGCGACACGGTCGCGGTCACCGGCGCCTCGGTGAAGGAACTGGTCCGCAAGAGCGCGCGGGACTACGTCAACAGCCACTTCTGGACCTTCGCGAGCGTGTGGCCGGACTCCCTCGCCGACACGATCGCGAGCAAGGGCGCGCTGGCGGTCGGCCAGGTGCCGAACGCGGCGGGCGGCACGGTCGAGGGCTCCGCGGTCGGCAGCGCCGTCGCCACCGCGCTGAAGGGCGCGAACGGGCTCGGCGTGCTGGACAGCACCAAGGCCGAGGTGCTCGCCGCGATCTCGGGCGGCGTCGCCAAGAGCTGCGGCCTGACCACGATCGCCACGAACTACGTCGCGCCGGGCACCCAGGGCACCGGCGGCACGGGCGCCCAGCAGGGCCGCGCCGACACCGCTCCCGGCGGCGCGTCCGGCAACCTCTCGAACCTGAACCCGGGCACCACCGGCGGCACGGGCGGCAGCGCCCCGATGCGCGACTACAGCGGCATCCCCACGGCGACCGCCGGCACGGCCGTCGCCCCCGGGGTGCGCTACCCGGCGAACGGCACCCTGCCCGGTGACGTCTCCGCCCCGCAGGCGGGCCAGGGCGACCAGAGCGGCCAGGGCGCGGACATCCGCGACGCCGGCAACGCGCAGTCGCTGGCCTCGAACAGCACGTCGAACGACGTGCAGCTGCCCATGCTGATCGCGGTGATCGTGCTCGCCGGGGTGACCGCCGGGCTGGTCCGCACCTGGGTGCTGCGCCGGGCCGGCTGACCCCCGCCGTCCGGTCCTGTCGGTACCCCCAGGTAGCCTTACCTGGACAAACCCTCCTGCCACGGACAGTCCGTGGCCGCGAGCCCATAGGAGGTGAGTGGTTGTGTCACGCCATTACGAGGTAATGGTCATCCTGGACCCCACGCTCGACGAGCGCACGGTCGCCCCCACGCTGGACAACTTCCTCAACGTGATCCGCACTTCGGGCGGTTCCGTGGAGAAGGTCGACGTCTGGGGCCGTCGTCGTCTCTCGTACGAGATCAAGAAGCACGCCGAGGGCATCTACGCCCTGCTGGACCTGAACTCCTCGGCCGACGCGGTCAAGGAGCTCGACCGGCAGCTGTCGCTGCAGGAGACCGTGCTCCGCACCAAGGTCATGCGTCGCGAGGTCAAGCGCGCCGCGGCCAAGCCCGCTGCCGCCAAGGCCTGAGCCCGAGGGGAACCCCGATGGCTGGAGACACCGTCATCACGGTGGTCGGCAACCTGACGTCCGACCCGGAGTTGCGCTTCACCCCGTCCGGTGCGGCGGTCGCGAACTTCACCGTCGCGTCCACCCCGCGCACCCTCGACCGGCAGTCCGGCGAGTGGAAGGACGGCGAGGCCCTCTTCCTGCGCTGCAACATCTGGCGGCAGGCGGCGGAGAACGTCGCCGAGTCCCTGACCCGCGGCGCCCGCGTCGTCGTTCAGGGCCGCCTCAAGCAGCGCTCGTTCGAGACGAAGGAAGGCGAGAAGCGGACCGTCGTCGAGCTCGAGGTTGACGAGATCGGCCCCTCGCTGCGCTACGCCACGGCCAAGGTCAACAAGGTCAGCCGCGGTGGCGGCGGTGACTTCGGCGGCGGCGGTGGCGGCGGTGGGAACCGCGGCGGCGGTGGCGGCGGAATGCCGGCCGACGACCCGTGGGGTTCCGCCCCGGCCGCGAGCAGCGGCGGTGGCGGCGGCTTCTCGGACGAGCCCCCCTTCTGATCTCGTACACATCCACACAGATTTGAGTTACCAGGAGTAGACAGTGGCCAAGCCACCCATTCGCAAGCCCAAGAAGAAGGTCTGCGTGTTCTGCAAGGCCGAGAAGAAGGGCCGCCCGGAACTGATCGACTACAAGGACACCAACCTGCTGCGGAAGTACATCTCCGACCGCGGCAAGATCCGTGCCCGTCGCGTCACCGGCAACTGCAGCCAGCACCAGCGTGACATCGCCATCGCGGTCAAGAACTCCCGCGAGATGGCGCTGCTGCCCTACACCTCGACCGCGCGCTAAGGGAGGGCACTGACATGGCGAAGATCATCCTCACCACGGACGTGGCCAACCTGGGCGGCCCCGGCGACATCGTCGAGGTCAAGGACGGCTACGCGCGCAACTACCTGCTCCCGCGGGGCTACGCGATCGCGGCCTCCAAGGGCGCGGAGAAGAACGTCCGCACGATCCAGCGCGCGCAGGAGAGCCGTCGCATCCGCGACCTCGACCACGCCAAGGAGATCAAGGCGACGCTGGAGGGCCTCGGCGCCATCCAGCTCACCGGCAAGGCGGCCGAGGGCTCGAAGAAGCTCTTCGGTTCGATCACCGCCGGCGAGATCGTCGACGCGATCAAGGCGGCCGGTGGCCCGCTGCTCGACAAGCGCGTCATCGAGCTGCGCGACCACATCAAGACCGTGGGCAAGCACTCGGTCGGCGCCCGGCTGCACCCGGACGTCAAGGTCGACGTGCGGCTCGAGGTCAAGGCCGTCGCGCAGTAAGGCAGTACGTCGTGAAAAGGCGGGTCACCCCTGGTGGGTGGCCCGCCTTCACGCTTTTCGGGGAACCTCGGACAGCTCGGCGGCGTCGGAGGAGAATGGGCGAGGACGCGAAGGGGATGGGATCGCATGGCTAACGAGGTCAACATGTCCGCGCCGGCCGGCGGTGGCGGCGGGTTCACGTTCGACGCCGACAAGATCGACGGCGTCATCAAGAAGTGGCAGGACCTGCAGGCCGACCTGAAGCGCGACTACGCCGACGCCAACCTGATGGCGAACGTGAAGGCGCCCGGCAAGGAGTTCGCGAGCGGCGACTGGGAAAAGCTCGCGAACCCGTCCGGCAAGGCGTTCCTCGAGCAGAACCAGAAGATGCAGGAATACGTCAAGAACTACATCGAGGCGCTGACCGCCGCGAAGCAGAAGATCACCACCAAGGAGTCGGACGCCTACACCGACCTTTCGAAGCGGGGGAACCAGGCCACGTGAACCGACGACTCCTCGCCGTTCCGGCAGTGGCCTGCGCCGTGCTCGCCCTCGCCGGCTGCGGCGGCAAGACCCGCGGCACCGCCAACCCGGCGCCGTCCACGGCCGAATCGGGCAGCGAGACCACCCGGTCCACCGCCGACACCGCGCCGAGGGTGCCGAGCCCGTTGAACACCGCGTCGATCACCTCGGACGCCTGCGCGACGATGAACGCGTCCGCGCGCTCCTCGCTGGGTCTCGGTGAAGGCCAGCCGCGGACCACCGGCAACGGCCCGAGCTGCACGTTCCAGGAATCCGCCGACCCGGGCAACCAGATCGACGTGACCACGGTGACGGCGAACAAGAACGGGCTGCAGGACGTCTACGACACCAAGGCGAACGACGCCTACTTCGGTGAGACCCAGGCCTACGGCTACCCGGGCGTCTACGCCGCCGCGGTGGACGACCGCAAGAACGGCAAGTGCGGCCTGTTCGTCGCGGTGACCGACCAGCTGACGGTCAACATCCTGGTCCAGTACGACAACGGCGCCGGCGCGGCGGACCCGTGTTCCGTGGCGATGAAGTTCGGCGAGTCGATGATCCGCACCCTGGGAGGCTGAAATGCTGGAGCTGGTGCTCCTGGGCGGCTTCGCCGCCTACAACATGGCGACCACGCATTCGGACGACCACACGTCGGTGCAGGGCGACCGCAAGATCGACTGCTACGACATCTGGGAGAAGATCACCACCGGTCCCGGTGCCGGTTCGATCGAAAACGGGCAGTCCGCGGCGAGCCGGCTGAAGGGCGCCTACTCCGAACGCCTCGGCACGATCGACGCCCTCGCCAAGGAGATGGACGCGGCCTGGACCGGTGGCGGTGCCCAAGCGGCGCAGCAGGCCGGCGCCCACCCGCTGCGGGTGTGGATGGAGGACTCCGGCACCAAGCTCACCGACTCCGACAAGTACCTCGGCGAGCAGCACAACGCCTTCACCACGGTGCACGCGCAGGTGCAGCAGGTGCCGAAGGAGCCGCCGAAGAACAACCTGCTCAACGCGGTGACGCCGTGGACGACCGACACCGACCGGGCGATCCGCGACTACAACGCCAAGGGCCAGGCCAACGTCGACGCCTTCAACACCTACTACAAGGCGAGCAACGACAACGGCCAGAAGATGCCGACGTACGCCGCGCTCCAGGGCCAGCAGGAGAACGTCAACGTCGACGGCGGCAAGGACGGCAAGAAGAAGCCGGGCGACGACGGCAGCAACGGGAACAACGGGAACAACGGCAACCCCAACGGCACCGGCTCGGTCCCCGGGGTGAACATGCCGGCCCCCGGCAGCGTCCCGTCCTTCCCCGGCCAGCCGAACACCCCGGGCGGCAGCTTCGACCCGGGCAAGGTGCCGGGCTTCGACCCGTCGAA
>NZ_MUMI01000520.1 GCF_002155975.1 Amycolatopsis kentuckyensis
CTGCCCGGCCTATGCGCCCCGAAGTGGCCTCCACCCGAGGCCGCCTTGGGGCGCATAGGCCGGGCAGCAAGCGGCGAACCCTCTCAGCCGTCCTCGATCGAACGGCGGCGGGCCTCGAACACCGCCGTCAGGGCTTCGGGGGTGCAGCCCGCCGCGCGGGCGCGGTGGCCCGCCGCCGTCAGCTCGGCCAGCAGGAGCGCGCGCACCGCCGCGCGGGTTGCCTCCGGGAGTCTCGAACACGGGTCGGTCACCCTCGGCCTCCTCTCGCCGGCACCAGACTTCACCTGACGGACACGCCCGTCAGCGCCACCACGGCGGCGGGGGCACCGGCAGCCGCAGGGGGCAGCCGGTGTGGCGGCCCGTCCAGCAGTCCGCCAGCCAGCGGGCCAGCGCGACCGGCCCCAGCAAGCTGTCCTCCCACACCGGGGTCAGCTCGCCCGCGCGGCGCAGCATCGCTTCCGCCGTGCCGCAGAAGGAAACCACCGCCGCGATCGCCGCGTCGGCCCGCTCGGCGGGCCAGGCGACCGCGGCGCCCGGCAGCCGGGCCGGGATGGCCAGGCCGGTGCCGATGGTGCAGTTCCGCGCCAGCTGCACGGCGAGATCGAACTCGACCGCTTCGGCGTGACGCTGTCTCACCCGCCAGCGGGGCGAAGCGGCCGCGGCGTACAGCCCGGCCAAGCGGGCGGCGACCAACCCGTCCCACACCGTCATGAGCACCGCTCGCGTGTCGGCCGGATGGGCGTCGGCGAGCTCGTGGGTGACGGCGCTGAGCCAGGCACACGGGTCCTTGACTTGACGATCAGCGGCGACGGTCACGGCAGTCAGTTTCCCACCGCCAGGCCGAAGCAACCCCAAGATGATCATGGTTCACCCCAGCATCACCCGGTCAGTGGCGGACCGTTGAGCGGCGCCGTAACCCGATCAGGCACTGGGCGTGACCGAATCGTCACAGCTGTGCGATCATGTCCGCGCTCAGTGCCGAGCACGCCCTCCGAAACCCGTTCCCGCGAAAGGCCCCGAACAGAGTGATCAAGATCAGCAAGAGCCGGGCCGGCACCCAGCGCGTCACCTTCAGCCTCCCGATCGGCGCGCCGCCCGGCCGGGTGAGCGTCGTGGGCTCGTTCAACGACTGGACGCCCGGCCGCCACCACCTCACGCCGCGGTCCAACGGCCGCCGTTCCGCGTCGGTCGACGTGGCGCCCGGCACCGTCCTGCAGTTCCGCTACCTCGGCGAGGACGGCCACTGGTTCGACGACCCCGACCTGCCCGACCGCGCCGACGGCAACTGCGTCTGCACGACCACGACCCGGTAGCCGCTCAGCCCCGGCGGCGCCGCTTCCCCGGCGACCCGCCCCCGCCGCGCCGCACCGGTTTCGCCGCGGCGGGCTTGCGTTCCGGGCGCTTGCGCTCGGCCGGCGCCTGCGGGCGCCCGCGCGTGCTGTTCACCGTCCGGCCGCGGACGATCCCGATGAACTGCTCCATCAGGTCCGTCGTCTCCTCCTCCAGCCACGACAGCGCGACGCTCGACTGCGGCGCGTCCCCGACCGGCCGGTAGGTGAGGTCGCGGCGGTGGTGCAGCCGGGCGAGCGACTGCGGGACGACGAGCACCCCGACCCCGGCCGCGACCAGCTCGATCGCGTCCGCAGTCGTCTCGGGCCGGGACACCGCCGGGCGCCCCGGCCGCGTCTCCCACTCCAGCGTGTCGTCGACCGGGTGCAGCACGACCTCGTCCGCCAAGTCCACGGTGGACACTTCGTCCGCCGCCGCGATCAGGTGGTCCTTGGGCACCACGACGACCGACGTCTCGGTGTAGAGCGGGATCGCGTGCAGGCCGTCCCGGTCGATCGGCGACCGCAGCAGCGCCGCGTCGGCGTCGCGGGCGCGCAGCAGGCCGGTCGCGTCGACGGCGGCCACCGGGACCAGGGTCAGCGGCACCTCCGGCACCCGCTCGGCCCAGGTCCGCACCCACTTGGCGGGCGTCGCTCCCGGGACGTACGCGAGCTTGAAAGAGGTCACCGGGTCAGGTTACCGGGAGTGACGCTGGCTACCCTGGACGGCATGACGTCGCACAAGACCACCCAGACGATGAAGCCCGCGACCGCGGCGAAGAAGCTGGGTGTGTACCTCGAAGCCACCCCCGCGGAGTTCCGGGAGGGCGTCGTGACGCGCGACGAGCTGAACGCGCTGCAGGCCGACCCGCCGGAGTGGCTGCGGGAGCTGCGCCGCACCGGTCCGCACCCGCGCCCGGTGGTCGCGGCGAAGCTGGGCGTCTCCATCGGCGGTCTCACCCGCGGCGGCATCACCGAGCCGCTCACCACCGAGCAGATCGACGCGCTGAAGGCGGAGAGCCCGGATTGGCTGGTGCGGGAGCGCGCCACTCAGGCGGAGGTGCGCAAGGAAGCGGTGCGGGTCAAGGAGCAGAAGGACTGAGCCGGGCCCGGAGGAACTCCAGGACGCGGTCCCGCAGGCGCGCGCGGTCGGCGGGGTCGAGCCCGAGGGCGGCGCGCCCCGGCGGCCGAGCGGCGCCGGCAGCGCGGGCTGGCTGACGACGGCGGCGGCCACCGCCGGTTCGAGCGCCGTGGCCAGCGCGAAGCCGCCGCTGAAGCACATCCCGACGACGCCGGCCGCGCCGCACTCGGCGTGCGCCACCGCCGCCAAGGCCCGCAGCCACCCGGTGACGCGGCTGGTGCGGTCGGTCAGCATCGCGAATTCCCGCACGACGCAGGCCCGCGCCACGGACCGCCGGATCGCGGCCGCGGAGTGCGCCTCCCCCGCCCGCCCCACCAGCGACGGCAGATAGGTCGTGTAGCCGGCCGCGACCAGCCGGCGGGCGAACGCCAGCACGCCGGGGTGCAGCCCGGGCAGGTCCGCGCCCGTCATGATGGCGGACATGACGACCGACATCTCGCCCGAGGCGGCGGACCGCCTCGACGCCGACGACGAGCTCGCCGCCTTCCGCGAGCGGTTCGTCCCGATCGGCGACCCCGGCGTCGTGGCCTACCTCGACGGGAACTCCCTGGGCCGCCCGCTGCGCGCCACCGCGGAACGGCTGCAGGAGCTCGTCGCGCGGGAGTGGGGTGGCCGGCTGATCCGGTCCTGGGAAGAACGCTGGCTCACGCTGCCCGAGGAGATCGGGGACGAGCTCGGCCGCGTCGCGCTCGGCGCCACGCCGGGGCAGACCATCGTCGCCGATTCGACGTCCGTGTGCCTCTACAAGACGCTCCGGGCCGCCGTCGCGCTGCGGCCGGGCCGGGACGAGATCGTCACCGACGCCGCGAACTTCCCCACCGACCGGTTCCTCGTCGAGAGCGTCGCCGCCGAACTCGGGCTGACCGTCCGGTGGGTCGAGAGCGAAGACGTCGCCGCGGTCACCGGGCCGCGGACCGCGGTCGTCACCCTGTCCCATGTGGACTACCGATCGGCGGCGATCACCGACCTCGCCGCCGTCACGCGGCTGGTGCACGCCCGCGGCGGGCTCGTGGTCTGGGACCTCTGCCACAGCGTCGGCTCGATCCCGGTCGAGCTGGACGCGGCCGGCGCCGACTTCGCCGTCGGCTGCACGTACAAGTTCCTCAACGCCGGGCCGGGCGCGCCCGCGTTCCTCTACGTCAACGCGCGCCACCACGCGGCGTTCGGCCAGCCGATCACCGGCTGGATGGGCGCCGCCGACACGTTCGGCATGGCCGCGAAGTACGTTCCCGCGCCCGGGATCCGGCGGGCGCTCTCCGGCACGCCGCCGGTGCTCGGCATGGTGGGCGTCCAGGAAGGCGTCGCGCTGCTGGCGGAAGCGGGCATCGACCGGGTGCGGGCCAAGGCCGTCGCGCTGGGGCGGTGGGTGCTCGCCCTCGCCGACGCGTGGCTCGTCCCGCTCGGCTTCACGGTCGCCTCGCCGCGCGACGACGACCGCCGCGCCGGGCACGTCACCCTGCGCCACCCGGACGCCGAACGGCTTTCCCGCGTCCTCATCGACCACGGCGTGCTCATCGACTTCCGCCGTCCCGACGGCATCCGCATCGGGCTGAGCCCGCTCACCACCGGCTTCGCCGAGGTCCGGCGGGCCATGGACCGCATCCGCGAACTCGCCGGCTGAACCGTCCCGCCCCGGCCCGTCCCCGGCCGCACCGGAGATAGTAGCCATGTAATTAGTAGCCATGTACAGTATTTGGCATGAGCACCCCCGGTCACCTCGTCTGGCGGCTTTCCACGAAGTGGCGGGTCGCCGTGGACCGCGCCCTCGCCCCCGTCGGGCTGACGCACGCGCAGTACGTCTTCCTGGCTTCGCTCTTCGGCTTGGAGCGTGCCGGAGCGAGCCCGAGCCAGCGCGAACTGGCCGACCACACCGGCCTGGAAGCGCTCTACGTCTCCAAACTCGCCCGCACGCTCGACGCCGACGGGCTCGTCGAGCGCGCCCGCGACCCGGCCGACACGCGGACCGTCCGGCTGCGCCTCACCGCCCGCGGGCGCGAGGTGACCGAACCGGCGATCGCCACCGTGGCCGAGCTGCTCGACCGGCTGCTCGCCCCGCTCGGCGGCCGGCACGGCGACCGCACCGCGGCACTGGCCCGCGAGCTCACCCTCCTCCTCGACACCCCGCTGGAGCCCTGAAAACCATGCTGCACCACGAAGAAGCCGGCACCGGCACCCCGATCGTCCTCCTGCACGGCAACCCCGGCTCGTCGCACAGCTGGCGCAAGGTCCTCCCGCACCTCGGCGGCGGACGGCTGCTGGTCCCCGACCTCATCGGCATGGGCCGCTCGCCCAAGCCGGACATCGCGTACCGCTTCGCCGACCACGCCCGCCACCTCGACGCCTGGTTCGACGCACTCGGCCTGGACGACGTCGTCCTCGTCGGGCACGACTGGGGCGGCGCGCTGGCCTTCGACCGGGCGGCCCGCCACCCGGACCGGGTCCGCGGGGTCGCCTTCTTCGAAACCATCGTGAAGCCGATGGACTGGGACGACCTGACACCGCAGGCGGCGGAGCGCTCGCGGAAGATCCGCACCCCGGGCGTCGGCGAGGACATGGTGCTGACGCAGGACCTGTTCATCC
The DNA here is from genome assembly GCF_002155975.1 of Amycolatopsis kentuckyensis. Classification (GTDB taxonomy): domain Bacteria; phylum Actinomycetota; class Actinomycetes; order Mycobacteriales; family Pseudonocardiaceae; genus Amycolatopsis; species Amycolatopsis kentuckyensis. Next base: position 5,050 of record NZ_MUMI01000520.1, read on the forward strand.
GCCAGGCGTTCACCGGCGGCGTGCGGACTCCGCTCGGCGACGACGACCTGGCCGCCTTCCTCGCCCCGTTCCCGACCCCCGAAAGCCGTCGCCCGGTGCTCGCCTGGGCGCGTCAGCTGCCACTCGGCGGCGACCCGGCCGAGCTCGTCGCGCGCATCGAGGCCTACGACGAGTGGCTGGCCGCCAGCGACGGCACACCGAAGCTGCTCCTGACCTTCGAAGGCTCCCCGACGCTGCTCATCGGCGAGAAGCTGGCCCGGTGGTGCACGGATCACATCGCCGCGCTCGACGTCGTCGCCTGCGGGGAGGCGGGGCACCACGCCCAGGAGGACCGGCCCGAGGAGATCGCCGCGGCGATCGCGGGGTGGCTGGACCGGCACGGCCTCCGCTAGGTGTGCCGCAGCGGCGGGTTCGCCGTCACCCCGAGGACCCGCGCGGCGACCCACGCCAGCCCGTCGGCCGTGTGGGCCGGCGTGTCCGACGGTTGCATGACGTGGCTGAGGACCGTGCGGACCACCAGGTCGATCACCACGTCGACCTGGTCGCCGGCCAGCGGCGGGCGGTAGGCCGCCACTCGGGCGGCCACCACGGCCTTCGCCTGGGCGAGCAGCGCGCCCGAGTCGGTGGTCAGCAGCGGGAGGAGCTCGGGGGCGGTGCCGTGCGTCGCCGAGACGATCGCGCGCAGCAGCGTGTTGTCGTCGGCGAGTTCGAGGACCGCGCGGACGGCGTCGTAGATCGCCTCGACCAGGTCGTCCGGGTGGCGGTCGAAGGCGGCGCCGACCACCGAGAGGAACCGGCCGAGCTCGTGCGTGACCATCGCTTCGGCCAGCGCGGGCTTGGAGCCGATCTCGTTGTACACGGTCTGGCGGCTGACGCCGGCCAGCTCGGCCAGCCGCGCCATCGTGACGGCCTGCCAGCCGGACCGCGCGGTCAGCTCGATCGCCGCGGCGATGATCGGCTGCCGGTGCTGACCGCCTTCCGCCGGCGCCGGAACCGCCCTGCTCATGATCGGCATTCTAGGTCGTGGCGCTCCCGGCCCGGTCCACCCGCCCCGGCGCGACGAAGTCCACCTTCTCGCGCACGCCGCAGTCCGGGCAGCACCAGGAGTCCGGGATGGCCGCCCACGGCGTGCCGGCCGGGAAACCCTCCCGCGGGTCGCCGCGCCGCTCGTCGTAGACGTACCCGCAGCCGGGGCACATGCCGCCTTCGGTGGCGTCGCCGCGGGTGTCGGCGATCTCGGGCGCGGCCGCCGTGACGCGGGTTCCGTGGCGGGCCAGGACTTTCGCCCGCTTGCCGGGCTGGATGTTGGCGCGCGAGATGTCCCCGCCGTAGTGGGCGAGCACCCGCGGGTCCATCACCCGGCGCCACAGCGGCGGGACGAGCGCCAGCACGATCATCCCGGCGTACCCGGTGGGCAGCACCGGCGACTCGGCGAAGTCGCGCAGCGTCTGGTAGCGGCGGGTCGGGTTGGCGTGGTGGTCGCTGTGCCGCTGCAGGTGGTAGAGCAGGACGTTCGTCGCGATGTTGTTGGAGTTCCAGCTGTGGCTGGGGTCGACGCGCTCGTACCGGCGCCGCCCGGGCACGCCGACCCGCTGCCGCAGCATCCCGTAGTGCTCCATGTAGTTGACGACCTCCAGCAGCGAAAACCCGACGACGGCCTGGAGCACGAGGTAGGGCAGGACGCCGGCGCCGAGCCAGGCGACCATCGCCGCCCACAGCACCGCGGACATCAGCCAGGCGTTGAGCACGTCGTTGCCGAGCCGGTAGGGGTGGCGGTTGCGCCGGGCGTACCGCTTGCGCTCCAGCCGCCACGCCGACTTCAGCGAGCCGAAGACCGTGCGCGGCCAGAAGCGGTAGAAGCTTTCGCCGACGCGGCTGCTCGCGGGGTCTTCCGGTGTCGCCACGCGGACGTGGTGGCCGCGGTTGTGCTCGATGTAGAAGTGCCCGTACCAGCTCTGCGCCAGCGCGATCTTCGACAGCCAGCGCTCGTGGCTTTCCTTCTTGTGGCCCAGTTCGTGCGCGGTGTTGATGCCGATCCCGCCGACGCACCCGATCGACACGGCGAGCCCGATCTTGTCCGCGACGCCGAGGTCGCCGCGCGCGATCAGCCAGAACGCCGCGGCGAAGCCGAGGTACTGGACGGGCAGGAAGGCGAAGGTGATCCAGCGGTAGTAGCGGTCGTTCTCCAGCCGCGCGATGACGTCGTCGGGCGGATTGCTCCGGTCCAGCCCGGCGACGAGGTCGATGAGCGGGACGACCACGAGGATCACGACCGGCCCGATCCAGAACCACCCGCCCCACCCGGTGGCGGCGTGCAGCCCGATGGCGAGGAACGCCAGGGAGGGCACGACCAGGCCGATCAGCCAGAGGTACCGCTTGCGGTCGCGCCACAGCTCGGTCGAGCCGGCGGGCAGGGTCCCGGTCGCTTCGCTCATCACACCCTCCTTGGCGGCTGAGTTGACAGGAGGATAGACGATGTCCAAGCAACTTGACAATGACCGCACTGTTGTAAAGCTACGGCCTACCCTGTTCCCCGGCCCCCAAAGGGACTTCCGGGCACCGCCCGTTCCCTTCTTTCCTCCCCCGCGAACCACGTCACACACCGATCCGGCCGAATTCACTTTCACCCGTTCGGCCCAGTGATCGACTCCCCGAATTAACCCGCACCGCCAGTACCAGAGGAAATGCCGGTAATCGCATCGGAGCAGACAGTAAACGCTGTTCGCCGCACGGCGGACGAGTGTCCGGAAGCCGGGTCGCGGCAACCGGGTGTCAGAGGTTCGTGGTAAAAAACGGACCCTGATCGATTCCGCGGCAACACGGAGGGTGAGGCGAAGACGGGTGACGGCGGCCGCTGTGTCCCATCGTCGTGTCCGCTTCCTCGTCCGGGTCCCCATTCCTCGCCGACCGTCACTCAGGAGTTCGTGAACCGCCGTGCTGAACAAAGACCCCAGGGACGAGTCGGACAAGCCGTACGACAAGTCGATCCGCAAAAGGCTGACCAGGACCGTTCTCATTCCCAGCGTGACACTGCTGGTGCTGTGGATCGCCGTCTCGTCCTACTTCCTCTTCAATGGCGTTTACGTCCGGTTGGTCGCGGCTTCCGTGCGTGAGGTCTCGATCCCGGCCGCCACCGCGCTGGCCGAGTTCCAGAAGGAACGCCAGACCGCGCTGCAGTACCTCGACGACCCCGCGCTCGGCCCGGCCCGGCTCCAGCAGCAGCAGAAAGCCACCGACGAAAAGCTCGTCACGCTGAAGGACGCCTTCGCCGCGACGATCTCCAACGCGCCGGACGAGATCGCGTCCAAGGTGAACGCGCTGAAGTCCCAGTTCGACCAGCTGCCCGTGCTGCGCTCGCAGATCAGCTTCCGCAGCATCGACCGCGCGCAGGTCAACACCTACTACAACGGCGTGATGGACACCGCGTCCAACCTCTTCGACACCCAGGCGCGGATCGTCCCCGACTCCGAAGCCGCGACCGGTGGCATCACGGCGACGTCGGTCTTCCGCGCCGGCGACATGATGTCGCGCGAGACGTCGCTGGTTTCGACCGCCTTCGCCGCCGGGACGTTCGCGCCGGACGACTTCGCCCAGTTCGCGCAGCTGTCCGGGATCTACCGGACGCAGCTGACGCAGCTCGAGCCGTTCCTCGACCCGGGCGTGCGCCAGAAGTACCAGGCGCTGAGCACCAGCACCGCCTGGCGGCAGCTGGCGACCGCCGAAGAGGCGCTCGTCAAGCACGGCCCGTGGTCGGCCGGGGAGCAGAACTCCGTGCCGGTGTCCGAAACGGACTGGCAGAACGCGACGAACCAGGTCGCCCAGGGCCTCAACGACCTCGCGATCACCCAGGCGGACAAGGTTTCCGCGGCCGCGATCGACGCCGGTGACGCACAGCTGCGCAACGTCATCATCGGCAGCATCGTCGCCCTGCTCGCCTCGCTGGCGGCGATCATCGTCGCGGTCCGGGTGTCCCGCTCGCTCGTCGACCGCGCCCTGATGACGCGCCTCGCGCGGCTGCGCAACGACTCCCTCGACCTCGCCCGCAACCGGCTGCCGGACATCGTCGAGCGGCTCAAGAACGGCGAAGCCGTCGACCTGAAGGAAGAACTCCCCCGGCTCGACCACGGCCGCGACGAGATCGGGCAGGTGGCCGAGGCGTTCAACGTCGCCCAGCTGACCGCGGTCAACGCCGCGGCGAGCGAGGCCAAGGCCCGCAGCGGTGTGCACAACGTGTTCCTCGGTATCGCGCACCGCAACCAGGTCCTCGTCCACCAGCAGCTGCAGATCCTCGACGAGATGGAAGCCCGCGAGGACGATTCGACGCAGCTGGCGGCGCTGTTCCAGCTCGACCACCTCGCCGCCCGGGCCCGCCGCACCACCGAGAACCTGATCATCCTCGGCGGCAAGCAGCCCGGCCGCCGCTGGCGCAAGCCGGTCGCGCTGATGGAGGTGCTGCGCGCCGCCGTCTCGGAAACCGAGCAGTACGCCCGGGTCCAGGTCGAGCAGGTGGCCGACGTCGCCCTCGTCGGCGCCGCCGTGGCCGACACGATCCACCTCGTCGCCGAGCTGGTCGACAACGCGACGTCGTTCTCGCCGCCCGGCTCGCCGGTCGAGGTGACCAGCCGGATGGTCGCGCGCGGCGTCGTCGTCGACGTGTCGGACCAGGGGCTCGGCATGAAGGACGGCGTCCGCGAGTGGGCGAACGCGATGATGGCCGAAGCCCCCGAGTTCGACGCGATGGCGCTGCGGGCCGACTCCAGCCTCGGCCTGTTCGTGGTCGCGCGCCTGGCGGCCCGGCTCGGCATCACCGTCACCTTCGACCCGTCCCGCTACGGCGGCCTGCGCGCCACCGTCCTGATCCCCACCCAGCACCTGGCCGGCGAGGACGGCGGCCCGGCCGCGGAGACCTCCCCCGCGGAGACCACCGCGGTCCTCGCCCCGGTGGGTGCCCCGGCGCCGCAGGCAGCAGAAAGCCCGCTCCGCACGATGGACACGCCCAGCTCGTTCAGCGGTCAGATCCCGATGAAGCGAGACACCAAGCCGAGGCCGTACCCGGCACGCGCCCTCACCCCGCCCGACGCCCTGCCCTCCGTGCCGGCGGCGGCGCCGGAGTCGGCGCCGATCACTCCGGCAACGGACGTGAAGCCGACCGACGACCGGCCGCGGCTGCCCCGGCGCGAGCCGCAGCAGAACCTCGTCGCCCAGCTCGAGAACGAACCCGACGACAGCGCCGACGACGTCGTGGCGCCGGGGGAAGGCACCGCGCGCACGCTCGCGGCGTTCCACAAGGGCACCCGCCGCGGGCGCGGCGGACCGGACGACGACTCGTAGTCCCCGGCCAACACACACGGAAGTCCACACAGGAAAGTCAGGGTCTGAAGTCGAATGAACGAGTACGGGAACCCCAAACCCGATCTCAACTGGCTGCTCGACGACATGGTGAACCGCGTGGTCGGCGCGCAGAACGCCATCGTGCTGTCCGCCGACGGGCTGCTGATCGGCAAGTCGGCCGGGATGAGCAAGGACGACTCGGACCAGCTTTCGGCCATCGCCTCCAGCCTGCAGAGCCTCGCCAAGGGGGTGAGCAAGCAGTTCAACCGCGGCCCGGTGCTGCAGAACATGATCGAGATGGAGCGCGGTTACCTGTTCGTCTCCGCGGCCGGTCAGGGTGCCTGCCTCGCCGTGCTGGCCGCGGACAACGTCGACGTCGAGATGATCGCGTACGAGATGAGCCGGCTCGTCAAGCGCGTCGGCGACTACATGGCGTCGGCGCCGCGCGAAGCGGCGTCGGTCCTGCGGGAGGCCACATGAGTGCCGAAGACGGCTGGTACGACGAGGCCGCCGGGCCGCTGGTCCGGCCGTACACGATCACCAGCGGGCGGACGCCGGCCGGCACCGCCCGGCTGGACCTGTCCACGCAGGTGATGACCCTGCGCTCGGAGCAGGAGCCGGCCGGGCTGGGCCCGGAGCACGTGGCGATCGTGCAGCTGTGCCGCCACCCGGTGTCCGTCGCCGAGATCGCGGTGTACGTCAAGATCCCGCTGGGGGTCGTGCGGGTGCTCGTCGGCGACCTGATCGAACGCGGCCTCGTCATCACGCGGTCGCCCACCCATAACCCGGCGCAGTCGCCGGACCTCGAAACACTCCAGGCGGTTCTCGATGGCCTCATCAAGTACTGACGGCACCGGGGCCGACATGGTCCCCACGCCGGTCAAGATCATCATCGCGGGCGGTTTCGGCGCGGGGAAGACCACGATGGTCGGTTCGGTCAGCGAGATCCCGCCGCTGACCACCGAAGAGGTGCTCACCGAGGCGAGCGCCGGCGTCGACGACCTCTCCGGTGTCGAGCGGAAGACGACCACGACGGTCGCGCTGGACTTCGGCCGGATCACCATCTCGCCGCGGCACGTCCTGTACCTGTTCGGGACGCCGGGCCAGGCGCGCTTCTGGTTCATGTGGGACGACCTGGCCCGCGGCGCGATCGGGACGGTCGTGCTGGTCGACACCCGGCGGCTGGAGACCAGTTTCGCCGCGATCGACTTCTTCGAGCGCCGGAAGATCCCGTTCGTCGTCGCGGTGAACTGCTTCGACAACGCGCCGCGCTACACCGCCGACGAGATCCGCGAAGCGCTGGTGGTCCCGGACCGTGTGCCGATCGTCATGTGTGACGCACGCGACCGCGACTCCAGCAAGCTCGCGCTCATCCGGCTCGTCAAGCACGCGATGACCGTGGTGCCGGCCCGGGTCTGAGACCTGCGCGTTGTCCGCTTTTGTCCCCTCTGGACGCCGCCGGTGTCCGTTGTGGCCCTCCGTGGCCGCGGCGGGCACCGGCGTACCCACATGGCGCAATTGACTGGACCACCTGGGTGCAGACTTTTAGTTGAGCAAGCATCCAACTGATAGCATCCGCTCGTGACGAGTCGCGTGCCGGAGTTTCCTGAATATATAAGGGAAAACTATCCGGCACAGGGTCGTCTCTTCGGTGATTTCCTGGGTGGTTTGTGGTCGACCGCGTGCGAAGCGCTCGACGTCCCGCTGGAGCAGTCCGTCCGGACCACCCGGATGCTGCGAGCCCTGCTGCCGCCGTGGGCGCACGAGCGGATCGGGCCGTCCCCCGCGTCGCCGTCCTATGTGGCGGACGACGGCTTCCCGGCCGAGATGTCGGTCAACTGGTCCGGCGCGCGGCCGGAACTGCGGGTGCTGTTCGACAGCCTCGGCCACGACGTGGTCTGGCCTGGTGACAGCGTTTTCCGCGCCCGCCGCCTCGACCACGTCCGCGAGACGTTCACCCCGCGCGCCGGCCGGCCGTCGCCGGCGCCGCTGTGGCATTCGATCGCCTGGCGGCCACCGTCCGGCGTGGTCCACAAGACGTACTTCGGGCTGTACTCGTGGCCCCACGCGCACCGCGAGGCCGCGGTCGCCGAGGCGATGGCGCGGCTCGGCCTCGCCGCCGCGTGGGCCGAAACCCGCCGCCGCGTCGAAACTGTCGAAGGCGACCGCGAAATCGAGTTCTTCGCCGTCGACCTGACCGACGAAGCGCAGGCCCGCGTGAAGATCTACTACCGCAACCACGACGCCGGCCTCGCCGAGGTCGAGCGCGTCGCCGCGGTGGCGCTGCACCACGATTCCGGCCGGGCACGAGCGGCTTACCGGACCTTGGCCGGCGAAGGCGACGACGCCGGCGAGGCGGCGTTGACCTGCCTGGCGTTCCGGTCCGGCGTGGACCGTGCCGCCGAGTCCACGACGTACCTGCGGCTGCCCGCCCTCGTGCCGGACGACGGCGAAGCCGTGGAGCGCACGGCCGCGCTGCTGCACGACCAGGGCGTCGACCCCGGCCGGTTCCGCGCACTCGCCGCCGCGCTGGCGCCCGGACCGCTGAGCGGCAGCCGGGGGGTGCTGGAACTGGTGAGCTTCCGCGCCGCGAACCGGCACGGCGACGTGACCACGTACTTCCGGTTCCCGGTCTTCGACCGGCCGCCACCCGCCCCCCTTTCGCCCGTCGATCTCGGATAGCCCACCAGGAGGAGCAGATCGTGACCGAGCAGGACGTCGAGCGGGTCGCCCGCCACAACGAGCAGCGGCAACGGGAGTACGAGGGGTCGGCCCTGATCCGGCTGCTGACCGACGAGAACACCACGGCGGAGACGAAGAAGGCGGTGCTCACGTACCTCCAGCCGTGGTCGAACGCCTTCCAGCGGATGATCAGCGCCCGGGTGACGTTCGAGAGCGACCCGGAGCTGCGCGCGCTGGCGTGCGAGCACCAGGCGGAAGAGGTCGGCCACGACAAGATCCTGGCCCGCAGCCGCGCGGACGACCGCGAGCCGGTCTGGGACCCGGTCATCGAGATGGGCGCGTCCTGGTTCGTCGACCAGTTCGCGATCCTGCCCGGCGTGCAGCGCGCGGTCCTGGCGCACCTGGCCCTCGAGGCGGGCAGCCTGGTGTTCAGCCAGGCGGGCACGAAGGCGTTCCCCGACGACGAATACTTCGAGCTGCACGACGAAGCGGACGTCGAGCACCTCGAGATGGGCTACGAAGTGCTGCGGCGCCGCGAAGACTGGACGCCGGACGCGGCGATCACGGTGCTGGACCGGGCGTGGCAGGTGATCGGCGTGGTGTCCGACCGCATCGCGGAGTGCGCCCGCCGCGATACGGTGGCGGCATGACGACCACCGAACCGGCCGCCGCGGCCCGCGAAATCGCCGTCGAGGCCGCCGAGGCCTACCAGGAAGCCTTGGGAGAGCGCCTGATCGGCGCGTACCTGCTGGGCAGTTTGTCGTACGGCGGCTACTCCGCGGCGGCGAGCGACATCGACCTGGCCCTGGTCCTCACCGACATCGACGACGGCACGCGCGCTTCGGTCGAAAGCACGACGGCGGCACTGCAGGAGCGAAGCCCGTTGCACCGCAAGCTTTCGGTGTTCTGGGCATCGTTGCCGGCGTTGCGCGAAGGCCGCGACGACGGCCGTTTCCCGGCCTTGGACCGCTTGCAGCTGGCCGACGACGGCCGGGTGCTGACCGGATCGGACGTCCGCGCGGAGGTCGCCCGCCCGGAGGCATCGGAGCTGTTGCTGGAGAGCGCGGGCTTCGCGATCGCGGTGCTGGCGACGGACGAGGTGACGGCCGAATTCCGTGCGCCGAAGCGCCTGCTGGTGGACAAGGTGTGGTTCACGAAGGCGGTGCTGTTCCCGGTCCGGTTCCTGTATTCGGGAACGACGTCGACGGGCCGCGCGGCGAACAACGACGAAGCGATCGACTGGTACCTGGATCAGCCGGACGCCCCGGCGGCGTCGCTCGTGCGGCTGGCGCGGGAGGTCCGCGCGGGTCACCCACTGGAGGCGGCGGAGGTGGAGCCGGAGCTGGCGGCGGGACTGGTTCCGCTGTACCGGTACTACATCGAGGCGGAGGTTCGCCGGCTGCGGGAGTCCGGAGCACCGGAGGACCTGGTGAACGCCTTCGCCGACTGGGACAAGCGACTGGGCTGAGGCACCTCCCGGCGGCGTGCGGGGAAGCACACCGCCGGGACCGCTTCGCTCAGTGGATCTGGATGTTCCCGCCGTCGAGCGTCCGGCCGTACCCGGCCGAATAGCCGTTCGCCAGCAGCAGTTCGAACCGGTCCGCCCGCCCGGGTTCGCCGGCGTCCACGAGGTGGAGCCGGAAGCCCGTGGTCACCCCGTTCAGCACGGCGTGCCCGAACACGTAGGCGTCCGGTCCGGAGACCGAGATCCCGGTGATGTCCGAGGTGTGCAGGTCGATCCCGTTGCCGTGGTCGTTGTACTCGAGCGTGCCGCGCGGCCCTTCCTTGCGCTGCATGAACTCGAAGCCGGCGGTCGCGATCCCGCCGGGCACCAGGATCCGGATCCCGCCGGTGATCTTGCCCGGCTGTGAGGTGACGAACGGCGGCGCGACGGCGGTGGTTCCGCACTCGCCGACCGTGACCGTCTTGACGATGGCGAACTTCCCGTCCAGCGAGGTGAGATCCGGATCGGTGGTGAAGACGCCGTCCGGCAGGACCATCGTCACCCGGTAGGTACCGGGCAGCAAGCCGCCGACGGTAGCGGTGCCCGACGCGGTGCGCGGAGCCGGCGGATCGTTCGCGAGGACACCCGGAACGCTCACTTCGTCGACCCGGGTGGTGACGCCGTCCGGCGCGGTCACCGCGATCGCGCCGAGGCAGACGTTCCCGAAGTCGACGCCGCCGACGACCTGGCCACTGACGACGGTGACGGTCGTGCTCCCGGAGGCGGGCGTCGTCCGGCGCCAGCCGCCCTGCTGCTGCTCACGGACGGTGTACGTGCCCGGTCTGAGACCCGAGAAGCCGTACCCGCCGTCGGCCCCGGTGACCGCGGTGGCGCCGTTGTCCAGGTCGAGGGTCCAGTTCGCGAGTCCGGGATCGCCGTCCCCGCTGCCGTCGGCCCCGTGGTCGTCGAACTTGCGGCCGCCGATCGTGGCGGGCCGGTAGTTCCCGAAGTCGTTCCCGCCGAAGCGCGCTTCGCCCACGCCGTACCCGACGGCGACGGGAGCGGGAGCATCGGACTGGACCCAGCCCGGCTGGGAGCGTTCGGTCAGGGTGTAGGTCCCCGCACCGATCGGCATGGCGTTGGCGTTCAAGGAGAACGCGTAGGAGCCACCGGCGTCCGTGCCGGCCGTCGCGACCAGCGTCCCGTTGTAGGAGAGGTCGATCGTCCAGCCGGGCAACCCGGGTTCGGTCGCCTGCCGGACGCCGTCACCGTTGACGTCCTCGTACTTCGTCCCGCTGATCACCGGGATCGGGCCGGCGCCGCCGTGGTTGAAGTTGCCGCAGGCCACGCCGATGAACGCGCCGTGCCATTCCTTGACGTGGATCTGGCCGGTCCCGATCTCGTCGTAGATCTGCTGGTTGCCGGGGCGGACGTGCGGGCAGAGGCCACCGGTGTTCCCGTCGCACCCGTTCCAGAACTCGTGGGGCCGGTCGATCGCCACGATCGGCGCCCAGACCATGAAGTTGCGGTCGAAGCCGCCTTGGGAGCCGTAGAACGCGGTGACCGCGGGCTGCGCGAACTGCTCGTGGGAGATGGAGTTCCCCACGCCGACGTCGTAGAGGTAGGTGGATCGGTAGGTGCTCGTGGTGATCATCGCCTGTTCGTCGGGCCAGAGCACCGCCGCCGACGCCACCGGCGCGAACCCGAAGACCGCGAGCGCGACCGCGCAGAACAACACCAACGGGATGCGGAGCACCCCGGAGATTCTTCGCATGGTGTCAACCCTTCCCTGGCGTACCAGGATTCCGCTCCGCCGAGGCCGGGGACGAGCCGTCGTGCACCGCGGTTCGCGGTGCGCAGCCAGGGTCGCGCCGTGCCGGTTCCGCGTTACGGAACCCGTCACCGCAGGGTCAACGGCGTCTCCGACTCCACCCGGGTCAGCTTCTCCGGGTTCCGGACGAAGTAGAGCCCGCTGATCCGCCCACCTTCCACCCGGACCGCCAGAATCCCGTCGAACAAGCCGTCCACGTGCAGCGCCAGCGCCGGGTTGCCGTTCACCGTCATCGGCACGCCGGACAGTTCGACCTCCGCCTTGCCGATTCCGCCCACGATGAACCGGCCCACCTTGTCCGCGCCCGCGACCGGACGCAGGGCCGCCTGCTTCACGCCGCCGCCGTCGCTCATCAGCACCACGTCCGGTGCCAGCAGATCCAGCAGCCCCTGCAGGTCCCGGCCCTCGATCGCGCGCTGGAACGACTCCAGCACCGCCCGGGTCTCGCGGGCCGAAACCACCTCGCGCGGCCGTCGCGCATCCACGTGCCGCCGCGCGCGATGAGCGATCTGCCGGACCGCCGCCGGGGTTTTCCCCACCGCCTCCGCGATTTCGTCGTACCCGACGTCGAACACCTCGCGCAGCACGAACACCGCGCGCTCGGTCGGCGCCAGCGTCTCGAGCACCAGCATCAACGCCATCGAAACGCTTTCCGCGAGCTCGACGTCCTCGGCCACGTCCGGCGTCGTCAGCAGCGGCTCCGGCAGCCACGGCCCGACGTACGCCTCCTTGCGGCGCTTCATCGTGCGCAGCCGGTTGAGCGCCAAGCGGGTGGTGATCCGGACCAGGTAAGCGCGCTCCTCGCGCACCTCCGCCTGGTCGACCTCAGCCCAGCGCAGCCACGTCTCCTGGAGCACGTCCTCCGCGTCGGCCGCCGAGCCGAGCATCTCGTAGGCGACCGTGAACAGCAGGTTCCGGTGGGCGACGAAGGCCTCGGTCATGACAACTCCTCTGCTCATGCGGGGAAGACGGCGAACCCGGCACTGCGGTGGCGGACGCGGGTGATCATCGCACCGACCACCAGCAGCACCCAGCAAGGCGAGGTCATGACGCTCTCCTCTCGAACGGTGTACGGCCTCAAGACACCGCCCGCCCGGAACTTGTGACACGTTGATTCTGTACCTACTGGTATGTACAGTCGGGGCCCATGGGAACCCGGGACCAGCTCGTCGACAGCACCCGCGAGCTGCTGTGGGAACGCGGCTACGTCGGCACCAGCCCCAAGGCCATCCAGCAGCGAGCGGGTGCCGGCCAGGGCAGCATGTACCACCACTTCGCGGGCAAGAAGGACCTCGCCCTGGCCGCCGTGCGGCGCAGCGCCGAGGAACTGCTGGCCGCCGCCGACGCGCAGCTGCGCGCGCCCGGCACCGCCGTCGAGCGCATCACCGCCTACCTGCGGCGCGAACGCGAAGTGCTCAAGGGCTGCCCCATCGGCCGGCTCACCCAGGACCCCGACATCGTCGCCGACCCGGACCTGCGGGCCCCGGTCGACGAGACCCTCACGCGGCTGCGCGCCCGGCTGGCCGAAGTGCTCGACGAAGGCCGCGACACCGGCGAGCTGCCCGCGTCCCTGGACACCGCCGCACTGGCGGCCACGATCGTCGCCGTCCTGCAGGGCGGTTACGTGCTCGCCCGCGCCGCCGGCTCCCCCGAGCCGTTCGACCAGGCCGTTTCCGGCGTGCTCGCCCTGCTCACCGCCCGCTGACCCCCAGGAGAACACCCGTGCACGTCCGTCACGTCCCGGCCACCAGCACCCCCGCCCCCGCCGACGCGATCACCGGCAGCGCGTGGGTCACCTCGCTCGCCGTCCCCGAAGGCCCGTCACGCACCCGCGTCGACCGGGTCCAGTTCGCCCCCGGTGCCCGCACCCGCTGGCACCGGCACCCGCTCGGCCAGGTCCTCGTCGTCACCGACGGCACCGGCTACGTCCAGCGCCGCGGCGGCCCGGCCCAGCTGATCCGGCCGGGCGACACGGTTCGCGTCGCCGCCGGCGAGTGGCACTGGCACGGCGCCACCGACACGACGTCGCTGACCCACCTGGCGATCGAGGAACTACCCGCCGACGGCACCCCGGCCGAACTCGGTGACCCGGTCGGCGAGGGCGCGCCCGCCGCCGTCCCGGCCGTCACCCGCACCGTGGTGCTGGACCAACCGCTGCCGGCGCCCCGGGTGATCGATCGCGTCGAAGTCCGCCGCATCACCATCGCCCCGGACCAGCCCGCCGGCCTGCACGTCCACAACGGACCGGTGTTCGGCAGCATCGAAACGGGTTCCGCCGTTTACCGGATCGACGGCGGGCCGGAATCCGTGCTCACCCCCGGCGACGTCTTCCACGAGCCCGAATCGACCCGGATCGCCCGGTTCGACGCGCAGGGCGACGGCGTCACGTTCCTCGCCTACTTCCCGGTCGGGCCGGGTGAGACACCCACCCTGACCATGCTGGACAGCTGACCCCGCACTCCACGCCTCACCTGGGTACACGGCTCCCGGTTCATTGCGGTTCACCACATTTCCGAACTCTTTCCTCACCCGACAAAGCTCTGGACAACGGGGCGCGCACGGGTCACGATTACGCCGTGCCCGCCCCTCGTTGATCTCCCGGAAAGAATTGGTGAGTTCTTCACGGGGCAAGCATTGTTATCGCTAACAGAGAACCGCTCCACCGGTGTCGGGCCGGTGGCATCTCTTCCCTTTGAACCCCTCGGAGTCACTTCATGCCCGGAAACACCGGAAAGCACCGCATCTCCCGACGCACCAAGATCGCCACCGGCGTCCTCGCGCTGGCCGTGGCCGCCGGCGGCATCGCGGTGGCGACGACGTTCGGCAGCCCCGACCAGGCCAGCGCCGACCAGGCCGACCCGTCGCTCTACATCGACATCCTCAAGGTCGCCCCGAACAACAAAGCGCCCGCGAACGCGCGCGGCGCGTCCACCGGAACCTTCACCGTGGACTGCGGCCGCAACGAGAACCAGCACTTCAACCCGGACAACTTCGTCGCGCAGCCCGGCGTCCGCAACGGTGCCCAGCACCTGCACGACTACGTCGGCAACCTCTCCTCCAACGCGGATTCGAACAACAAGAGCCTCGACGCCGCCGGCACCACGTGCAAAAACGGGGACAAGTCCGCCTATTTCTGGCCGGTTGTCCGCATCGACACCGAAGACGAAGAAGCGAACCCGCCCGCGAAGCCCGCGGACGGCGACCGCGACCAGGCCGCCCAGGACGCCGCTTCCCCGGCGATCACCTGCCCGGACGTCGCCAGCCGGCTGCCCGACGTCCCCGACTCGGCGATGGCCG
>NZ_MUMI01000521.1 GCF_002155975.1 Amycolatopsis kentuckyensis
GCTCGCTGGCCCGCCCCACGGTGGCCTTGCTCGTCAGCGCGGTGTTCTTCGTCCCGCTGTATCTGGTGCTGGCCAACGTGTTCAAGCGGGGCGAGCTGATCGCCAAGGAGCCGGCGTCCCTGCCTCTCCCGCCGACGCTGTCGAACATCCACGCGGTCCTGACCCGCCCGGACGGTCTTTTCTGGGTGAGTCTCACGAACAGTATCGCGGTGACGGTGCTGTCGATCTTGGTCCTGACGGTGCTGTCGGCCATGCTCGGCCACTACCTGGCCCGCTCGGGCAAGCGGTGGACGAAGGTCCTCACGCTGGTCCTCCTGGCCGGACTGATGATCCCGCCCCAGGTGATCCTGATCCCGATCACCGACGTCCTGCGCGTGACCCACCTGATGGCGACCCTGCAGGGACTGATCCTGTTCAACGTCGGGTATTACGTGCCGTTCGGGGTGTTCGTGTTCACGGGGTTCATCCGGGGTGTGCCGGTGGAACTGGAGGAAGCGGCCCTGCTCGACGGAGCGAGCCGCATGCAGGTGTTCTGGCGAGTGGTGTTCCCGTTGCTACGCCCGGCAACGGCCTCGGTCTTGATCTTCCTGGGTGTCTGGATCTGGAACGACTTCATCGACCCGTTGATCATCCTCGGCCCCAGCCAGGGAACAACGATCACGACCGGCATCTACCGATCGATCGGCCAGTACCAGGCGGACCTGGGGAGCGTGTTCGCGCTGATGTTCCTGGCGACGCTGCCGGTGTTGATCTTCTATCTGGTGCTGCAGAAGCAGTTCGTGAAGGGCCTGACAGGCGGAGCGACAAAGGGGTGAGCAGTGCTCTCGCACGAGAGCACTGCTCACTCGCACCACGCGAGGGGTGCTCACATCCGAGAGCACTGCTCCGCCGAGCCTCGATGCGGCGCTCCAAAACGAGAGCACCGCTCACCCTCGTCGGCGAGCACCGCTCACCTCAAAGAGCACCGCTCACCTGAGAGAGCAGTGCTCACCGGAGAGAGCACCGTCCGCCGGAGAGCAGCGCTCATCCTAGAGAGCACCGCTCACACTGCACGGCGACCACTGCTCCGATCCGAGAGCACTGCTCACAACTCTCGCCCGGCACGCGATCCCACCCAACAGCACCCGCCATCACCCCGGTGACCCGAGCACCTTGACCATGGTGTCCGACTGCGCCGACCCCTCACCCACAACCTCGTAGCCCTCCGCGAGATAGAGCCGCTGCGCGAAGTTCTTGCGTTCGACACTAAGGCTGATCCGCCCGACCCCAGCCGTCCGGGCGCGGGCTTCGACAGCCCGGAGCAACGCCCGTCCGACACCCTGTCCACGCCAGCGAGACGCCACGCCGATCGTCAGCTCGGGGACATCAGCGGCCACAAACCCGTACCCCGGATCCTCGGGCCCGAAGAAGCGCAGCCAGGCCGCCCCGGCCGCTTCCCCGCCCACCTCCGCGACAACGCCGAGGTCGCCGTCGCGTGGCCAGCCCGCGATGTAGTGCGCGGTCTCCGGAGCCGCCAGCACGCGCCGGCGGGACTTCGGCTTCCACTCGGACGACCAGTTGACCGCCGCCACGAGCATGTCGGTGAGGAAGTCGGCGTCCGTGGCGGTGGCCTCGCGGATGATCACCGCTCGCTGACCTTGCCCCCGTCGACCACCAACCGGCGCGTCACGTGCACAGCGTCGAGCATCCGGCGATCGTGCGTCACGAGCAGCAGCGTCCCCGGGTACTTGTCCAGCGCCGCCTCGAGCTGCTCGATCGCCGGCAGGTCCAGATGGTTGGTCGGCTCGTCCAGCACCAGGAGATTCACCCCGCGCGCCTGCAGCAAAGCCAGCGCCGCCCGTGTCCGCTCCCCCGGCGAAAGCGTCGCCGCCGAGCGCAGCACGTGGGCCGCCTTGAGCCCGTACTTGGCCAGCAACGTCCGCACCTCGGCGTCGGCGAGCTCGGGGACTTCCTGCGCGAACGCCGAAACGAGCGGGACGTCGCCCAAGAACAGCCGCCGGGCCTGGTCGACCTCGCCGACCACGACACCTGGCCCCAGCGCAGCCGCCCCGTCGGAAAGCTCGACCCGGCCGAGCAGCGCCGCCAGCAGCGTCGACTTCCCGGACCCGTTCGCTCCCGTGATGGCGACCTTGTCCGCCCAGTCGATCTGCAGGTCGACCGGCCCGAGCGTGAATCCGCCCCGCCGGACCACCGCGCCGCGCAACGTCGCGACCACCGCGCCCGCCCGCGGGGCCGCGGCGATCTCCATCCGCAGCTCCCACTCCTTGCGCGGTTCCTCGACGACCTCCAGCCGCTCGATCATGCGGTCGGTCTGCCGCGCCTTCGACGCCTGCTTCTCCGTCGCCTCGGTGCGGAACTTGCGAGCCGCCTTGTCGTTGTCGGGCTGCTTCCGGCGGGCGTTCTTGACGCCCTTCTCCATCCACGCCCGCTGCATCCGCCCGCGCGCCTCCAAGGACGACCTCGTGTCGGCGTACTCCTCGTAGTCCTCCCGCGCGTGCCGGCGCGCGACCTCGCGCTCCTCCAGGTACGCCTCGTAGCCGCCGCCGTAGACGTTCACCTGCTGCTGGACCAGGTCGAGCTCGACGACGCGGTCGACCGTCCGGGCCAGGAACTCGCGATCGTGGCTGACCAGCACGGTCGCCGCGCGGAGGCCGGACACGAACCGCTCCAGGCGGGCGAGGCCGTCCAGGTCGAGGTCGTTCGTCGGCTCGTCGAGCAGGAAGACGTCGTAGCGGCTCAGCAGCAGCGACGCGAGCCCCGCCCGGGCCGCCTGGCCGCCCGACAGCGACGTCATCAGCTGGTCCAGGTCCACGGCCAGGCCGAGGTCGGCGGCCACTTCGGCGGCCCGGTCGTCGAGGTCGGCGCCGCCGAGGGCGAGCCACCGGTCCAGGGCCGCGGCGTAGAGGTCGTCCGCGCCGGGAGAGCCCGCCGTGAGCGCTTCGGTCGCCGAGTCGAGGTCGGCCTGCGCCGCCGAGACGCCGGTGCGCCGCGCCAGGAACGCCCGCACCGACTCGCCTTCGCGCCGTTCCGGCTCCTGCGGCAGATGCCCGACAACGACAAGGCGGCTCGCAAGTTCCGCACCGAGGCGACGGAGAAGCAGGCGTCGAAGGCGCGGCAGACCGACCGCATGATCGAGCGGCTGGAGGTCGTCGAGGAACCGCGCAAGGAGTGGGAGCTGCGGATGGAGATCGCCGCGGCCCCGCGGGCGGGCGCGGTG
>NZ_MUMI01000522.1 GCF_002155975.1 Amycolatopsis kentuckyensis
GCGGACCGGGCGGGCATCGGCGCGCTGATGACCCGGATGCGCGTCGGCGAAGGCGGCACGCAGCTGTCCGGCGGGGAGCGGCAGCGGGTGTCGATCGCCCGCGCCCTGCTGAAGGACGCGCCGATCGTGCTGCTGGACGAGCCGACCGCGGCACTGGACGCCGCCGCCGAGCGGGCCGTCACGGATGCGCTGGCCGAGCTGCGCGGCGAGCGCACGCTGCTGGTCGTCACCCACCGGCCGGCCACCGCGCGCGCCGCGGACCGGATCCTCGTGCTCGACGGCGGCCGCATCACCGAACGCGGACGCCACGACGAGCTGCTGCGCCTCGGCGGCCGCTATGCCCGGTTCCACGCCCTGCGCGAGAACGCCCGCGGCTGGCGGATCCCCGCCGGCCGGAACACCGAAGGAGACTGAATGTTCGAGGTGCTGGTCGTCGGCGGTGGCCCCGCCGGCCTCAACGCGGCGCAGACGCTGGGGCGGCAGCGCCGCCGGGCGCTGCTGGTGGACAGCGGCGAGCCGCGCAACGCCCCGGCGGCGGAAATGCACATGTTCCTGTCCCGGGACGGGTTTTCGCCCGCGGCCCTGCGCCGGATCGGCCGCGCGGAGCTCACCGCGTACCCGACGGTCGAAGTCCGCGACGGGCTGCTCACCGGTCTGCGCGGCACGATCGACGACTTCACCGCGGAGTTCGCCGACGGTTCTTCGGTGCGGGCCCGCCGGGTGATCCTGGCGACCGGGCAGGTCGACGCGCTGCCGGAGATCGACGGCGTCACCGAACTGTTCGGCAGGGGTCTCTACCACTGCCCGTTCTGCCACGGGTTCGAGGCGGCGGACCGGGCACTGGCGGTGCTGGGCGGCGACTTCTCGCAGTCGATGCTGGCCCTCTACCTCGCCGACCGGTTCGCGAAGGACCTCGTCCTGTGCGCGAACGGGCCGCTGCAGGTCGGCCCGGAGCTGCGCGAGGCGCTGGGGCGCGCCGGCATCGAAGTCCGGGAGGACCCGGTCACCCGGCTGGCGGGCGAGGACGGCGACGTCACCATCGAATTCGCGTCCGGTGCGCCGCTGACGCGGTCGGCGGTGTTCCACCGGCCCGCCCAGCGCCAGCACGCGGATCTGGCCGCGGGGCTGGGCTGTGAGCTGCTGCCGGACGGCTGCGTGCTGGTCGACACGAGGCAGCAGACGACGGTCCCGGGTGTCTACGCGGCCGGGGACACCGCCCGGCAGGCCGAGCTGCCGGGCCCGACGCCGTTCGTGATCACGGGCGCGGCGGACGGCGCAAAAGCGGCAATCTGGCTGGAACAGGAATTGTTCCGCGCGGAGGTGGACGTGCCGATCCCCGGCTGACCGGATCAGCCTTCCGGTGGAGATCCTTCCTCAGCGGGCGAACCGGGTGTCCGCCTCGCGGGGAAAGGAACCCGGAATCGGCCGGCAACGCATTCGGCTGATTATCTTCGAAAGCGCATTGCCCCCAAAACCGTAAAGGATTGACTTCCATGACGAGTGTCATCGAAACCGCTGCCGTCCGGCAGGTGCCCGCCGACGGTGGCGTGCTGGAGCCGCTGGGCCTGGTCCGCAGCGTCTCGCCGACCAGCTGTGCCACCACCGTCGAGGGCGCGGAGCTGACCGCCCAGCTCGCCCGCATGGCGGGTCTGCACCACGCCGCGGCCCACTGGGCCGAGCGTGCGGCCGACCTGGTCCGCGGCTTCGGTGGCAACGCGGTGGCCGACAGCGGCGTCACCTGCGCCCCGTCGGGCAGCGTGGCGGTCACCGACCTGATCGCGGCGCGTGCGGCGCACTGCTGAACCTCGGCCCGCGAACGGCCGTCCGGTGGATGCCCTCTCCACCGGACGGCCGTTTCGCTTTGTCCTTGCGGAAAAGGGAAAGCCGGGCACCCCACCCACACCTCGAGCGTGCGGGGGGATGCCCGGCGGCGGCGCGATCAGGCCATGGCCGACCGGAGCGCGATCAGGTCGGCGGTCGACTGGTCGCCGAACGCCACGGCACCCTGCGCGGGCAGGCCGGCGGCGTCGTCGTAGCCACCGAAGCCGTGCGCGCGCATCAGCGCGGCGGCCGCGCGGCCGGCGGCGGCGTGGTCCGTCGCCGCTTCCGCGGCGTGCAGCGCCGCCCAGCCGACCTGGGCCACCCGGAACACGTCGAACGTCGCGCAGCTCACCGGCGTCTCGGCGCTGGGGAACTCGAGCGGGCGCACCGCGGCACCTTCGGCGAACAGCTTGGTCGCGGCGGTCTCAACAAGGTTCATTTTTCGTTCCTTCGTGATTGTCGGGAGTTCGACGAGAAGGAAGGCTAGCCGCCGCCGAACCGCCGCGAATCCATCAAGATAACGGCGCGATCGGAGAAAGTTCGTCCGGGAAATCAGGGGATTTCCAGCACCACGCAGGTGAACGTGAAGCCCCCGCCGACCCCGATCAGCACGATCTTGTCGCCGGGCTCGGCGAGCCCGGCGCGCAGCAGGTGGTCGAGGGCGTACAGGTGGTCGCTGCCGCCCAGGTGCCCCAGCCGCAGCCCCAGGCCGAGCAGCGTGCGCTCGCGAACCAGGCCGAGCGGCCGCTCGTAGCCGTGCTCGAACGCGTTGAGCCCCACGAACGGCGGGACGACCCAGCGGACTTCCCCGACGCTCGTGCCGGCTTCCGCCAGGGCGGCCTCCGCCACCGTCCGCACCCCCGCCACGTGCGCCTGCACCACCGACGCCGGCGTGCGCGTGCCCGCGGCGAAGAACTGGCGGGTCCGCTTGCGCACCACCGCCGGTCCGCCGGCGGGGCGGTCCCGGAACGGCTCGTCGCCGCGCTGGAGACCTTCCAGCGAGGGATCCGTGCGCGACACGCAGGAGAGCACCCGGGCCAGGCCGCCGCCGCGGCCGAGAACCGCCGCCGCGCCCGCGTCGCCGAGCGCGATCTCCGGGTCGACCTCGAAGCGGTCGATCGCGCTCTCGGGGAAGCGGTCGCCCACGGTGAGCAGGGCACGCGCGAAGTCGGGACGCCCGGCCAGCAGGCTCGCCGCCGTCTCGATCCCGGCCGCGGACGTGTTGCACAGCGCGGAGAACTGCATCGACATCGCGGGCGCCGCGGTCAGCAGCCGGTCGGCGACCCAGCAGGAAGCGGACCAGATGTCCAGGCCGGGGTAGGCCATCGCCCCGTGCAGGTGCGGCCCGATGGCCCCGGGCCCGGCCGCGTCCACGGCCTGCCGTCCGGCGCGGACCGCGAGCTCGGGACCGGACAGCGCGGACCACGCCACGGACACGATCCCGCTGTGGGCCGTGACGTGCCCGGGCACCGGTCGCGGCTCCCCGGCACACCGGCCGGTGCCCTGGATCCAGACGTCGTCGAACTTCACCGCAGCTGCCCTTCTTCGAGTTCCAGTACCCGGTCGGCCCGCGCGGCGAGCCGACCGTCGTGCGTCACCAGCAGGACCGCGAGGCCGCGGGCCCGGCGGCGGTCCAGGGCGGCCAGCACCACCCCGGCGGTGGCCGCGTCCAAGGCCGACGTCGGCTCGTCGGCCAGCAGCACCCGGGGCCGGGCGGCCAGCGCCCGCGCGAGCCCGGCGCGCTGGCGCTGCCCGCCCGAGCACTGGTCCGGTCGCCGTCCGGCGAACTCCGGGCCGAGACCGGCTTCGCCGAGCAGCCGGAGTGCTTCCGGGCGGGGGTGCCGCACGCCGTGGAGCACCCGCAGCGGCCGCCCCACCGAGCCGGCCAGGGTGCGGGCCGGGTTCAGCGCGCCGAACGCGTCCTGCCGGAGCAGTTCCACCTCGCCGGGCCGCGGCCGGACCCAGCCGTCCCGCCGGACCAGGCCGGCGCGGTCCAGGTGCCGCAGCAGGGTCGTCTTGCCCGCGCCGGACCTGCCGAGCAGCACGACGAGTTCGCCCTCGCGCAGTTCCAGCCCGCCGCCGCGGAACACCGGCTCGCCGACGCGGACGGCCGTCCGTTCGAGGGGCAGGGACTCCTGGCCGAGATCGAGCACGTCGTCGGCGACCCGGGCGAGCCAGTCCCGGTCGTGGCTGACCACGACGGCGGTGCGCCCGGCCAGCGCGGCGGTGACGCGGCCGAGGGTTTCGCCGTCGAGCGCGCTGGTCGGTTCGTCGAGCACCAGCAGGTCCGGATCGGCCGCGAGCGCCCGGGCCAGCGCGACCCGCTGCGCCTCGCCGCCGGAGATCTGGTGCGGGTACCGGCGTTCGATGCCTTCGGGCAGGCCCAGCCGGGCCAGCAGGTCACGCACGGCCCGGGGGTCGCTTTTCCGGAGTCCGTCCGCGACGCTGGAACCGATGCGCCGCAACGGGTCCAGGGCCGGGTCCTGGCCCAGGAAGCCGACGTGCTTTCGCCGCCACCGCCGGGCGCTCGCGCTCCCGGGGCGGATGGTGGTGCCGCGGTGGGTGAGCGAGCCGTGCCAGGACGTCGTGGCCGGGGGCAGGTCGCCGAGCAGCAGGCGCAGCACGCTGGTCTTGCCGGTGCCGGATGCGCCGGTGACGCCCAGGACGGTGCCGGGTTCGACGCGGATGTCCAGGTGCAGCACCCGATCGCCGCCGTTCCAGACACCGTGCAGGCCGTCTCTTCCGGACGGTGCTTTGTGGACTGTTTTCGGCCGGTGGCCGGGCCGGGCTCGGTCGAGGGCAAGGCTCACCGCGACGGCGAGCGCGGCGAGCGCCCCCGCCGGGGCGAGCACGGACCACGGGTTGAGGTCGGCGCCGGGCAGGTTCTCCCGCAGCATCGCCGCCCAGTCCGGAGCGGGCGGCGGCGGGCCGAAGCCGAGCACGGTGACCGCGACGGCGAGCTGCAGAGCGGTGACGATCCGCAGGCCCAG
The DNA here is from genome assembly GCF_002155975.1 of Amycolatopsis kentuckyensis. Lineage (GTDB taxonomy): Bacteria > Actinomycetota > Actinomycetes > Mycobacteriales > Pseudonocardiaceae > Amycolatopsis > Amycolatopsis kentuckyensis. Next base: position 4,812 of record NZ_MUMI01000522.1, read on the forward strand.
ATCACCGAGCACGGTCCCGGCGACGGCGGGCAGCAGTTCGCGCACAGGGCTTTCACCGTGGGCGACGGCGGCTTCGACGAACCCCGCGCGGCGGAGCGGGCGGGCGGTCGCGTGGACGACGCGGGCGGACATCGGGACACCGAGCAGCACCATGACGACGGGCACGGCGGCCCAGTAGGGCAGGAGGACGGCGCCGATGAGGACGAGCAACAGCGACGGCAGCATCAGGACGCCCCCGCTGAGCCGGGCCAGGAGCCGTTCGCCCGTCGAGGTGGCGGCCAGTCCGGCGAGCGTGCCGAGGGCGGTGGCCAGCAGGCCGGCCGGAAGGGCGATCCCGAGCACGGCGGCCCCGCCGGCCAGGGTCCGCGCGAGGACATCCCGGCCGAGGACATCGGTGCCGAGCGGATGCCCGGCCCCGGGCGGAGTCCACGGCACCCCGGTCGCCTCGGTGGTGCCGGGAACGAAAGCACCGGCAAGCACGACGGCGGCGAACACACCGAGTCCCCCGAGCGGCCACCACCGCCTCACCGCGCTCCCCCGGCACGGCCGGGGCCGCCCGCCTCGGCTGCGGAGCCGGCCAACGCCGGGGATGCGGCATTCATGGCATCCACCCCGGACGCGGCCTCTAAGCGCTCCCCGGCCCGGCAAGCAACGCCCGGCCCGGCCACCGAGCCCGCCAGCGCCTGGCATGAGTCATTCACCTCGCCTGACGCCAGGAATGAGTCATTCCTGGCGTTCGCCGGGGACCGCGGCCTCATCGGGCTCCCGCCTTCGCGACCCGGTCCGCCACCAGCACCGCCCCGAGCACCACCACCGCGTCCACCAGCGCCACCGCCTGGACCACCGGCACGTCGCGGCCGGCCACCGCGGTCGCCAGCAGCCGGCCCAGTCCCGGGTACGCCAGCAGGGACTCGACCACCGTCGTCCCCGCCAGCAGGGCGCCCGCCAGGATGGCCGCTCCCTGGGCCACCGGGGCCGCCAGGTGCGGCAGCACGTGCCGGACCACCACCCGCACCGGGGAGACTCCGCGCAGGTGCGCGTCCACCACGAACGGCCTCCGCAGAACGTCCGTCACCGGGCCGCGCACCGATCGGGCCAGCCACGCCGCCGAGGGCAGTGCCAAGCCCAGGACCGGCAGCACCAGGACCTCCGGCGCGTCCCACGCCGAACCGCCCACCGGGACCAGCGACACCGCCGGCAGCAGCCGCAGGCCCGTGGCGAACACCAGCACCAGCCCGCTCACCAGCACCACCTCCGGCAGCGCCGCGAACGCCGCCACCGCCGCCGAGCCGGCCGCCCGGCGGGCGACCACGAGCGCCACCACGACCCCCGAAACCACCGCCAGCAGCCACGCCGGGACGACGATCAGCGCGCTCGCCCCCAGCCGCTCCGCCAGCACCGGACCGACCGGTCGGCCGTCCACATAGGACCGGCCGAGGTCGCCGTGCAGCAGCCCGGCCAGCCACGAGAAGAAGCGGCTCCACCACGGCCGGTCCAGGCCCAGCTCCGCGCGCAGCGCCGCCAGCCGGGTCGGGTCCGCCTGGCGGCCGGCGAGGACCTGGGCCGCGTCCTGGGGCAGCGCCGCCGTCAGCAGGAACACCGCCGTCACCACCGCGGCCAGCGTCGAAACCGCCCGGGTCAGCGTTGCCACCACACGCCGTCCAGGAAAATCCGGGCGAATCCGCTCCCCGTCGGCAGCCCCTGGACCTGGGGAGCCGCGACCGTCAGCGCCGCCGCGCTGCCCCACACGACCCAGCCGCCGTCCAGGGCCATCCGCCGCTGGATGCCGCGCAGCAGCTCGGTGCGGCGGGCCGGGTCGGTCGTCGCCATCGCCGTCGCGAAATCGCGGTCCGTCTCGCTGTCCTTCCAGCCGGTTTCGTTGTAGCCGGACGTGCTCAGCGCGGTCTGGCGGACCCACACCGGGAACGGCAGGTCGGTCGTGTAGCCCAGGCAGAACGGCTCCACCGTGTACACCTGCGTCCAGTACGTCTCCGCCGGGTGCTGGCGCACCTCGACCGTGATCCCCGCCTCGCGCAGCTGGCCGGCCACCGCGGTGGCCGTGGACACCATCCCCGGGTACGCCGTGGTCGTGTTCAGCACGACGCTCAGCCCGCCCGCCAGCGAGCGCGCCTTCGCCACATCGCGCGCGGGGGCCGCGAGATCGCGCGGGCAGGACGGGTCGGACGGGCCCGGCGCGTCGTTGCCGACCGAGCCGTAGCCGAGCAGGACCGTGTCGACCAGCGCCTGCCGGTCGACCGCCAGCTTCACCGCCTGCCGCACCCCGGGCCGGTCGAACGGCGCCTTGTCCAGCCGCATCAGCAGCGGGTACGTCAGCGCATCCGGCCGGGAGCCGACCGACAGCCGCCCGGTGCGCTCGGCGGTCTCGGCCGTCGCCGGGTTGACGTTCGCGGCGACGTCAATGAGGTTCGACACCACCGCGACCGACAGCGCCTGCGGGTCGGCGAAGCCGCGGATCTCCAGCCCGTCCAACGGGGTCCGGCCGCCCCACCAGCCGTCGTTGCGCACCAGGGCGATGCCCTGCGCGTCCGCTCGCGCCAGCCGGAACGGTCCCGATCCGATCGGGTCGTCGAACGTCTCGGTGCCTTCCGGGACGACGAAGGTCACTCCGGCCAGCGTCCGGGGCAGCTCGGCGTCCGGCAACGCCGTCACCAGCTCCAGGACGTTGCCGTCCGCTGTGGACTGTCCGATGTCGACAGTGCCGAGCCGGGCCCCGTTGGCCGCCGCCTTCGCAGAGATCCGGCGCAGCGAGTACAGCACGTCGCGGGCGCGGACCGGGCGGCCGTCGGTGAACACCGCGTCGGTGCGCAGCTCGAAGCGCCAGCGGGTGGCGTCCGGCGACGAACTCCACGACGTCGCCAGCCGCGGCCGGACCTCGCCGTTCTCGCCCGGCACGCACAGCACGTCGTAGAGCGCGGCCATCCGGACCCAGTCCGACTCGTTGAACAGCGCGCCGTGCGGGTCGGCGACCGCCGTCGCCCCGCCCGCGGCGACCGTGCCGTAGCGCAGGGTGCCGCCGCTCGACGACGTCCCGGCGGACCGGTCACAGGCCGCCAGCGCGAGCCCGCCGCCCAGGACGAGCGCGGCCCGCCGCGAGAACTCCCGGCTCACGCGGCACCTCCGAACCCGGACCAGTCCCCGGCCAGCGACAGTTCGACGCGGTCCTGCCACGGGTCGTCGCGCAGCACCGGGTGGCCGGTCGCCACGAGGACGTCCGGGCAGTGCGTTTCGAGCAGCCGCGCGGAACCCCGCACCACGGTGTGGAAACTCGCCGAGACCGGGCCGCCGGTGTCCTTTCCGGACAGTCCGAGCGCGTCGAGCATGCTCAGCACCCGCAGGATGCCCGCCTGCGCGGTGAGCACGGCGGTGGCCGCGGCGCCGTCCGGGTTCGCGCGGACCGCGGTCGTGGCGATCCCGACGGCCGCCGACGCGAGCAGCGCGGCCTGCACGAGGTAGGGCCGCGGCGCCGACCGGGCCTCCCCGTACTGCTCGGCCAGGTGCCCGGCGAACGCGATGGCCGTCTCCGGGCACACCGTGCCGAGCGCGGCCAGCGCCCGGCCGGTCTGCTCCCACGCGCCACCGCGCCGCAGCGCGCCGTTGAGCGGGCTGCCGAGCAGCGTCTCGATCACCTCTGTCCGCGGCACCGCCGGGTTCGCCGCGTCGGCGACCACCCCGACCGGGAGGAGGTTCTGGGTGTAGAGCCAGTTGGGCAGCAAGTCAGAGTCCTGTCTTCTCGAGCGCGGCGGAGATCCGGGCCGCAACCGTGGCCACGGCGGGGTCGTGCAGGATCGTGTAGTGGTGCGCATCGACCTCCTCGACGGTCAGCTCGCCCGCGACGTACGGGCGCCAGCCGAGGTCCGGTTCGTCGAAGGAGTCGTCGACGCCCATGCCGATCCGGCTGTTGCGCGGGGCCACCACGCCCGCGCGCAGGAGCAGGACCGGCACGGTCTCGTCGAGCGGGCTCGCGTGGTGGCCGGCGAGGCCGCGCAGGTGACGGGCGAACACCTCGAACCGCCGCTCGTCGAGGGTCAGCCCGTCGGCTTCCAGCCGCTGCCGCAGCTCGTCCGCGCCGAGCTCGCCGTGGTCGAAGCCGAGGAACGACTCGACCGAGCGCAGGTAACGCAGCCGCGTCTCCTCCTCGCTCTCCGCCGCGTCGAGACCTTCGAGCGCCACGATCCGCTCCGGGCTGTTGGCGTCGATCATCAGCAGCAGCGCCACTTCTTCACCGGCGGCCCGCAGGGCGCAGGCGACCTCGTGACCGACCGTGCCGCCCATCGACCAGCCGCCGAGCAGGTAGGGCCCGTGCGGCCGGCAGGCCCGGATGACCCGCAGGTACCGCCACACCATTTCCGGGATGCCCTCCGGGCCCGCGCCGTCGACCAGCGCCGGGTCGGTGAGCGCCACGACCGGGTTCGGCGCGTCGAGGCGGCGGGTCAGCTCGGTGTAGCAGAGGACGTCACCGCCGGAGGGGTGCAGCAGGAACAGCGGGGTGCCGGTGCCCGGCTTGAGCGGGACCGCGACGCCGTCGTCGGCGTGCAGCGCACGGGCCAGCCCGGCCACGGTCGGGTCGGCGAGGAACTCCCGTGGCGGCACCGCCGGGCCCGGGAGCCTGCCGAGCATGCGGACCGCGAGCAGGGAATCCCCGCCGAGGGCGAAGAAGTCGTCCGAGCGGTCCACTTCGGACACACCGAGCAGCTCGGCCCAGAGCCGGGCGATCGCCTGCTCGGTCTCCCCGGTCGGCGCGCCCGCCTCGGCGGCACTTCCGGTCTCGGCGGTGGCGACTGCGGCCGCGCCGGACAGGCCGACGTGCTCGTCCCAGCCCCGGCCCGCGGCCAGCTCGCGGACCCGCGTCAGGACGTCGACGAACACCCCGTCCACCAGCTCGGCGCCGAACAGGTCCTCCACGACGGCGACGTTGAGCACCAGCTCGCCGACGAGTTCGAACACGCGCAGCTCGAAGTACACCTGCGGGGTCCGGATGTGCTGGGCGTAGTCGCCGACGTCGATCCGGCCGAGCGGCCCGGCGGTCTCCGGGCGCTCGCCGCCGACGGCGTTCTCCAAACCCAGGGTGCTCTGGAAGACGAACGGCGCCACCGGCCGCGTGCTGCCGCGCCGGCGGGCGAGTTCGCGGGCCACCTCGACGCCGCTGACCAGGTTGTGCGCCAGCGACCGCGTCAGTTCGCCGTGCACGCCGCGGGCCAGGTCGGTGAACGCGCCGCCGTCGCCGAGGTCGACGCCGAGCAGCGCGGTCGAGGAGAACGCGCCGATCATGCGGTCGACGTCCGGGTGCAGCGGCAGGCGGGCGGCCTGCAGGCTGTTCAGGAGGAACCGGCTCTGCCCGGCGGCTTCGGCCAGCGCGACGGCGTAGGCCGTGAGCAGGACGGCGGTCGGGGTCAGCTCGCGGCGTGCGCACTCGGCGCGCAGTGCGGCCCACTCCGGCGACGGCAACCGCGCCTCCCGCGCGGCCATGAGCGTCGCGGTCACTTCCCGCGGCCGGACGCGCAGCGGCACCTCGGGTGCGGCGGGCAGCGAGTCCAGCCGCTGCCACCACCAGTCGCGGTCGGCGGCCCACTCGGTGCCTTCGCGGATCTCGGCGAGCGCCGCCGCGTAGTCGCCGAAGTCGACGAGCAGCGGGGGCAGCACCGTGTTGGGGTCGGCGACGTAGGCCAGCAGCTCGCGCTCGAACAGCGCGGCCGACCAGCCGTCCACCACCGGCAGGCTGAACGAGGTGAACAGCCGCCCCCGGCCGCCGGGCAGCAGGACCAGGCACATCTCCAGCCCGGGGCCGGTCACCGGGTCCGGGCCATGGCTGCCCATCCGGTCGCGGATCGCCAGGACCTCGCCTTCGTCGCCGTCGCGCAGGTCGACGACGTCGAGGCGGAGCTCGGCGTCCGGCCGGATGCGCTGGGTGCCGTCGGGCAGGATGCGCGCCCGCAGCATCGGCTGGTGGGCGACGACGCGGCGCAGCGCGTCGGCCAGCGCGGCAGGCGCCCGGTCGGCGTCCACTTCGGACAGGGCGACGTCGGTGCAGACGTGCGCCGAGTCGTAGGACAGCTCCCAGCCGCCCTGCTGGCCGACGAAGTACGCCTGCTGCAACGGCAGCAGGCCGAACGGCTCGGCCGGATCCGGGCGCCGGTCGACGCGGGTCGCCAGCGCGCGCGGCGCCGGGCCGCCGGCCGAGCGCGCGTGGACGACCGCGGCCAGCTCGGC
>NZ_MUMI01000523.1 GCF_002155975.1 Amycolatopsis kentuckyensis
CGCGGCGGCCGCGGAACTGCTGGGCGCCGCCGACCGCGGCGTTCAGGCCCATCGCCGCGGCCACCAGCAGCGCGTCCACCGGCGAGCCGACCACCGCCGAAGCGACCGCGCCGAGGGCCAGCACCGGGGTCAGCGGGTCGTTCAGCTCGGCGACGACGTCGGCGGCGAGGCCCGTCCCGAAGCGGACCGGCGCCGCGGCCGGGTGCCGGGCCACCGCACCGGCCACCGCGCGCACCCGCCGGGTCGTCAGTTCCCAGTGTGTGGGCTCGGTTTCCGCGTCGGCGAGGCGCTGCACGGCCTCCTCGCCGGTCAGCTCGTGCCAGGCGATCCGGGTCCGGCCGGCCGGGGGCCGTGCGGCGGCCACCCGCACCGCGGCGAGCGTGCCCATCGTCAGGCCGGTCAGCCCGCCGAGCAGCACCGGATCCAGCCGGGGCACGAACGGCACCAGCGTCCGGCGGCGGCGGGACATCAGCAGCAGCCCGCCGATCAGGCCGCCCGCGGTCGCCACCCGGGTGGCCCGCTTGCTGTTCACGCGGGCGGCACCGGCCGCCCGCAGCACGCGCCAGACGCCGGTCAGGCCCGGCCGGACGACGAGGTCGGCGCCCCAGAGCACCGGCGCGTTGCGGTCGGCGAGGGCGACGCAGAGGTCTCCGGCGAGCAGGCCCGCCACCTCGTCGCAGTTCGGGGCGCACGCGGCCGGCGGCCGTCCGACGGTGAGCACGACCCCGCCTTCGTCCTGCAGCCGCGTCACCAGCCCGAAGAACGTTTCCTCGGCGACGTCGTCGGCCAGCGCGGCGAACTCGCCGAGCCGCTCGCGGGCGCCGTCGCCGGCGATGACCACCCGCGCCTCGGCCCGGCGGGCCGCGTCCAGCACGGCTTCGGCGTGCGGATCGAGGCCGTCCTCGCCGTGCAGCGCGTCGGCGTGCAGCACGACGGTGTCCACAGTGTCCAGTGCCTTGAGCCGGTCCGGGTCGCGGACGAGCACGCCTTCGCGGGCGAACGCGGTGCCCATCGCGGTGTGGAAGGCGGTGTCGGCGTACCGGGCGGGCATCGGCGACGCCGCGAGGAACGCTTCGGCGGCTTCTCGCGGGTTGCGGCGCACCAGCAGGTCGGCGAGCGCGGCGAGCAGTCCGCCGCCGACGGCGTTGCGGGCGTAGTCCTCCATGGGGATCCGGACGCGGCGCTCGGCCGGTGTCACGCCGAGGCTGGGCCGCTCCGGCGAGCAGAGGTCGTCGTGGTGGGCGTCGAACGCGGTGAGCCGGGCGATCGCCTCGGTGAGCTGCCCGGTGCGCAGGAGGGCGTCCAGCACCAGTTCGAGGGGGTCCTGGCTCAGCCCGCGCACCGCGGCGGACACGCCCGAGCGCGCCAGTTCGGCCGTGTACCAGCCGAACTGCTCGTCCAGCGCGGCGCGGACGGCCGGGTGTTCCCGGGCCGCGGACACGGCCGCGCGCACGGCTTCGTGCAGCCGTCCGGAACGCACCGCCCGGGTACCGACCGAAACGGCGAGGCCGGCGACGTCCATCGCGAGGGCGAGCGCCGCCGTCCGCACCCCGTAGGTGTCACCGGGGTGGGCCGGGGCGGAGTCACCGGGCTCGGCCGGCGTCAGCCCGTGCCGCTCGCAGCGGCCGGCGACCCAGTCGAGAACCCGGTCGGCGGCGGTCTCGTCGGCCAGGTGGAGGACCACACTGCCGAGCCCGCCGTCCCAGTAGGCGCCGGCGACGTCGGCGTGCGCGGCCAGCTCGGCGGCGAAGGCCGAGCCGTCCGGACGGTCTCCGGTGGGCCGCAGCGGGACGTGCAGCCGCCGTCCCGCGCGCCACACGGCGGAGCGCGGACCCGCGGCGTTGCGCACGACCCGCGCGGCGCGGACGGCGGTGCGGCTGCTCGTGCGGGTCGCCTCCGCCGCCGTCCCGGCCGCCCCCGTGACCAGTTCCCCGGCGAGCGGGCCGAGCACTCGTTTCGCTTGCCGTGTGATGAGGACCGGGCCGGCCAGGGCCAGCGTCATCCCCATCTTCGTCACCGCGGCCAACCCACCGAGCACACCGACCTCCGCCTGCCGATCCTGTCCGTTCCGCGTTCCCCGGTGGCCGGAGGTCAAAACCCGCACGCCCTGATCGCGCGACGGAGCTGGACCCCGGTGGCGGGCGGACGTAGCCTCGCGCGGGTGACGGGGTCGTTCTGGTGGGACCTGCTGATCGGTGCCGCGGCCGCGCTGCTGCTCGCGTGGGCCGCCCTCGTCGTCGCGCTCATCGTCGTCCGGCCGCGCGGCGGGCTGCTCCGGGAGGCGCTGCGGCTGCTGCCGGACGTGCTGCGGCTGGTCCGCAGGCTGGCCGCGGACCAGACCCTCCCGCGCGGGGTCCGGATCCGGCTCGGCCTCCTGCTGGCCTACCTCGCGCTGCCGATCGACCTGGTGCCGGACTTCATCCCGGTGCTCGGGTACGCCGACGACGCCATCATCGTCAGCGCCGTCCTGCGCTCGGTCGTGCGCCGTGCCGGGCTCGAGGCCGTCCGCGCCCACTGGCCCGGGACCGACGACGGGTTCGCCGCCCTCGCCCGCCTGACGAGGTTGCCTTGACGTTTACGGCAACGTCTAGCTTCTCGAAGGTGAAGTTCGGAATCAGTTACAGCAGCCCCTTCTTCGGCGCCGACCCGGAAACGATCGCCGGGTTCGCCCGGGACGCGGAGGAGTGCGGGTTCGAGTCGTTGTACCTGCCGGAGCACGTCGCCCTGTACCCGGGCGCGAAGATCGGGCCGATGGAGCTGCCGCCGTCCCTGCCGTACGCGGACCCCTTGGAGTGCCTGAGCTTCGTCGCCGCCGTCACCAGCCGCATCCTGCTGGGCACCGGTGTCCTGCTGCTGCCCTACCACCACCCGGTGGTGCTGGCCAAGCGGCTGGCGACGGTCGACGTGCTGTCCGGCGGGCGGATGCGCCTGCTCACGGTCGGCGTCGGGGCGCTGCCCGGCGAGGCACGGGCGGCCGGCGTCGACTTCGCCACCCGCGGCCGCCGGGCGGACGAGGCCATCGACGTCCTGCGGCTGGTGTGGGCGGGCGGCGAAGAAGGCGTCTCCTTCGATGGCGAGTTCTTTTCCTTCGAGGGGGTCAGCAGCTTCCCGAAGCCGGTCGGTGTCCGCACCCTGCCGATCCACGTCGGCGGTTCGAGCCCGGCCGCGGCCCGGCGGGCGGGACGGCGCGGTGACGGGTACTTCCCCGGCGGCGCGCTCACGGCGGACGAGCGCCGCCGCCAGTTCGAGCTCGTCCGGGCCACCACGAGCGACCCGGACACCATCCAGTACACGCGGTGGGGATCGCTCGGCATGTCCACAGAGGACGTGGCCGGACTGGCCCGGCAGGGGGTGACCCGCGTCGTCGTCACGCCGGGCACGGCGGAACCCGGCCGCAGGCGGGACGAGATGGCCGAGTTCGCCGAGCGGTTCGGCCTCAGCTGACGTCGTCCACCAGGGACTCGATGCCCGGCGGCAGGCTCGCCCGCCGGGCCCGGTCGGCCACGAAGCCCGCGATCGCCGCCCGCAGCGCGCGCACCGCCCGGGTCGGTTCGAGGTCGGCGCGGTGGGCCAGCTGCACCACGCGCGTCATCCCCGCGTCGGGCGTGAAGCGGGTCATCCGGAACCGGTCGCCGGCCACCGTGCTCGGGACCACGGCCGCGCCGACGCCCGCGCGGACCAGTTCCAGCACCGCGTCCATCTCGCCGCCCTCGATCGCGAACGACGGCTCGAACCCGGCCGCGCGGCAGGCGTTGACCGTCGCCTCGCGGACGTCGTAGCCGCGGCGGAACATCACCAGCGGGACGTCGGCGAGCTCGCCGATGCCGAGGCGGTCACCCGCGATGGGCGCGTCCGGGGCGGAGATCACCACCAGCTCCTCCAGCAGCAGCGGGGTCGCCGTCAGGCCGGCGTCGGCCGTCGTCCGGGCGCCGGCCAGCAGCGCCAGGTCGAGCGCGCCCTCGGCCAGCCGCTGCCGCAGGTCGCCCGAACCGCTTTCGTGCAGCTCCAGCTGGATGCCCGGGTACCGGCGGCGGAACGCCGCGAGCATCGACGGCAGCAGGCCGGTGCACAGGCTCGGCGGCGCACCCAGCCGGACCCGGCCGCGGTCGAGCTCGGCCAGCTCCCGGACGGCCAGCCGCGCGGTTTCGGTGTCGGCGAGGATCCGCCGCGCGATCGGCAGCAGCGTCTCGCCGGCCTCGGTGAGCGTGACGTTGCCGCGGATCCGGTGGAACAGCGGCGCGCCGAGGTCGTGCTCGAGGGCGCGGATCTGCTGGGACAGCGACGGCTGGGCCACCCGCACCTGTTCGGCGGCGCGGGTGAAGTGCCGGTGCTCGGCGACGGCGACGAAGTAGGCCAGCTGCTGGAACTGCATAGGGTCAGCCTATCGATAGCAGAGCCATCATGTCTTTGACCTCTGGTCGACGCGCTCCTAACGTCGGTCGGGTGACCACCCTCGTCCCGCACCGGCGCTCCGCCGCCCGGCGCTTCTGGGCTTCGACGATCGGCAAGAAGGCCGTCATGGCGGTGAGCGGCCTGCTCCTGCTCGCCTTCGTGTTCGCGCACATGGTCGGCAACCTCAAGACGTTCCTCGGCGCCGACGAGCTCAACCACTACGCGGGCTGGCTGCGCACGATCGGCGAACCGGTGCTGCGCCGCGAATGGTTCCTCTGGCTCCAGCGCGCGGTCCTGCTCGCCGCGCTGGTCCTGCACGTCACGGCGGCCGTGCAGCTGGCCCGCCGCGACCGCCGGGCCCGGCCGGTCCGGTACGTCCACCGGCCGCCGGCGCGCGCGACCTTCGCGGTGCGGACGATGCGCTGGGGCGGCGCGACGCTCGCGGTGTTCGTCGTCTGGCACATCCTCGACTTCACCGTCGGCACCGTGAACCAGGACTTCGTCCCCGGCGACCCGTACCACAACCTCGTCGCGGACTTCCAGGTCTGGTGGGTCAACCTGATCTACCTCGTCGCCCTGGCCATGCTGGGCCTGCACATCCACCACGGGTTCGCCAGCGCCGCACGCACGCTGGGCGTCACCCGCCCGCGTCGGGAACGCGCGATCAAGATCTTCGGCAGCACGACGGCGGTCGTGGTCGCGGGCGGCTACGCCCTCGTCCCGGTCGCGATCATGACGGGACTGGTGCACTGATGTCCGATTACCGCGTGGGCGACCCGATCGCCGACACGAAGGCGCCCGCCGTGCCTCTCGAAAACCGCTGGGACGAACGGAAGTTCGCCGCCAGGCTGGTGAACCCGGCGAACCGGCGCCGGCACCGGGTGATCGTCGTGGGCACCGGGCTGGCCGGCGGTTCGGCCGGGGCGACGCTGGCCGAGCAGGGCTACCACGTCGTGCAGTTCTGCTTCCAGGACTCGCCGCGGCGCGCGCACTCCGTCGCGGCTCAGGGCGGCATCAACGCCGCGAAGAACTACCGCAACGACGGCGACTCGGTGTACCGGCTCTTCCACGACACGGTCAAGGGTGGTGACTTCCGGGCCCGCGAGTCCAATGTGTACCGGCTGGCCCAGGTGTCGGCGCAGATCATCGACCAGGCCGTGGCCCAGGGCGTGCCGTTCGCCCGGGAGTACGGCGGCCTGCTGGACACGCGGTCCTTCGGCGGCGTGCAGGTGCAGCGGACGTTCTACGCGCGCGGCCAGACCGGCCAGCAGCTGCTGATCGGCGCGTACCAGGCGCTGTCCCGGCAGATCGACGCCGGGAACGTCGAGCTGCACGCGCGCACCGAGATGCTGGACCTCGTCGTGGCCGGCGGCCGGGCCCGCGGCATCGTCGCGCGCGACCTGGTCACCGGCGAGATCACGACGCACCTCGCGGACGCCGTCGTGCTCGCGACCGGCGGGTACGGCAACGTCTTCTACCTCTCGACGAACGCGAAGGGCTCGAACGCCACGGCGATCTGGCGGGCGCACAAGCGCGGTGCCTACTTCGCGAACCCGTGCTTCACCCAGATCCACCCGACGTGCATCCCGCGCTCGGGCGAACACCAGTCGAAGCTGACGCTGATGAGCGAGTCGCTGCGCAACGACGGCCGCATCTGGGTCCCCAAGCTCGCCGGCGACACCCGGCCGCCGGGGGAGATCCCCGAAGACGAGCGAGATTACTACCTCGAGCGCCTGTACCCGAGCTTCGGCAACCTCGTGCCGCGCGACATCGCCTCGCGAGCGGCCAAAAACGTCTGCGACGCCGGGTTCGGCGTCGGGCCGGGCGGTCTCGGCGTCTACCTCGACTTCGCCGACGCGATCGCGCGGCTCGGCCGGGCGGCGATCGAAGCCCGCTACGGCAACCTCTTCGACATGTACCAGCGCATCACCGCGGAAGACCCGTACGCGGTGCCGATGCGGATCTACCCGGCCATCCACTACACGATGGGCGGGCTCTGGGTGGACTACGACCTGCAGAGCACGATCCCCGGGCTGTTCGTGATCGGCGAGGCGAACTTCTCCGACCACGGCGCCAACCGGCTCGGCGCGTCGGCGCTGATGCAGGGCCTCGCCGACGGCTACTTCGTGCTGCCGGCGACGGTCAACGACTACCTCGGCAGCACCCGGCTCGACGACGTCCCCGCTGCCGCGGTCCGCGAAGCGGAGAGCGAGGTGCGCGAGCGGATCTCGCGGCTCCTGGCGGTGCGGGGGACGCGGTCGGTCGACTCGTTCCACCGCGAGCTGGGCCTGCTGATGTGGGACCACTGCGGGATGTCCCGGACGCGCGAAGGCCTGCGCAAGGCCCTGGAGCGGGTGCCGGAGCTGCGGGCCGAGTTCTGGCGCGACGTCCGGATCCCGGGCGGCGGCGCGGAGCTCAACCAGGAGCTGGAGAAGGCGAACCGCGTCGCCGACTTCCTGGAGCTGGCCGAGCTCATGCTCGTCGACGCTCTCGCGCGCGAGGAGTCGTGCGGCGGGCACTTCCGCGAAGAACACCAGACGTCGTCGGGGGAGGCGTTGCGGGACGACGGGAACTTCGCGCACGTCGCCGCGTGGGAGTACGGCGCCGAGCCGGTGCTGCACCGCGAGGAACTGGTTTTCGAGCACGTCCACCCGACCCAGCGGAGCTACACATGAAACTCACCGTCCGCGTCTGGCGGCAGGCCGGCCCGGCCTCGGAAGGGCGGCTGGTCGCCTACCCGGTCGACGGCGTCGGCCCGGACATGTCGTTCCTCGAGCTGCTGGACGTGCTGAACCAGCGGCTGATCGAGGCGGGCGACGAGCCGGTGGCGTTCGACCACGACTGCCGCGAGGGCATCTGCGGCTCGTGCGGCGTGGTGATCAACGGCCGGGCGCACGGCCCCGAGCGCACGACGGCGTGCCAGCTGCACCTGCGCTCCTTCGCCGACGGCGACGTCGTCGATGTGGAACCATGGCGCGCCAAGGGTTTCCCGATCGTCAAGGACCTGGTGGTCGACCGCTCGGCACTCGACCGGATCGTCCAGGCGGGCGGCTACGTCAGCGCGCCGACGGGCAGCGCGCCGGACGCGCACGCGACCCCGGTGCCGAAACCGGACGCGGACCTGGCCTTCGACAACGCGACGTGCATCGGCTGCGGCGCCTGCGTGGCGGCGTGCCCGAACGGCTCGGCGACCCTGTTCACGGCGGCGAAGGTGACCCACCTGAGCCTGCTGCCGCAGGGCGCTCCCGAACGCGCGAGCCGGGTGCTCGACATGGTGGACGCGATGGACGCCGAGGGTTTCGGCGGCTGCACCAACACGGGGGAGTGCGTGGCATCGTGCCCGAAGGGGATCCCGTTCGCGAGCATCGCGACGCTCAACCGCGAGTACCTCGCCGCGACCCGCTCCGGGCGGCGCTGACGACCGGCCGGAAGTCCGGCAGCAGCTCACCGAACCGGCGGTGCCCCCGCGGGGTGATCCGCAGCTCGCGGTCCTCCGGGCCGCGGCGGACCAGGCCGTCGGCCAGGAAGGCCGCCAGGACCTCGTGGCCGAGGATCCCGCCGAGGTGCGGAACGCGGTGGGTCCGGTCGAGGCACGCCGTCGCCGGCCGCCGCCGGCCGGGATCGATCTCCGACGGCGAGACACCCAGGTCCCGGAAGGCCGACAGGTCGTCGCCGAGGGCCACGTCGGCGGCGGAACCGTCCGGCTGCCGCACCGCTCCGCGCGAGACGAGCAGGGCGAACACCGCCACGCCGAGGCGGCCCGCCGCGTGGTCGTAACACGTGTGCGCGAGGTCCGCGCCCGACTCCGCCCGATCCGGCGGGGTGATGCCCTCGTTGCCGGCGTAGTGCGCGAGGGCGGTGAGCACGCCCAAGAGGTCCTCGCGGCCGACGCGGTACACCGCGTGCCGCCCGGTGTGTTCGGCCGTCACCAGCCCGGCCGCCCGCAGGCGGGCCAGGTGGTTGCCCAGCCGGGGTGCGGTCACCCCGAGCGCGTCGGCCAGCTGCACCATCGTGTGCGGGCCTTCCGCCGCCAGCACCTGCAGGGCCGTGAGCCGCACCGGGTCGGCCAGTTCGCGCGTCAGCTCGACGATCGCGCCCTGGACGGCGTTGCCCGCATCGACCAGTCCGCCCATCACCGTTCCTTCCGCCGCGCGCGAGCCTAGCACGCTTCACGAGTACGTGAATGATGTTTGCAACCAGCCGGCCGGGGAATTACCCTTCACGTCTTCATGAAGGGTGGATGCATGGCCGGGCTGCGAAGTCTTCTGTGGGGTCGCGGGGTTTCCGCCCTCGGTGACGGCCTCTGGTTCACGATCTGGGCGCTGTACCTCACCCGGATCGCCGGGCTCCCGCCGGTCACGGTCGGCGCCGGGCTGGCCGTCGCGAGCGCGGTCGGCATGGCCGCCGCGGTACCGCTGGGCGCCTTCGCCGACCGGGCGGGCGCGCGGCCGGTGCTGGTCGTGCTCACGGTGGTGCGGGCCGCCGCGATGGCCGGCTACCTCGCGGTGGACGGCACCTGGTCGTTCCTGGCCGTCACGGTGCCGTTCACCGCCCTGGCCACCGGCGGGACGGCGGTGCGCACCGCGCTCGTCACGGCGCTGGTCGCCGAGCCGGCCGAGCGGGTGCGCGCGCTGGCGCGGCAACGGGTGGCCCAGCACGTCGGGTACGCCGCCGGTGCCGGGCTCGGCGCCCTGGTGCTCACGGCCGACGCCCGGTGGGCCTACACCCTGGCCATCGCCGGGAACGCCGTCAGCTTCCTGGTCCTCGCCGGCGCGACCCTGCTGGTGCCCGCACCCGCACGGACCGCGGGAAAGACGGCGACCCGGGCGGTGCTGAAGGACCGGCCCTACCTGTGCGTCACCGCGGCCACGGCCGTGCTTTCGCTGTGCTGGGCCATGTTGTCGGCCGGCTTGCCGCTGTGGCTGTCCCGCTGGACGCACCTGCCACTGGGCCTCGGCGGGGTCGTCGTCGTGATCAGTTCGGTCGGCATCGCGGTGTTCCAGGTGCCGTTCGCGCGGTTCGCGCGCACGGCAGGCCAGGCCGCGAGAACGGCGGTGGTGTCCGGGACGGTGCTCGCGGCCGGCTGTGCACTGCTCGCCACGACGTCCGGCGGCTCGGGGGCGGCCGCCGTCGCGGTGGTGGGGCTGGCCGCGGTGCTGCACGTCGTCGGGGAACTGGCGTACGTGGCCGCCAACTGGGGCCTGTCCGTGCGGTTGATGCGCGAAGACGCCAAGGGCGCCTACCAGGGTGTCACCGAAGCGGCCACGGCCACCGTGCAGATGGTGGGGCCCGGCGTGTTCACCCTCGCGGTCGGCGGCCTCGGCGGCCCCGGGTGGTTGCTCGTCGCGGCGGTGTTCCTCGCGGCGGTCGCGCCCGTGCCCGCGTTGACCCGCTGGGCCGTCCGGACCCGGCAGCCCGTGGCGGCCGGCTGAGCGACGCACGTCACGCTCGCGGTCCGGAACACCAGCGGGGCCGGGACGTTGTACAGAGTGTCGGTACGGCGGTGTCCCCGGGCCTCACCCCTTGCCTTCACGGAATACCGGTCACGCTGGAGCCGTGTTGAGCCGTTCGCCGCGAGGCGACCCCCGTACCGGCCTCGAACTCCCGCCTCCGCTCGCAGGTCGACCCCCCTCGGACCTCCGCTGAGCGGAGGCGGGCCTGATTCCACGGCATCACCGCCGCCGCCGCCGCAGCAGCCGCCCGGTCAGGCCGACCCCTTCGTAGGTCAGGACACCGCACACCGGGATCACGGCGAAGAAGAGGACTTCTTCCAAGGGGATCCCGAACGGGGCACGCAGGCCGGTGACGAACGCCGGGTCGAAGTGCCAGACGCCGGCCGCGATGGCCAGGGCGTCCCAGACGAGGAACACGCCCGCCACCGGCAGCACCGCGCGGACCAGCCGGCCCGGCCGGCGGTACACCCGCGCGCCGGCCAGTTCGATCGGCAGCGTCACGACCACGCACACGCCCAGCACGATCAGGTATTCCGCGCGGCCCACCTCAGCGGGCTCCGGGACGGGTGCGGTCGCGCGGTTCGTCAGGCACCCGGGAATTCTGCCCCGGATCCCGGAATCCCGCAGGCAACCGCTGTTTGCCGCCGCCGGCGCCGGGTACACCGGTCCCGGCGGTGCCCGCCCGGTGTTCGAGCTCAGCCCGTGGTCTCCACAACCCGGGCATCCGGGCGGGTCACCGCTGCCATCAGGGGATGCCAGCGCGTCGCGTCGAAGATCAGCGTGATGGCCTCGATCTTCCCGTCGCGCAACCGGAAGTGCTCCGCGGTGTGCTGGACGCCGACCGGCGTCGCGGTGTGCACGTCGTAGACGAGCGTGGCCTCCGCGTCGCCGTAGAGCTCGCTGATCATCTCGACGCCGGTGACGATCCCGACGAATCCCGCGAGCCCGTCGAGATGGCCGCGCGTGTCGGCGGATTCGATCAGCGGGCTGCGGAAGGTGAACGTGCCGGCCAGCTGCGCGGCCGCGGCGGTCACGTCGCCGTCGAAGCGGGCGCGGTGGTAGGCCTGCACGGTTTCCCTGGTGCGGGTGGTCATCGGTCCTCCAGGTGCCGGGTGAGGTGGTACTGGTTCTCGGCCAGCCGCAGGCACAGGTGCCGCAACTGGGTCGTCTCGGCGGCGGTGAAGCCCCGGAAGAGCGCGGCCATGGCCAGCTGCGAGGGCCGGCGGAACTCCGCCAGCCAGGTCTCGCCGTCCGCGGTGATCCGGACCTGCACCGACCGCCGGTCGTGCGGGTCGGGGACGCGCTCGGCGAGCCCGGCGCGTTCGAGCGTGTCGACCAGGCCGGTCACGTTCCGGGAGCTCACGCCGGCGGACGCGGCGAGGTCCTTGATGTTCGCGCCGCCGGTGGCGAGCCGGATCAGGATGTCGAGGGCGCCGGGGCTGAGGCCGCGGCTGTCGGTGCCCCGGGACCGCAGCCCTTCGAGGCTCCGCGCGGCCGTGCGGACGGCAGCCGCGGCTTCGAGCACGCCGGTGTCTTCGCCGAGAGTGAACGCGGCCAGCGCGCCGCGGACCTCGGGGGAGTAGAGCCGGTCGTCCTCGTCCCGGGCGAAGTTGAGTACGTCATTCATAGTGAGGCACTACATTAGTACGTACTTCCGTATCTCTGTCAACAACTCTGTCCGGGGCCTGTCCGCTCGCAGGCGTTAACCAGGGTTTCGCCCGGCGTTAGCCTCGGTCCCGGGACAGGTTCGCTTTTCGCCGCCCATACTGACCCGGCTCGCCACCACGACCCCCCGGAGTCCCCATGACGGACGTCAACCGACGACGTTTTCTGCAGCTCGCCGGCGGTACTGCCGCCCTTTCCGCGCTGTCCACCAGCATCGCCCGCGCGGCGGAGATCCCCGCGTACCACCGGACCGGGACGCTGCGGGACGTCGAGCACGTCGTGGTGCTGATGCAGGAAAACCGGTCGTTCGACCACTACTTCGGCACCCTGCGCGGGGTCCGTGGTTTCGGTGACCCGCGGCCGGTGACGCTGGCGAACGGGAAACCGGTCTGGGCGCAGTCGGACGGCAAGCGCGACATCCTGCCGTTCCACCCCGAAGCGGACAACCTGGGCCTGCAGTTCATCCAGGACCTCCCGCACGGCTGGAACGACACGCACGCGGCGTGGAACGCGGGCCGCTACGACAAGTGGGTGCCCGCGAAGGGCTCGACCACGATGGCGTACCTGACCCGCGAGGACATCCCGTTCCACTACGCCCTCGCCGACTCGTTCACCATCTGCGACGCCTACCACTGCTCGTTCATGGGCTCGACCGACCCGAACCGCTACTACATGTGGACCGGGTACACGGGCAACGACGGCAAGGGCGGCGGCCCGGTCCTCGGCAACGACGAAAAGGGCTACTCCTGGACGACCTACCCCGAGCGCCTGGAGCAGGCCGGGGTGTCGTGGAAGATCTACCAGGACGTCGGCGACGGCCTCGACGCCGCCGGCGGCTGGGGCTGGATCGAGGACGCCTACCGCGGCAACTACGGCGACAACTCGCTGCTGTACTTCGACTCCTACCGCAACGCGAAGCCCGGCGACGCCCTGTACGAGAAGGCCCGCACCGGCACGAACGCCAAGGCGGGCGAAGGCTACTTCGACCGGCTGCGCGCGGACGTCAAGGCCGGGCAACTGCCGCAGGTCTCCTGGATCACCGCGCCGGAGGCGTTCTGCGAGCACCCGAACTGGCCGGTGAACTACGGCGCCTGGTACATCGCGCAGGTTCTCGACGCGCTCACCGCGAACCCGGACGTGTGGAGCAAGACCGCGCTGTTCATCACCTACGACGAGAACGACGGCTTCTTCGACCACGTCGTCCCGCCGTACGCGACGGCCGGCCAGTCCACTGTGGATACCGCGGGGGAGATCTTCGCCGGCTCGGCGGCGAACCCGGCCGGCCCGTACGGGCTCGGGCAGCGCGTGCCGATGCTGGTGGTGTCGCCGTGGAGCAAGGGCGGCTACGTCTGCTCGGAGACGTTCGACCACACGTCGATCATCCGGTTCGTCGAACGGCGCTTCGGCGTGCCCGAGCCGAACATCTCGGCCTGGCGCCGCTCGGTGTGCGGCGACCTGACCTCGGCGTTCGACTTCGCCCGGACCGACGCGCGGGTGCCCGCCCTGCCGGACACGGCGGCCTACGAGCCGCCGGACCGCAAGCGGCACCCGGACTACGTGCCCGCCGTCCCGGCCGACGCCGTGCTGCCGAAGCAGGAGCCCGGGCTGCGGCCGGCGCGGGCCCTGCCGTACGACCTGGCCGCCGACGCCCGGGTCGGGGACGGTTTCCGCCTGACGTTCGTCAACCAGGGCCGGGCGGGCGCGACGTTCTACGTCACGTCTCCGGGCGGCGAGCCGTGGACGTACACGGCGGGTGCGGGCTGCTCGCTCGCCGCCACGCTGCCCGTCTCCGGGGGTTACGACTACACCGCGCACGGGCCGAACGGGTTCGTCCGGCAGTTCCGCGGCGCCGTGGCGGGGCCCGAGGTGAGCGCGCGTCCGGAGGGGCGCAGCGGCAACCTGGCGCTGGTCCTGACCAACAGCGGCAGCACGCCGGTGCGGCTCACGCTGACCGACGCGTACGCCCGCCGTTCGACGTCGCGGCTCCTGCGGCCGGGCGCGCGCGTGGTCGAGGTGGTGGACACGGGGCGCAGCGGCAACTGGTACGACGTCTCGGTGGTTTCGGACCGCGACCCGCGCTTCCTGCGCCGCCTGGCGGGCCACGTCGAGACGGGGCGGCCGAGCACGAGCGACCCGAACACGCGCACGCGCTGAGCAAGATCGAATCTGTCACCCGGCCGGGTTCACCCGGCCGCGTCCGCGAGTGTTGCGGGGCCTGTTCCGTGGTGGGAGCGTCGGGGAACCGACTGTTTTCCCACCACGGAACCAGGAGCGCTGATGACCACCACCGAGATGCCGGCCGTGCACGAGTGCACGGTCAGCGGTTGCTCGTACAACCACGACGGCTGCCACGCGTTCGCGATCACCGTCGGCGGCGACAACGGCTCCGCGGACTGCGGCACGTTCGTCCCGCTGAACACGAAGGGCGGCCTGGACCGGGTCGTGGCCCAGGTCGGGGCCTGTTCCCGGGTGGACTGCCGGCACAACTCGTCGCTGGAGTGCACCGCGGACAACATCCGGGTCGGCCCCGGCGACGGCGGCCACGCGGCGAACTGCCTGACGTACACGACGAGGTAGCGCCGCTGGGGCTGCCGCCCGCGTCCTGAACGGCTCGTTCCTGATCTCTGCTGCCGGGAACGAGCCGTTCAAGGCCGCGCATCCGAGTCAGCCGGGTTCCGGTGCCACCCCGAACTCGAGGGCCGTCCGGCCGCCGGACACCTCCGTCGTCCCGCGCAGGACCAGGCCGCAGCCCCGCGCCTGAGCGGGTCGAAGAAGCTGCCGGGCACCACTCCCGCCCGGTCGGCGAGCCCGCCCGCCGCGAAGCGCTCCGCCGCCGCGGCCGCCGAGGGGGCCAGGTCCAGCACCGAGCCGTGCACCGCCGCGTGGGCGCGCAGGATCTCGGCGAGCGCGAAGCCGTCCCCGCCGCCGACGTCGACGATCCGGGGGAAGCGGCTCCAGTCGAAGCGCTCGGCGATCTGTGGCGCCTGCGCCTGGAACCGCCAGTTCATCGGGGCGTCGAACGAGCGCCGCAGCCGTGGTTCGGCGTCGATGTCGGTCCAGAAATCGCCGCCGTACCGGTGTTCGTAGGCAGGCGTGCCGGTGGTGACCGTCTCCAGCAGGTCCGCGAGGCCGAGCGTCGCCGCTACCCGATGGCCATGGGCGTGGCCAGGTCGGCCATCGCGAGAATCGACTGCTTCACCGGTCGAGCGTGGCGACGGCGTGGCATCATGGCGATCGTCAAACCGAACGAAAGGCGTCGCTGATGGACGCTTTACCGAACGCTGATGGCGGTCCGTCGATCCGCGACATGCTGGCGGTCAACCTGCGCGCGGCGCGGGCGGCGCGCGGCCTGTCGCTGTCCGAGCTGTCCCGGCGGTCGGGCATCGGCAAGGCGACGCTGTCGCAGCTCGAAGGCGGCACCGGCAACCCGACCATCGAGACCGTCTTCAGCCTGTCCCGGGTCCTGGAGGTGGCCATCTCCGACCTGCTCGACCACCGCCCGCGCGGCGGGCTCACCGTCGTGCGCGCCGCCGAGGTCGAAGTGCTCCGCGGCGAGGGCGTCGACCTGCGGCCGTTGCGCCGGATCGAGGCCGAGAACAGTGTCTTCGAGGTGTACGACCAGCTCGTCCGCGGGGACGCGCCGCAGCGCTCGCAGGGCCACGTCGGCGTCGAGCACACCGTCGTGCAGGCCGGCCGGCTGTGCGTCGAGGTCGCCGGGCGGAGCGTGGACCTCGGGCCCGGCGACTACGTCGCGTTCGACGCCCGCGAGCCGCACAGCTACACCGCGCCGGACGGTCCGGTGCAGTCGGTGCTGCTGCTGCAGTACCGCGCGGACGAACGCCTCGACGGCCGGCCGCACCCCGTCCTGCCGGATTGACACCCGTCCCGACCGAGACCTATCGTTCGCTATACCGAACGCTGGAGGGTCGATGAACCGAACGCGGGTGGTGGTGATCGGCGCCGGCATCGTCGGTGCGGCGTGCGCCCGGGAACTCGCCCGCGCCGGCTTCGACGTCCTGGTCCTCGACCGTGGCCGGCCCGCGGGCGGCACCACGTCGCACGGCGAAGGCAATCTCCTGGTCTCGGACAAGGGACCGGGCGCCGAACTCGCGCTCGCACAGCTGTCGGCCCGGCTCTGGCCGCGGGTACTGGCCGAAATCGCCGACGACGACCCGCGCGCGGCGGCCGCGACGGAGTTCGACCCGAAGGGCGGCATCGTCGTGGCCACCACCGAAGCCGGTGCCGGCGCGCTCCTCGCGTTCGCCGGGGCCCAGGCCGCGGCCGGGGTCCGCACCGAGCGGCTCGATGCGGCGGACGTCGCGGCGGCCGAGCCGGCGCTCACCCGGCAGCTGACCGCCGCCGTCCGCTACCCGGAGGACGCCCAGGTGCAGCCGGCCGCCGCCGCGCTCGCGCTGCTGGGTTCGGCGCTGCGCCACGGCGCCCGGCTGCGCACCGGGGCCGAGGTCACCGGCGCCCGGATGGCGGGCGGCCGGATCACCGGGGTGCACGTGGCAGGCGAAGTGGTCGAGGCGGACGTCGTGGTGAACGCGGCGGGGCCGTGGGGCGGGGGAACTGTCGGCCCGGCTGGAGGCGCCGATCGCGGTCCGCCCCCGGCGCGGCGAGGTCCTGGTGACCACGCCGATGCCGGGCGTGGTGCGGCACAAGGTCTACGACGCGGACTACGTCGGCGCGGTCGGCACGGGCAGCGGCGAACTGCAGACGTCGGCCGTGGTCGAGTCGACGCACGGCGGGACGGTGCTGATCGGCTCGTCCCGCCGCCGGGTGGGGTTCGACGACACGATCCGGCCGCACGTGCTGGGCGCGATCGCGGCCAAGGCCGTCCGGCTCTTCCCGGCCTTGGCCGACGCCGCGGTGATGCGCGCGTACGGCGGCTTCCGGCCGTACGTCGACGACCACCTGCCGGTGCTGGGGGAAGATCCGAGGCTCGGGAACCTCTGGCACGCCACCGGACACGAAGGGGCGGGGATCGGCTTGAGCGTCGGGACGGCCCGGCTGCTGCGCGAACTGCTGACGGGAGCACCACCGTCGATGCCGGTGGCAGAGTTCACCGTGGACCGTCCGGCGGTGCTGGCGTGAGCGGGCGGCCGATCGCGATCACCGTCGACGGCGAGACCGTCACCGGGCTCGCCGGGCAGACCGTCGCCGGTGTACTGCTCGCCGCGGGCCGGCTGTCCTGGCGCACCACGCGGTCCGGCGCGCCACGCGGGGTCTTCTGCGGGATCGGCGCCTGCTTCGACTGCGTGCTCACGGTCAACGGCGTCGCCGACGTCCGCGCCTGCCGCCGTCGCGCCGCCGACGGCGACGAGATCCGGACCCAGACGCGGGAGGAGGACGCGTGACGCACGTCGTCGTCATCGGCGCCGGCCCCGCCGGGCTCGCGGCGGCCGAACACGCGCTCGCCGCCGGCGCCGAGGTCACCGTCCTGGACCAGGCGGACGCGCCGGGCGGGCAGTACCACCGCGGAGCCTCGCACCGGTTCGCGGCGCTCCTGGACCGGTGCACGTGGTGGCCGGAAGCCACTGTCTGGGCCCTGGAGGGCAAGCGGGTCCACGTCCTGCGCGGCCCGGCCGACGGGACGAACCGGCATCGCCACACCCTCGAACCCGACGCGCTGGTCCTGGCCACCGGCGCGCACGACCGGGTCCTGCCGTTCCCCGGCTGGCAGCTGCCCGGCGTGTTCACCGCGGGCGCCGCGCAGGCCCTCGCCAAGGGGGAGCGGGTCGCCGTCGGACGGCGGGTGCTCGTCGCCGGGGCCGGGCCGTTCCTGTTGCCGGTCGCCGAGTCCCTGCTGGCCGTCGGCGCCGGAATACTCGCCGTCCTGGAGGCGAACCCGGCGCGCACTGTCCTCAACGGATGGTCGTGGCGCGCGGCGGCGCACGTCGGCAAGGTGAACGAACTGGTTCGTCATGCCGGCACCCTGGCCCGGCACCGCGTCCCGTACCGCATGGGCCACGCGGTGATCGAAGCCCGCGGCGACGACCGGGTCCGCGAAGCCGTCACTGCCCGCGTCCGCGCGGACTGGTCGGTCGTGCCCGGCACCGAACGCACCTACGAGGTCGACGCCCTCTGCGTCGGGCACGGCTTCGTCCCGCAGCCCGAACTGGCCGTCGCGGCCGGCTGCGTCCTCGACGGCGGGTTCGTCCGGGTCGGCGACGACCAGCGCACCGGCGTCGCCGGGGTGTTCGCCGCGGGGGAGCTCACCGGCATCGGCGGTGCGGCCGCCGCCGCTGCGGAAGGCGCGGTCGCCGGGTGGGCCGCCGCCGGGCGGACGCCGAGCCGCGCGCTGGTGAAACGGCGTGACCACGCCCGTGCCTTCGCCCGCCGCCTGGCCGCCGCCCACCCGATCGGCGCGGCGTGGCCCGGCTGGCTGCGCGAGGACACCGTCGTCTGCCGCTGCGAGGAAACCACCTGCGGCGACCTGAAAAGCGCCGCCGCGGACCCGGCCACCCCCGGTCCGCACGCGCTCAAGCTCGGCACCCGCGCCGGCCTCGGCCCGTGCCAGGGCCGGATGTGCGGCCCCGCCGTCGCCGAACTGTGCGGGAGCACCGAGCGGCACCACCGTCCGATCGCCCAGCCGATCCGCCTGGGCGAGCTCGCCGAGCCGAAGGAGATCCCATGAGCACCCGCGACCTCGGCGGCGTGGTCGTCGCCGCCGCGCTGCCGTACCGGGCCGACGACGCCGCGCCGGCCGGGCTGGCCGTCGACTACGACGCCTACGCCGAGCACTGCCGGTGGCTGGTCGGGAACGGCTGCCGTGGGGTCGGCCCGAACGGTTCCCTCGGCGAGTACTCCTCGCTGACCGACGAGGAACGCCGCCGCGTCGCCCGCACCGCGATCGAGGCCGTCGGGACGGACGGGATCGTCGTCGTCGGTGTCCACGGACCCGGCGCGCACCAGGCCCGGTACTGGGCCGAGGCGGCGGCCGAGGACGGCGCGCACGGCGTGCTGTGCCTGCCGCCGACGCTCTACCGCGCCAACCGCGGCGAGGTGCTCGCCCACTTCGAGGCCGTCGCGTCGGCAGGGCTGCCGGTGATGGTCTACAACAACCCGTTCGACACCAAGGTCGACCTCACGCCGGACCTGCTCGCCGAGATCGCGCAGATCGACAACGTCGTGGCCGTCAAGGAGTTCTCCGGCGACGTCCGCCGCGTGCTGGAGATCCGGGAGCGGGCCCCGGAGCTGGCCGTGATCAGCGGCGCCGACGACGTCGTCCTGGAGAGCCTGCTGATGGGGGCCACCGGCTGGTTCGCCGGGTTCCCCAACGTGTTCCCGGCCGAGTCGGCGCGCCTGTTCGAGCTGGCCACGGCGGGCAAGCTCGAGGAGGCCAGGGCGCTCTACGAACCGCTGGTGGCCGCGTTCCGGTGGGATTCGCGCACCGAGTTCGTCCAGGCCATCAAGCTCGGGATGGACATGGTGGGCCGGCGCGGCGGGCCGTGCCGGCCGCCGCGAGGCCCGCTTTCGGACGTCCACCGCGAGCAGGTCCGCGCGGACATGGGCCGTGCGCTCGCGGCGCTGGGGGTGGCGTAGATGCGTTCCTCGCGCGCGATCACGGCGGTCGACTCGCACACCGAAGGCATGCCGACCCGGGTGGTGACCGGCGGCGTGGCCCCGATCCCGGGTGCCACGATGGCCGAGCGCCGCCGGTACTTCATGGCGCACCTGGACCACCTGCGGCAGTTCCTGATGAACGAGCCGCGCGGCCACTCGGCGATGAGCGGCGCGATCCTGCAGCCGCCCTGCCGCGAGGACGCGGACTGGGGCGTGGTGTACATCGAGGTGTCCGGCTGCCTGCCGATGTGCGGCCACGGCACGATCGGCGTGGCGACGGTGCTGGTGGAGACGGGCATGGTCGAGGTGACCGAGCCGACGACGGTGGTGCGCCTGGACACCCCGGCCGGGCTGGTGCACGCGGAGGTCACGGTCCAGGACGGGCGCGCCACCCGGGTCAAGTTGCGCAACGTGGCGTCGTTCCTCGCCGAGCGCGACGCCGAGGTCTCCGTGCCGGGCCTGGGCACGGTCCGCTACGACCTCGCCTACGGCGGCAACTTCTACGCCATCCTCGACCTGTCTGCTGTGGACATCCCGTTCGACCGGGCGGAGAAGGACCGGATCCTGTCGGCGGGACTGGCCATCATGGCCGCGATCAACGAGCAGCGGCCGCCGAAGCACCCGGAGGACCCGCTGATCGGCGGGTGCAAGCACGTCCAGTTCCTGGCGCCGGGCTCGGACGCGCGGGCGTCGCGGAACGCGATGGCGATCCACCCGGGCTGGTTCGACCGGTCACCGTGCGGCACGGGGACGTCCGCCCGGATGGCGCAGCTGCACGCCCGCGGCGAGCTGCCGCTGCACACGCCGTTCGAGAACTCGTCGTTCATCGGCACGACGTTCACCGGCTCCCTGGTCGCCGAGACGACGGTGGGTGGCGTGCCGGCGGTGGTGCCGGAGTTCTCCGGCCGGGCGTGGATCACCGGCACGGCGACGTACCTGCTCGACCCGTCGGACCCGTTCCCGGCGGGATTCGTGCTCTAGGCGGGCTGCCAGAGCTCGATCCGGTGCCCTTCGGGATCGGTGACCCAGCCGAACCGGCCGACGCCGTCCATGTCCTGAGTGTCGTCGGCGACGTTCGCGCCGCGGGCGCGGAGCTGGTCGAGCATGGCGTCGAGGTCGCGGACCCGGAAGTTGAGCATGGTCTGCTGGGTTGCGGAGCCGAAGTAGTCGGTCCCGGCCTCGAACGGCGCGAAGACGGTCGGGCCGGGCTGCTGCTGCCAGAGGCCGTTTTCGTCGGTGTCGAGCCCGAGGCAGTCGCGGTACCAGGTGGCGAGGGCGGCGGGATCCGCGGCGCGGATGAAGTACCCGCCGATGCCGAGCACACGTTCCATGCGCCGATCCTGCCAGCCGGGCTGCTGGCAGGGCGGGTGACACGCGGGCTGCCCGGCCGGGGCGCCG
>NZ_MUMI01000524.1 GCF_002155975.1 Amycolatopsis kentuckyensis
GGTGAGCCCGCTGCTGCCCGGGCCCGGCTGCCTGGTCGTCGTCACCAGCCGCTGGCAGCTGCGCGCGCTGGTCGCGACGCACGGCGCGCGCCGGATCGCGCTGGAGGAACTCGGCGACGAGGACGCCGTCGCGCTGCTGGCGGCCACGATCGGCCACGACCGGGTCGCCCGCGATCCGGCGGCGGCCGAGCGGTTCGTGCGCTACTGCGGCGGGCTGCCGCTGGCGATCCGGATCCTCGCCGTGCGCGCGGCGGAGTTCCCCGACCTGGCGCTCGACGAGTTCGCCGGCTCCCTCGACAGCGACCTGCTCGGTTCGTTCGACCTCGCCGACGGCGAAGGCACCAACATCCGGTCGGTGTTTTCGTACTCTTACCAGGCATTGCAGCCGTCGACGGCCCGGCTGCTGCGGCTGCTCGGGCTGCACACCGGCGTCGACTTCACCGCACCGGCGGCAGCCGCGGTCGCCGGGCTCGACGTCGCCGAGACCCGGCCGATGCTCGAAACCCTGGCCGCCGCGCACCTGCTCGCCCAGCCACGGCCGGGCCGCTACCAGTTCCACGACCTCATCCGGGCGTACGCGGCTTCGCAGGTCGATTCCGCTTCGGAGCGCGACGCCGCTTTGGACCGGTTGCTGGGCTGGTACCTGGCGTCGGCGCTGAACGCGTCACGGCTGATGCGGCCCGAGCGCTACTACCGGCTGCTGGAGCTCGACGACCTCGAAGGCGGTCTGTCGTTTTCCGGGTACCACGACGGGCTCGACTGGTTCGGCGAGGAGTACGGCAACCTCATCGCGGCGGTGCACCTGGCGCGGCGCCGGGGCCGCGACGACGTCTGCTGGAAGCTTGCCTGGCTGCTGCAGAGCTATTTCGTGACGCGCTCGCGGCTCGACGACTGGCGGTCGGTGTTCGCGGTGGCGCTCGAAGCGGCGCGGGCGAGCGGCCACCGGCCCGGCGAGGCGGGGATCCTGAGCGGGCTCGGCGTCGTCAACGGCGTCGCCCGGCAGTACGCGGAGTCCCGGCGGTACCTGGAGCAGGTGCTCGCGATCCAGCGGGAGCTCGGGGCGCGCGAGGGCGAGGCGCGGGCGCAGTACAACCTGGCGATGGCGGCGCACAACCTCGAAGACTGCGCCTGGGCGTACGAGCACGGGATGCAGGCGCTGGAGATCGTCCGCGAGCTGGGGCTCGGGCACTTGGAGGCGAGTGTGCTCCGGGCGCTGGGCGACATCTGCACGTCGATGGGCGATCACGAGCAGGCGCTGCGCCTGGCCGACGAGGCGCTGGCGATCCTGGGCCCGGACGGGCGTCCGGTGGACACGCGGTTCACGCAGCACACGCGCGGCCTGGCCCTGATCGGACTCGGCCGGTTCGAGGAAGGCATCGCGTGCATCCGCGACTCGGTGGACATGTTCTTCGCGATGGGCGAGCAGTACGAGGCGGCGGACGTCCTGGCTCAGCTGGGCACGATCCACCTGCGTCACGGCGACGCGGCGCTGGCCCGCGAGTGCTGGCTCCGCTCGGTGCGCCTGCTGACGGAGCTGGGCCACCCGGACGCGGACGACGTCCGCGCCAAGCTGGCGGCGCTGGTGGTGGTGGGCGCCTGAGTCTTCGGGTCCGGACGGCTCACGTGCCGACCCCCAGCGGCAGCACGCAAGCCGTCCGGCCCGCAGGACCCATTCAAACGGACGGCGCTCACTGTCCACTCACTGTCTCGTGATCGGTGCCACCCCGAGCAGGTCGGCGAGACATTCGGCGTTCCGGGGAGCTTCGACTTTGACGTCGTTGTCGAAGTAGACGTGCACGTCACGCCGCCCGCCGTCGTGCCAGGCCCGGATCTTTTCGGCCCACTTGCGCAGGGCTTGGTCGGAGTAGCCGCTGACGTAGAGTTCTTCGTCGCCGTGCAGCCGGACATAGGCGAAGTCGGCGGTCTGGTCTTCGAGGAACGGCCATTTGCCGGCGGTATCGGCGACGACGAGGGCGATGCCGTGTTCTTCGAGGAGCTTTTTGGCGGCGGGTTCGGCGAAGCTGGGATGCCGCACTTCCAGGGCGTGCCGCAGGGGTTTCCTACGGCCGGCTTCGAGGTACGGCGTGCCCTTGAGCTTGTCGTCGTGCTTCGCCGCCAGCCGGGCGGCATCGGTGGTGGTGCGGGGAAGCAAGGCGAAGAAGTTCTCGAGCCGATCGGGATCGAAGGCCAGTCTGGGCGGAAGCTGCCAGAGGAAGGGGCCGAGTTTCGCGCCGAGGGCGAGAACACCGGAGGCGTAGAAGTTCGCGAGGGCGGTCTCGACGCCGCGAAGCTGCTTCATGTGGGTGATGAAGCGCCCGCCTTTGACGGCGAAGAGGAAGTCGGCGGGCGTTTCGTCGAACCAGGCGCGGTAGCGTTCCGGGCGCTGGAGGGAGTAGAAGGACCCGTTGATTTCGACGGCGTTCATCCGCCGCGAGAGGTATTCGAGTTCCCGCCGCTGCGCGAGCCCAGGTGGGTAGAAAACCCCGCGCCACGGCGGATAACGCCACCCAGAGGTCCCGATCCGGATCTCGGCGATCGCCCTCACCGCCTTCCCGCGACGGGTGATTCCCGTTCGCGCGAAGGCCCAAACGCGACACCGATCGGACGGCCGGACCAAAGGTCGGGACAGGCGACCTGACTTGGCGGACGCACGTCTTATGGGGCCTTTGGAGTGATGGCTCAAGCGGTGGCCTCCCGGGAACGGGTGGAGGTGCCGGCGGGCGCGGGTGGCGGCCCGCGCCCGCCGGCACCTC
>NZ_MUMI01000525.1 GCF_002155975.1 Amycolatopsis kentuckyensis
CCTGGCTGACGGTCACAGCGAGTGCGGAGACAGTCAGCGTCCAGACGGTGAGGGCCGCGCCGAGGTTCTCGATGACGATCTCGCCGGTGTACACGGTCGGCCAGCTGCTGACCACCCGGTGGGTGACCTTGCAGCCGCCGGTCGGCTGCAAGGTCACCCACCGGGTGGTCAGCAGCTGGCCGACCGGGTACACCGGCGAGATCGTCATCGAGAACCGCGGCGCGGCCCTCACCGGCTGGACGCTGACGTTCTCCGCACCCGGTGTGACCGTCAGCCAGGGCTGGAACGGGACCTGGAACGACGCAGGCGACGTCGTCACGGTCGGCAACACGTCGTGGAACGGCGCCCTGGGCACGAACGCGACGGCCACCCTCGGCTACAACGCGAACTACACCGGTGGCACGCCGCCGTTCCTGCAGCCGGCGCTCAACGGGACCTACTGCTCCTGAGCCCGGCGGCCCAGCCGCAGCGCGGAGACGAGGAAGAACACGCCGCCCAGCGTGGCGTAGCCGGCCAGCGCCGTCAGCGAAGCACCGTCCATTGTGGCCTGCAGGATGAAGGAAGTGCCGGCCACGACGGAGATCGCGCCGCTGAGGATCATCGGCCACTGGCCGCCGAGGCCGCGCCGGGCGGCGCCGACAACGAGCTGGACGAGGCCGGCCACGATCGCCCAGCTGCCCCACACGCGCAGGACGCCCGGAATCCCGGACGAGGCGGCGACGGCCAGGCCGGCGGCGGCGAGCAGGCTGATCGCGACGTTCACCCAGAGCGCCGTGATCGGCTTGCCCGCCTTCGCCGAACGCACGTCGAGCACGGCGGCGGCGACGTCGAACAGCGGGTACAGCACCAGCAACGCGATGCTGACCGGACCGAGGCTCGAGGCCGTCGTGAAGAGCAGGGCCGCCCAGACGAGGGCGAACGCGAACCGGACGAAGTAGAGCCGCCGCAGGGCCTGTGCGCTGCCGGCGGCCGGAACGGTGTCGGTGGTCATGGACTCTCCCGGTAGATAGAACGATCTGTCTCGTTGGCGACTATGACAGCGGAAGGTCGCCGCCGTCAAGACCGACCGTTCTATCTGCTAAACTCGGAGCAGCGAACCGGGAGGTGCTGTCCAGTGTCCGAAGCACGAGCGCGGCTGCTGGCTTCGGCGAGCCGGCTCTTCTACACCGAGGGGCTGCATTCGGTCGGCATCGACCGGGTCATCGCCGACGCCGGCGTCACCCGCGCCACGCTCTACCGGCACTTCCCCAGCAAGGACGACCTGCTGGTCGCCTACCTGTCCGAAGCGGACAACGCCATCCGGGCCCAGGTGGCGGCGGCGCGGACGGCTTCGGCGGGCGGCTCACCCGAGGACGTCGTCCTGGCGGTGGCCACGACGATCGCCGACGGCATCGCCTCCCCCGGCTTCCGGGGCTGCGCGTTCCTCAACGCCGCCGCCGAATACCCGGACCCCGCTCACCCGGTCCACCGAGCCGTCCTCGCGCACCGGCAGTGGTTCCTGGAGACCGTCACGGACCTGCTCGCCGCAACGGGAGAGACCGCCGCCGAGCCGGCGGCCCAGCACTTCGTGATGCTCCGCGACGGCGCCATGGCCGCGGGCTGCCTCACCGCCCCGGCCCCGATCTGCGCCACGTTCCTCCGCGGCGTGGAAGGCATCCTGCGCTACCGGGACGCGCCGGTGGCGGCCGGCGCCAAGCGGCGGAACCGGGGCTAGGCCGCCCGGTCCACGCTCCACGCCGCCACGGGTGCGGCGGGCGCGCCGAGCTTGGTCCCCTTGCGGTAGCCGCCGAAGATCATGCCGAGCACCAGAATGAGGAGGACGGCCAGCAGGATCCACAGCCACACGGACTTGCGCACACGGTCTCCCCTCGTCGGAGTCGGTCATACCGTACCGCTCGATTGGCCCGGTGGCCGGTTGGGTATTCCTGCCGGTATGGGTGCTTGGGGCAAGCGGCTGGTCGCGTTGGCTGTGGCTGTGGTGGTTCTGGTCGCCGCCGTACTCGTCGCATCGGCGGTGCACCTGTTACCCCAATTGCGCAACCCGTTCGCCGAGCGGACCGAGGAGCACTCGGGCCCGGTGCTGCTGCAGTCGATCGTCGAGCTCTCGCGCTACGAGGCGGCCAGCGGTTCGTTCCAGGTGGTCGTCGACATCACCACCAGCTCGATCCTGCCCAGTTTCCTCGTGGGCAGCGACACCCTGTTCATCGGAGTGGGCACGGACAACGCGTACGTGGACTTCTCGCGGCTGAAGGGCAACGCGGTCCAGGTCTCCGACGACCGCCAGTCCGCGACGATCACCTTGGGCCACGCGCAGCTGGAGCCGGCCACGCTCGACGTGCACGAGTCCCATGTGTACGCGCAGCAGCAGGGCCTCTTCACGCGGATCAACGAGTTCCTCAGCGGGAACCCGAACTCGCAGCAGGCGTTGTACGAGCTCGCGCAGAAGCAGATCCAGGCCGCGGCGGCGAAGAGCTCGCTGGTGGCCGACGCGGAGCGGAACACCCGGACGATGCTGACCGGCCTGCTGCAGTCGCTCGGCTTCAAGAACATCACCGTGAAGTACGCCGACACCAACCCCGGCTGACCTCCCTCTTCCCGGCGCGAACGAAAACTGTCGGACCCTCCCCGTAGTCTGCGATCGATCACCCGCAGGAGGGGGAAACACAGGTGAACGACAGCAGACAGCCGGCGGAGACGGCGTTCCGGCCGGACCCGGCGTGGGAGCCGCACGTGCACGTCCGGCGGGGCGGCTGGTTCGTCCGCGAGGTCGAACTTGACCCGGAGGCGGCCGGCTACTGGCAATCCGTGCTCGACGAGCCGGGTGAGCGGACCGAACAGGCCATCGCCGACCCGGACAGCGACCCGGCAATCCTGGCGGCGATCCACCGGGCAAGGGCCGGGGAGGCCGACGAGGTGGGTGCCGCCGCGCTGGCGTGCCTGCGCCTGAGCGGCCTGCGCTGGGACAGCGAAGAGCGGCACGGTGCCTGGCGGTTCGCCGACGCCTGGATCCTGCGCCACGGCCTCGTGTTCGCGGTCCGGGCGGCGGCCGAGGCCGCCGCGATCACCTGCCACCAGTACGGCCTGCCGGCACCCGTGCGCAGGTACTCCGGCGGCAGGCCTGCCCTGCATCTGCTGGGCGACTCGCTGTTCCGGCGGCTGCGGACCATCCTCGCCGCGGCGTCCGACGCCGACTACGAAGCCGCGACCGCGGCTCTCGCGGGACACCGTACGCAACTGCCCACCAGGCTCGCCGTGTCCTACCTGATCCCCACCCGGGCGGACTGGGGTGACGAGCTGGTCGCCGAGCTCGCGGGCATCGACGACCACAGCTTCGACTGGGGCGCGGTGCTGGCGTCCTTGAGCACCGCGGAGCAGGTTGGGGCACTGCACCACGAGTACCTGGACTGGCAGTACAACCACGAGGCCGTCCGCTGCACCGTCACCGACGCGCTGGGGCCGGCCGTCACGCCGTTCCTGGCCCGGGCGATCGACAGCGACCCGAACGGCGGCGACTCGCGCAAGGCGCTGCTGCGCTTCGTCGCCGGCCTGCCCATCGACACGGCGTTCGGCCTGCTCGTGGCGCGGCTCGGCCAGAAGCATGTGTCGCCGGTCATCGCCGAGGCGATGGCCCGCTTCCCCGCCCGCGCGGTCCGGTTGCTGGCCGAAGCCGCCATCGGCCGGTCGAGGGCCGCCGACGCCGCCGGATTCCTGTTGCGGGGCCACGTCCGCCGCCACCCGGAGATCGCCGCCGACGTCGCCGGGCAGCTGCCGGCGCAGCAGCGTGCCGTGGTCGAGAAGGCGATGGCAGGCGGCGATCGGCTGCCCGAGGTGCCGCTTTCGTCGCTGCCGCGGGTCCTGGCGGACCCACCGTGGACGAAGAAACGCTCGGCAGGCCGCCCCACCGTCCTCAGTGGACTGGAAACGGGCGGCGAGCCGGCGCTCGAGTGGGAGCCGGGCGAAGAAGCCGAGTGGGCCGAGCGTGACCCGCTCTTCTGGAGCGGCGGTGATCCGGACCTGGCCGGGCAGCTGGCCGCGTTCGAGGCGGGGCAGCTCCCGCGCTGGGCAGAGCCGCGCCTGTTCCTCGCCGCGCCGCAGGAGTGGGTGCTCGAGCACCTGCCCGGCTGGGCGCCCCAGGACACTTGGGACGCCGAGAGCTGGGGCCGGCCGCTGCTGGGCCGGTACGGGCTGGCCGCGTACCGGCCGATCGTCGCGGCGGCGGCCGCGCATCCCGGGCACGGCGCACTGCTCCTGCCGCTGACCGGCCCGGAGATCGCCGAGCTGATGGCGGACTGGTTCGTCCGGCTGAAGTCGGCCCGCTCGATCGCTTCGGCCTGGCTGGCCCGGCACCCGGCCGCGGCCGCGCGGGACCTCGTCCCGCCCGCCCTCGGGCCGGCCGGGGCGCCGCGGCGCGCGGCCGAAGCCGCACTGCGTCACCTGGCGGCCGGCGGGCACGGCGAAGTCGTCACGCGGGCCGCGGCGGGCTACGGCCCCGAAGCCGCCGAAGCGATCAGCCGCCTGCTGGCGACCGACCCCCTGGACGTCCTGCCCGCGCGGATCCCGGTGCCCGGGACCTGGGCCGATCCGGCCGTGCTGCCGCAGATCCGGCTGCGCGAGGGCGGGCAGGCGCTGTCGCAGGGCGCGGCCGGGCACGTCGTCACGATGCTCGCGCTGTGCCGCCCCGACGAGGTCTACGCCGGCGTGCCGCTCGTGCGGGAGATCTGCGACCCGGCGTCGCTGGCGGAGTTCGCGTGGGCGCTGTTCCGCGGCTGGGAGAACGCGGGCTTCCCGGCCAAGGACGGCTGGGTGCTCACCGCACTCGGTCTCCTCGGCGACGACACGGTGGTGCGCGAGCTGAGCCCGCTGATCCGCGCGTGGCCGGGCGAAGGCGGGCACGCCCGGGCGACCGCGGCCCTCGACGTCCTGGCCGGCATCGGCACCGATCTCGCGTTGCTGCACCTGAATTCCATCGCGCAGAAGGTGAAGTTCAAGGGGCTCAAGCTGAAGGCGCAGGAGAAGATCGCCGCCGTGGCCGAGGGGCTCGGCTTGTCGGCCGAGCAGCTGGCCGACCGCCTGGTCCCGACGCTCGGCCTCGACGAGGCAGCCACAGCGGTGATCGACTACGGCCCCCGCCGGTTCGTGGTCGGCTTCGACGAGCAGCTCAAACCGTACGTCACCGACCCGGACGGCAAACCCCGCAAGGCACTGCCGAAACCCGGCGCCAAGGACGACACCGAACTCGCGGCAGCGGAGTACAAACGCTTCTCGGCGTTGAAGAAGGACGTCCGCGCGGTCGCGGCCGACCAGATCTCCCGGCTGGAGACGGCGATGGTGCTCGGCCGCCGCTGGCCCGCCACCGAGTTCGAGCAGCTGCTGGCCGGCCACCCGCTGCTCTGGCACCTCGTGCGGCGGCTGGTCTGGCGCACCACGGCGGGCGAAACGTTCCGGTGCGCGGAGGATCGCACGTACGCCACCGCGGAGGACGACGGCTACGTGCTGCCGCCGGACGCCGAGGTGGGCGTCGCGCACCCGCTCGAACTGGGCGCGGAGCTGGCGGACTGGTCGGCGGTGTTCGCCGACTACGAGATCCTGCAGCCGTTCCCGCAGCTCGGCCGTCCGGTGGCCACTTTGGACGAAGCCGAGAAGTCCGCGACGACGGTGAAGCGGTTCGAGGGCCTCAAGGTGCCGGTCGGCAAGGTGCTCGGCCTGACCCAGCGCGGCTGGGTGCGCGGCGAACCGCAGGACGCCGGGATCGAGTGCTGGATCTCCCGCCCGGCCCCCGGCGGCGTCAGCGTCGTGGTCGACCTCGACCCCGGCATCGCGGTCGGCGACGTGACCTGGGAGCCGGAGCAGGTGCTGGGCACGATCTGGCTGGACGACACCGGAGGCGGCCACTGGCGGCGGTCCGCGTCCGCCCGGCCCTTCGGCGACCTCGACCCCGTGACGGCGTCCGAGGTGCTCACCGACCTCGAGGGGCTGACCCGGTGACCGCGAACCCGCAGCGCCCACCGGCCGAAGTCCGTTACGCCGACGAGCTGGCCCGGCTGCGCGAGCAGGACACCGCGCCGCGTCCGCCGGGCTGGGCGCTCAGCCTCACGGCCGCGCGCCGGTTCATCGTCGGCGACGAGGCCAACGGCATCCGGCGCAAGTTCGTCGGCGACCCGTCGCTGATCGACCGCTCGCTGGTCACGCTGGCCACCAGCCGCGGGCTGATGCTCGTCGGCGAGCCCGGAACGGCGAAATCACTGCTGTCGGAGCTGATCGCGGCGGCCGTCAGCGGTGACTCGACGTTGACCATCCAGGGCGGCGCGGCCACCACCGAGGACCAGATCAAGTACTCGTGGAACTACGCGCTGCTGGTCGCCGAAGGGCCGTCGGAGCGGTCGCTGGTGCCCGCGCCGATGCTGCGCGGCATGCGCGAAGGCGCGGTGGTGCGGTTCGAGGAGATCACGCGCTGCCCGCTGGAAGTGCAGGACTGCCTGCTCTCGCTGCTGTCCGAACGGGTGCTGGCGATCCCGGAGCTCCCCGGCGAGGCGGGCATGGTGTTCGCGTCCGAA
Organism: Amycolatopsis kentuckyensis; assembly: GCF_002155975.1. GTDB lineage: Bacteria > Actinomycetota > Actinomycetes > Mycobacteriales > Pseudonocardiaceae > Amycolatopsis > Amycolatopsis kentuckyensis. The sequence continues at coordinate 6,555 of NZ_MUMI01000525.1, forward strand.
GGGTTCAACGTCATCGCCACGGCCAACACGCGCGACCGAGGTGTCAACGAGATGAGCGCGGCCCTGAAGCGGCGGTTCACCTTCGAGACGGTGTTCCCGATCGCGGACTTCGCCACCGAGCTGGACCTGGTCGAGCAGGAGGCGACCGCGCTGCTGGCCCGCTCCGGGGTCGAGGCCCCGCCGCGGCGCGACGTGCTGGAGGTGCTGGTCACCACCTTCCGCGAGCTGCGCGGCGGGCCGGCGGGCGATCGCGTGTCGGCCGTGATGAGCACCGCGGAGGCGGTGTCGGTCGCGCACGCGGTCGGCGTGCGGGGCTGGTACCTGCGCGGCGAGCCGGGCACGCCCGCCGACGTCGTGGCCTGCCTGGCCGGCACGGCGGCGAAGGACAACGCGGACGACCTGGCGCGGCTGCGGCGCTACCTCGAACAGCACGCGGCCCGCCGTGGCGCCGATCCTTGGCAGGAGCTGCACCACGCGCGGCACCTGCTGCCGGGCTGAGGGGCGGGGCGATGGGGGCCGTCTTCGTGGGCGTGCGGCACCACAGCCCGGCGTGCAGCCAGGTGGTGGCGTCGGCCGTCGCCGCGCTGCGCCCGGCGTACGTGCTCGTCGAGGGGCCGGCCGACGTCAACGACAGGCTCGGCGAGCTGCTGCTCGGCCACGAGCTGCCGATCGCGATCCACACGAGCTACTCCGGCGAGCAGCGCACGCACTCGTCGTGGTCGCCGTTCTGCGACCACTCCCCCGAGTGGATCGCGCTGACCGCCGGCCGGGACGCCGGTGCCGAGCTGCGGTTCATCGACCTGCCCGCCTGGCACCCGGCCTTCGAGGGCTGGGACAACCGGTACGCCGACGCGGAGCTGCGCTACACCGAGGTGATCCGCCGGCTGTGCGCGGAGTTCGCGGTGGACAACGCCGATTCACTCTGGGACCACCTCTTCGAAGCCGCGCCGGAGGAAGGGCTGGCGGACCGGTTGACGGCGTACTTCGACCTCCTGCGCGGCGAGGCCGAAGCGAGCGAAAGCGACCGGGAACGCGAGGAGTACATGGCCGCGTGGGTCCGCGCCGCCGTCGCCGCCGCCGGGGACCGGCCCGTGCTGGTCGTCACCGGCGGGTTCCACACCGCGGCCGTCCGGCGGCTCGCCGCGAGCGGCGGCACGGACTGGCCGGAGGTGCCCCGGCAGCCCGGTGCGGCGAGCTACCTCGTGCCGTACTCGCACCGGCGGCTCGACGCGTTCACCGGCTACCAGTCCGGCATGCCGTCGCCGGGGTACTACCAGCTGCTGTGGGAACGCGGTCTGGCCGGCGCCGGCCAGGGACTGCTGGAAGCGGTGGCCGGGCGGCTGCGCGAGCGGCGTCAGCCGGTGTCGACCGCGGACCTCATCGCCGCCCGCGCGCTCGCCGACGGCCTGGCGAAGCTGCGCGGGCACGACCACCCGGCCCGGGTCGACGTCCTGGACGGCCTGCTCGGCGCCCTGGTCACCGACGACCTGACACAGCCCCCGCCGTGGACGGTCCGCGGGCCGCTGCAGGCGGGCGCGCACCCGGTGGTGGTCGAGATGGTGGCCGCGCTCGGCGGCGATCGCCGGGGCCGGCTGCACCCGGACACGCCCGCCCCGCCGTTGCCCGGCCGGGTCGAGGCGGAACTGGCGGAGCTGGGCCTCGACGGTGCCGGTCCGGTCCGCCTCGACCTCACCGAAGAGCACGGGCGGCGCCGCAGCCGGGTCCTGCACTGCCTGCGGCTGCTGGGGATTCCGGGGTTCGACCGCCGGTCCGGCCCGGCCGGCGGCGCGGACCCGGTGGTCGTCGAGGTCTGGCGGCTGACACCCGGCGACACCCGCCTGCCCGCGCTGATCGAAGCGGGGGCGTACGGCGCAACCCTGCCCGAAGCGGCGCTGGCCGTGCTGCGCGAGGGCCTGCAGGGCGCGGACCTGCCCGCGCTGGCGCGGGCGCTGTTCGACGCCGCGCTGTGCGGGGTTCCGGCCCTGCCCGACTCCATTGTGGACACTCTGGTCGCGGAAGCCGGTCGCGCGGACGACCTCGGCCCGCTCGGGGACGCCGTGGCGACGGTCCTCGCGCTGTGGCGCCACGACGCACTGTTCGGTCTCGCGGGCAGCCCGGCCGCCGCGGCGGTGCTGCGGGTGGGGGTGGCGCGCGCGTTGTGGCTGGCCGAGGCCATCCGCGGCGGCCCGGCCCCCGCCGAGCCGCGCCGGCTCGCCGCGATGGTGGCGGTCCGCGACACGATCCGGCACGCGGCACCGGTCCTGACGGTGGATCGCGAGACGGCCACGGCGGTCGCCGAGCGCGTCGCCGCCGACGCGGGTGTCCCGCCGGACCTGCGTGGCGCCGCGGCCGGCCTGTCCTGGTCGCTCGGCGGAGCCCCGGCTCCGGACCGGACCCGCGCGGCGGTGCGCGACATGGCCGCACCCACCACCCTCGGCGACTGGCTGGCCGGGCTGTTCGCGTTGGCCCGCGAGGAGGTGATCGGCTCCGACGGCGTGCTGGACACGCTGGACGAGCTGGTGAGCGCGCTGAGCGAGGCGGAGTTCCTGGCGGCGCTGCCGGCGTTGCGCCTGGCATTCGCCTACTTCCCGCCCGCGGAACGCGAAAAGATCGCCGAACGCCTCCTGGCCCGCCACGGCCGCGGCGGCTCGGCCCGCACCCTGGTCCGGCCGGCCCCGATCGACCCGATGGTCATCGCCGAGGCAAGGGCGCTCGAGGCCCGGGTGGACGCCCGCCTGACCCGCGAGGGGCTGGCATGACCGGCCTCGAACACCACCGGCCACCCCACGGCCGACCAGCCCGCCCGCCCCGCGACGGCAAGCGGGCCGAACGAAAGGCACCCGCGTGACCGATCTCGAGCGCTGGCGCCTCATCCTCGGCGAGCCCGCACGATCGGCCTGCGAGCTCAGCCAGGCCGGCGCGGCGCGGGACGCGGCCCTGTCCTGGCTCTACGACCGCGGCGACGAGCTGGCCGAGCGGGACGTGCGCGGCGGCACCGGCCCGTCCGTCCTGTCCACAGTAGACTGGCTGGACGACGTGCACCGCCTGTTCCCCCGCGAAACCATCGAGCGCCTGGAGCGCGACGCGGTGGAGCGCTACGACATCACCGAGATCGTCACCGATCCGGACGTGCTGGCCCGGATCGAACCGAGCCCGGCGCTGCTGCGGGCGGTGCTGCGCACCAAGCACCTGATGAACCCGGATCTCCTCGCCATGGCGCGGAAACTCGTCGAAGCGGTCGTCCGCGACCTGCTGCGGCGGCTGCAGCCGGAGCTGCGCCGGTCGTTCACCGGCACCCGGTCCCGGCGGCCGAGCCGGCTCAAGCAGGCGCGCGACTTCGACTTCCACCGCACGATCCGGGCGAACCTCGGCCGCTACCAGCCCGCCGAGCGGCGGGTGCTCATCGACAGCCCGAAGTTCGCCTCCCGTACGCGCCGGCACCTCGACCGGTGGCAGCTGGTCCTGCTCGTCGACCAGTCCGGGTCCATGGCCGGCTCGGTGATCCACGCGGCGGTGACCGCGGCCTGCCTGTGGGGCCTGCCCGGGCTGAAGACGCACCTGGTCACCTTTGACACCGCCGTCGTCGACCTCACCGAGGACGTCACCGATCCGGTCGAGCTGCTGATGAAGGTCCAGCTGGGCGGCGGCACCGACATCGCGAAGGCGGTCGCCTACGCGGCCGGGCTCATCGAGAACCCGCGGCGGTCGATCGTCGTGGTGATCAGCGACTTCTTCGAAGGCGGCGACGAACACCGGCTGGTGCACGACGTCCGGAAGCTGGCCGAGGCGGGCACGCACGTGCTGGCGCTGGCCGCGCTCGACGAGGAGGCGAACCCGGTGTACGACCGCGCGCTGGCGCAGCGGCTGGCCGACGCCGGTGCGCACGCCGGGGCCATGACGCCCGGGATGCTGGCCGAGTTCGTCGCGGAACGGCTCGGCTGATGCGCGCCGACCTCCTCGCGCTCACCCCGGAGGCGCTGGCCGCGCTGGCCAACCGGGGCCTGGTCAAGCGCGCGCAGAAGGACATCGACGCCGGCCGCGGTCCGGTCGTCGACGCGGCCGAGGACGGCGAAGTGCGTGGCCGGTTCCCGGACGGCGTCGAGGTCGTGTTCCCGCCGGGCGGCGCGCTCGGCACCGCGGAGTGCACCTGCGGCGCGCCCGGCGTGTGCCGGCACCGGATCGCCGTCGTGCTCGGCTACCAGCACCACCCCGGCGCCACCCCGGAGTTCACGGCGTGGTCCCCGGGCGACATCGGCGACGACGCCCTGGCGGCCGAGTTCGGCGCACGGGCGGTGACGGCGGCCCGGCGCGCCTGGCAGGCCGGCCTGGTCGCACGCCTCCGGCGGCCGACGGCGGCGGACCCGGTGGCGGTGGCCGAACTGCCGACGGCGACCGTCCGGTTCCTGGTCCCGGCCGAGCTGGGTTACGCGCACACCGACGCCGCCGACCGGGCCCAGCAGGTCGCGCTCGCCGTCTGGGCGTTCCGGGAGGCCGACACGCGCGGCCGGACCGACCCGGACGTCCGGTTCGCGATCGGCGGCGCGGGCCCGGCCCCGGTCCCGTCGGCGCCCGCGCTGGAGGTGGTCGCGCGAGTGCTGCACGACGGCGTCGCGAACGCCAGCCCGGTGCTGCGTGCCTCGATCGGCCGCATCGCCACCGACCTGGCGGAGGCAGGGCTGCGCTGGCCCGCGGAGGCGATGACGGAGCTCGGCGACCAGCTGGACGCGTACGCGGCCCGCAGCGCGCGCCATCGGGTGGAGCGGTGCGCGGAGCTCTTGGCGGAAGTCCCGGCGCGCTTCCGGGCGACCGGCCCGCCATCCCTGGTGCTGGGCACGGAAGAGAAGGCGGAGACGAAGCTGCGCCGCATCCGCCTGACGGCACTGGGCGCCCGGGTATCGGGCGGCCCGGGCGAGCGCCGCGCCCAGGTCTACTTCACGGCCGACGGCTCGGTACTGGCGCTGACGGCCCGCTGGGACACCGGCCCCGAGCAGCTGACCGGCCACGACCTGGCCGGCCGCCGCATAGCGGGCACAACCCTGGCGGCGCTGGCCACCGCGAACGTGGTGTCGGAAACGGCGGTCCGCAGCGCAAGCCGAGCCCTGCGGCTGGGCACGTCCCGCCTGGGTGCACTCTCGGTAACCCCGGTCGGCGCAGCGTGGGACGACCTGGCGACGGTGGTCCGCGACTTCAAGGCCGCGGCCGACCGCCTGGCGGACCTGCCGCCGAAGCTGATCCGCCCCCGAGTGGAGGCCGAAGACATCGCGGTGGTCGAGATCGCCGAGGTGTGCGAGCTGGGCTCCCGGGTGGTAGCCCAGCTCGCACAC
>NZ_MUMI01000526.1 GCF_002155975.1 Amycolatopsis kentuckyensis
CGGTGCGCCCGGTCAGCGTCAGCACGTAGCCGAGCACCCCGCGGGTCTGCGCGGCTCGCTCCCGCAGCCCGGCCCGGTCGGCCAGCCGGACGGCGGCGCGCAGCCGGGTTTCGGCGTCGGTGAGCCGGCCCGTGGCCACGGCGGCGAGGCCGAGCGCGTGCTCGGCGACCGCGGCGGCCTCGGCGTGGCCGTCCGCTTCCGCCAGCGCGGCCCCGGCCAGCGCCCGCGCCTTGGCCGGCGCGGTGAACGCGAGGTCCGCCGCGGCGACGGCGTTGGCCAGCGCGCCGGTCGTCACCGCCGGCGCCCGTTCCGGCCGGTGGGGAACTGTGGCCGGATCGGCGACGACCGGCGCAGTATCAGGGGGAGGGGTGACTGGATCGGGTTGCCGACCCGTTCACCCATGACCGGTCCCGGAGGGGGACACATGACCCGATATCGCCATCGAGCCGGCGAGCTGCTGGTCCATGCCGACGATTCTGCCGCGATCCACGCCGGACTGGCGGAGTTCGGCTACCACCCGGACGGGGGCGCCGGTCCGCTGCGCCGCTTCACCGGCACCCGCCCGGTGCCGGAGGTGCTGGCCGCCCTGCCCGGACCGCACCGCGCGGGGCCCAACCACCTGTTCGGGCTCGACCGCATCATCTGGGGCGACCTGCGCCCGAGGCCGACGCTCCAGGAGCTGGAGCCGGTACCGCTGTCGGGCGAGGTCCCGGTCACCGTCGGGGTGATCGACACCGGAGTCGTGCTGCACCGGGGCGCTCCGCACCCCTACCTCGCCGAGCGGGTGCTGTTCGAGCAGGCGGACACGGTCCGGGTGACGCGGGCCGAAGACGGGAACCCGGCCGGCACGGCGGCGCACGGGACGTTCGTCGCCGGGGTGCTGCTGAAGCAGGTGGACGCCCCGCTCGAGGTCCGCGTCCGGATGAAGGGCGTGGTCGACCGGGACAGCGGCGAGACCGAGGACCTGGCGGTCGCCGCGGCCATCGACGAGCTGCGCGAAGAGGGCATCACCCTGATCAACCTGTCGTTCTCCGGCGCGACCTGGGAGGACGAGCCGCCGAAGGCGATCGAGGCGGCGCTGCGCCGGCTGCCGCCGGAAACGGTGGTCGTCGCCTCCGCCGGGAACCTGGCTTCCCGGCGCCGGGTCTACCCGGCCGCCCTCCGGTTCGACGCCATCCAGCCGGGCACGGTCGACCCGAACCACGCCCGGGTGATCGCGGTGGGCTCGGCCGACGCCACGCAGGACTCGGGCCACCCGGTCGTCGCCGACTTCAGCAACTACGGGCCCTGGGTCTCGGTCTACGCCGACGGGATCGACGTGTTCGGCCCCTACCTGTGGCCCGGCTACCCGATCCGGCCGCCGGGCGAGGTGCCGCCGTACAACGGCTGGGCGGTCTGGAGCGGCACGTCGTTCTCGGCGGCGATCGTCAGCGGCCAGATCGCGGCGGTGATGGCCCAGGGCGCCGACGCCCGGGCGGCCGCCGAGTCCGTGCTCCAGCGGCCGGATCCGGTCACCGGGCAGCCGCTCCCGGTGACCGTGCACGACGTCAACGGCGCCGCGGAAGTCCCGTACGTGCGGGGAGTCTTCGAGCAGGGCGTGGGCTAGAGGCTGGCCCAGCCGGTGGTGACCGCCGTGCCGTCCGCGGCGGTCACCGTCACCCGGGTGGCGCCGCGGGGGAGCCCGGTCGCGGTGAACCAGCCTTCGGCGCCGATCGGGCTGGTGAGCCGCTCGCCCGCCACCTCGATCACCGCTTCGCCCGTCGCACCGGTGATCAGGCCGCGCAGCGCGACCCGGCCGCCCGGGTACTCCACCTGCAGCTCCACCGATACGCGGGGCGATGTGAACGACAGCAGCCGGACGTCGTCGCCGGCCGCGCGGACCGCGCCGGCTTCGGCCAGGTCCGAGTCGAAGGCCAGGTCCGCCAGTTCGGCGTCGAGGTCGCGGGTGGTCAGCGCCGCGCGCGCCTGGCGCAGCACCAGGTCCGGCACCGGGTCCGCCTGGGCTGCGGCCGCGCGCAGGACGTCCATCAGGTCGTCGTCGGCAGTCATGTCGGGTCCTCCGTCCCGAGCCCGGCCCGGCCGGCCCGCTCGCGCAGCCGGCCCAGGCAGCGCTGCCGGGTCGGGCCGATGCTGCCGACCGGGATGTCGAGGGCGTCCGCCACCTCCGCGTACGTCGGCGGGGGCGTGGCCATGAGCACGCGCAGCAGCCGCCGGCACTGGTCCGACAGCTTGTCCAGCGCACGCCAGAGCGCGGCGTCGCGCTCGCCGAGCAGCAGGCCCGCGTCGACGGCCGGACCGGGGGCCGGCTCGTTCTCCCAGACCTGGTCGTCGGCCGGGCGCTCCCGGCCGGTGCGGCGGAGCTGGCGCAGGCACTCGTGCCGGGTGGTGGTGGCCAGCCAGCCGGGCAGCCGCTCCGGTTCCTTGATCCGGCCGAGGTTTTCGACGAGCTTCAGCCACGTCGTCTGCACCACGTCGGCCGCGTCGGCGTCGGAGAGCCGGTGGGCGCGGGCGATCGACCAGAGCAGGCCGGCGTACCGGTCGACCAGGGCGTCCCACGCCGCCTGGTCGCCGCGCGCGGCCGCTTCGAGCAGGGTCGTGGTGTCCACTTCACCTCCGCTTGACCCACTCAGCCTAGCCAACAGCTGCCCTTCGGACCGGTACGCCATCGGGGGACTCCTTCGCGTCTTTCCCGCCCGCTGAGCCGATCCGGTGAAGGGCCGGGAAATACCTGAACCCGCTTTCGAGAACCGCCGTGTGCCCGGTGGGAGTGGTGGAGATGGGTCGGGGTGAGCCGGTCGTGCGGTCTGTCGTACTCGTTGTGCTGGTGGTGGAGCTGGTCGCGTGCGGCCCGCCGGTGGTGGAGGTGAAGGGCCGGGCGCTGCCGGTGCCGGTGCACACCGGCGCGCCCCCGGGCGAGCTGCTCGGGGACACGCCGGTGGCGCCGGTCGTCGTGAAGCTCTAGTTGAACGGATCCAGCGTCAGGTAGGCCGTCGCCGGGTTGCCGTCGTTGACGAGCGATTCGTAGTGGCCCACGTCGTCGAACGCGAAGGCGTACGCCTTGCCGTCGGCCATCTGCGCGTGGATCTTGCGCGCGTAGTGGTTGGTGACGGCGTCCTGGTAGAAGCCCGCCGAGCTGGTGTCCGGCTGGTTGGCGTTGGTCAGCAGCGTCGAGCGGTTGAAGCCGGCGCAGAGCGTGCGCGAGATCTGGCCGCGGACGTCGTTGGGCGCGTCGAGGTTCTTGTAGCAGCCGAAGACGCTGTCGGAGTCGGGCTTCTGGAACGCCGTCACGAATCCGCCGGAGGTGTTCGTGAAGTTCATGGTGTTGCCGGAAACCCGGCCGTAGTACTTCACGTTCGGCTGGTCCGCGACCGGTGTCACGGTCAGCGTCGACGAGCTGTACTTCGTCCAGACGCGGTTGATGTAGTCCTGCAGCACGGTCGCGGGCAGCGCGCCCGCTTCGATGCCGTGGCCCGGGGCCAGCGCGCGCAGGACCGTGCCGTCGGAGCGGGTCCGGATCAGGTTGGCCCAGCCGCCCGGCTGGCCGCGCAGCGCGGTGTAGAAACCGTTGTAGCCGCCCGGTTTCAGGTGCCCGGTGCTCCTCGTGGTGCCGCCCACGGGCTGCACGCCGACCGCGTACGGCGCGGAGAACATGTCCACCTGGGTGCTGTTGAGCCACAGGCCGCCGTCGTTGAGCGTGTACTCCGACCAGTTGAAGAGGATGTTGACGTTCGGGTCCGCCGGGTTCTGGACCGCCGGCTGGACCAGGCCGCCGGTGGCGAGCTTGAAGACCAGCTTCTGCCCGTAGGAGAAGTAGATCCGGCCGGAGAACTTCGGGATCCGGATGGTGATCGACTGGCCGTTCGCGGGGCCGGGGATGGACGCGTCGGGTGCCGGGATCGGCGGCACCGCGCCGCCCGGCCAGGCGTGGAAGCCGCCGTTCGCGTCGGCCCAGCCCTGCTGGCCGGTGGCCAGGTTCGTGCCGAGGTCGTAGAGGTAGACCGGGTCGCCGCGCCCGGAGTTGTTGGTGATCTTCAAGGGGATCGTGGCCGGGACCGCTTCGGCGGCGGGGGCGGTCGCGGTGATCACCGCGAGGGCCGCGGCCAGTACCCCCAGCCGGTTCCGGACGGACGTCTTCGTGCGCACGGGCGCCTCCTCGTCGAGGCCGATGATCGCAAGTTGTTCAGACCATTTCAGACTCGGTGGCCCGGCGAGGAATTGTCAAAGGCTGATAGGTATCAGCCCCCGTCCGGCCCAACGGCCGCCACTGGGCGGCCACGACGGCGGCCAGCACGATCGCGGCGCCCAGCAGCTGCCACGCCGTCAGCCGCTGGCCCAGGACGAGCCAGCCGAGCAGGGTGGCGACGACCGGGCTCAGCAGCCCGAGGAACGTCACGTGGGTCGCGGACAGCGCGCGGATCCCGCGGAACCAGAGGGCGTACGCGAACGCGGCGCCGATCAGCGCGAGGTAGGCGTAGCCGGCGAGGTTCGCCCCCGACAGCGACGCGGGCGGCGCGCCTTCGACGGCCAGCGCGACCGGCACGAGCACCAGCCCGCCCGCGACGAGCTGCCAGCCGGTGGTCGCCAGCAGGGGCGCGGGGGACGTCCAGCGCTTGCTCAGCACGACGCCGAAGGCCATCACGATCGCGCCGCCGGCCGCCGCGGCGACGCCGAGCGCGTCGAGCCGGGCGGAGGACTGCAGGACCAGCAGGCTGACACCGACCACGCCGGCGACCCCCGCGAGCACGGTGCGCCGGGTCAGGCGTTCGCCGAGCAGGCCGGTGGCCAGGCCCGCGACCAGCAGCGGCTGCAGCGCGCCGAGCGTGGCGGCGACCCCGCCGGGCAGCCGGTAGGCGGCGACGAACAACAGGGCGAGGAAGGCGCCGATGTTCAGCGTGCCGAGCACGAGCGAGCGCCACCACCACTCGCCCTTGGGCAGGCGGCGGGTGAGCGCGACCAGCAGCAGTCCGGCGGGCAGCGCCCGGATGACGGCGGCGAGCAGCGGGCGGTCCGGCGGCAGGAACTCGGTGGTGACGAGGTAGGTGGTGCCCCAGATGGCCGGGGCCAGTGCGGTGAGGAGCAGCTGTTTGTTTAGCACTAAGGCAGATTACCTCAGCGCTAAGGTAGTTGGCTACCCGTTCGCTTACCGCTAAGGCATCGGCTACGCTGTGGTGATGGCGGACCACGTGGACCGGGTGCTCGCGCAGTGGCACGCCGAGCGTCCCGACCTCGACGTCTCCCCGATGGGGGTGATCGGGCGGCTGGCCCGGGTGAGCGCGCTGATCGACGCGGAGCTGCGCCGCACGTTCGCCCGCCACGGCCTGGACCGCGCCACCTTCGACGTCCTCGCGACCTTGCGCCGCAGCGGGCCGCCGTACCGGCTGACCCCGACGGAGCTGATGCACTCGGCGATGGTGACGTCCGGCGCGATCACCCAGCGGCTGGACAAGATGGAGGCGCGCGGGCTGGTCGAGCGCACGCCGAACGAGGCGGACGGGCGCGGGGTCCGCGTGCGGCTGACCGAGGCCGGCGGGGAGCTGATCGACCGGGCGCTGCCCGAGCACGTCGAGACCGAGCACCGGATCCTGGCCGCGCTGGACGCCGGCGAGCGCGACGAACTGGCCGCGACGCTGCGGACCCTCCTGGAGAGCCTCGGCGGGTCGGGTTCCTAGGAGATCTGCCGGACCGGTTCGCTGCCCAGCAGCAGGTCCAGGTCGATCCGGCCGCCCGCGGCCGCCAGGACCGCGTCGATCGCCAGGTCGACGTCGAGTTTGCGGCCGTGCTGGTCGGCGTACGCGCGCATCAGGTTCCCGATGTGCCGCTCCGGGTTGCGCCACGACGGCCAGCGCAGGGACGCCTGCTTCGCCAGCTTGGTGAAGTTCGACTGGCGCGTGGTCGCTTCCAGCAGCCAGTCCAGGTAGCCGCGCATCGCGTGGAACGCCGTGTGGGCGGGGGTCGCCACCGGGCCGTGGCCGGGGACCAGGGTGCGCGGGCGGAACGTGTCCTGGAGCCAGTCGAGCGCGTCGAGCCAGCCGGGGATCGAGCCGTGCACCGCGATCGGGGTGTCGCCGATGACCACCAGGTCGCCGGTGAACAGCGTGCCCGAGCGCGGTTCGTGCACCACCAGGTCGCCGGCCGAGTGCGCGACGCCCGGCACCGCCACGACGTCGGCGGTCGCGCCGCCGAGGTCCAGCTCGTGCCGGCCGGTCACCGGCCGGACGGCTTCCGGCTCCGGCGGCTCGAGCACGCCCCAGCGCGTGTAGGTGAAGACGTTGCCGTAGGTCTGCGGCCCGGCCTTGACCAGGTCGATGCTGCCGGCCGCGGCCAGTGCCGTCCCGCCGTCGCGCAGGGCGACGCCGAGTCCGTTGTGGTGCTCGCCGTGCGCGTGCGTGATGACGACGGTGAGCTCCTGGTCGCCCGCGTACTTGCGGACGTCGCGCAGCAGTTCCAGGGTCGCCTGCTCGGTGCCGCAGGTGTCGATCAGCGCGACGCCTTCGGTGCCCTGGATCCAGCCGCTGTTCGCGACGAACCACTCGGCCGGGCTCTTCACGTACGCCACCACGCCGGGCCGCGCGTGCCGGAGCGGGACGATGTTCGATCGGACGGCCGGCATGCTTTCCTCCCCTGAACTGACGATGCGCTTAACGACGGTGACCGGGTGAGGTTGCGCGGTTTCTCCCGGAATGTTTCGGCTAATTTCGGTCGGCTGACCGGTCGAGAATTTTTCGGATTCTCCGAGGTGCAGGGTCTTGACAGTCGATCACAACCGTCCATACTGGTATATACCTTTATGGGAGGGTCCGGGAAGAAAAAATCCAGGGGGACTTCGCGCTCGTGGGCCGACGGAAGGTCTGAGGGGTCCTTCCGTCGGCCGCGCGAAGGCCGGTCACCGGTGTGTTGACACAGATACTGGTACGAACCAGTATGTCTCCTGCCGGCCGGGAGGAGAAACATGGCGGGGGCACACGTCCGGATCGACAACCGGCTCATCCACGGTCAGGTCACCGTCGCGTGGACCCGCCGCCTCGGCGTGCGCCGGCTGGTCGTCTGCAACGACGACGTCGCCGCCGACGACCTCCAGCGGATGCTGCTCCCGCAGGCCGCGCGGGGACTGCCCACGGACGTGCTCTCGGTCGAGGCCACGCTGGCCGCCGAGATAGCCGCGGACGTCATGATCATCGCCAAGCACCCGGAAGACGTCTTCCGCCTCGTCGAGGGCGGGCTGCGGCCCGAGGTCGTCAACGTCGGCAACGTGGCCCCCCGGCCGGGTGATTCCTACACCATGGTCACCCGCTCGGTCGCGGTCACCGCGGACGAGGCCGACGCCTACCGCAAGCTCGCCGCCGCCGGCGTCCCGCTCGTCACGCAGCTGCTGCCGCAGGACAAGCCCGCCGATTTCGTCCCGTTGCTCGACCGGAAAGGGCTCTAGCTCCGCATGCTCGTCGCGTTGGCCCTGACCCTGTGGGCGATCTACTGCACGTACGACGGCCTCGGGCCGTTCCTCATCTACGCCCAGCGCCCGCTGATCGCCGGCTCGGTGGCCGGGCTGATCACCGGTCACCCGCTGCTCGGCCTGCTGATCGGCGCGACGCTGGAGCTGGCCGCCCTCGGCGTCTACACCTACGGCGGCGCCACCATCCCGGACTACCAGACCGGCGCGATCGTCGGCACCGCGCTGGCCGCGGGCGCCGCCGGTGCCCCGGCCGCGCAGGCCGCGATCGGCATCGGCGTCGGGCTGCCCGCGGCGATCCTGCTCTCGGCGCTCGACCCGGTCGGCAAGATGGTCACCACCGCGCTGGTGCACCGCGCCGACGGCTACGCCGCCGACGGCAACGCCCGCGGCCTGGCGATGATCCACTGGGTGAGCCTGGTCCCGTGGGTGGCCGTGCGCGCCATCCCGACGTTCCTCGCCGCGCTGGCCGCGTCCGGCGGGCTGGTCAAGGACATCACCGCGAGCATCCCGGCCGGGTTCGTGCAGGGCATGACCCTGGCCGGGTCGCTGCTGCCGGCGGTCGGCTTCGCGCTGCTGCTCGGCATGATGGAGCTGTCGCGGTACTGGTACCTGCTGCTGATCGGGTTCGTCGGGTTCGCCTACCTGCACCTGCCGGTGCTGGGGATCGCGCTGATCGGCGTCGCGGTCGCGATGCTGTTCGTGACGCTGAAGCGCGACGAGCCGGTGCTCGCCGTCCCGGAAGCGGACGCCGAGGAGTCCACAGTGGACCCCAGGCTGACCAAGCAGGACCTGCGGCGGGTGTTCCGCCGGTACTTCTGGTCGAGCCAGATCTCCTGGAACTACGAGCGGATGCAGGCGCTCGGCTTCGCGTACTCGATGGAACCGGTGCTGCGCCGGCTGTACCCGGAGAAGGCCGACTACGTCGCCGGCCTGCAGCGGCACCTGCAGTTCTTCAACACCTCGGTGCTCGTCGGCGGCCCGCTGATCCTCGGCTCCAGCGTCGCGCTCGAAGAAGCCGGCACGCCGAAGTCGGCGGCGAGCACGAAGGTCGCGCTGATGGGGCCGATGGCCGGCATCGGCGACACCGTCGTCTTCGCCCTCTACAACAGCATCGTCTTCACCATGGGCGCGTCGTGGGCGCTGCAGGGCAACTGGCTCGGCCCCGCGTTCGCCGCCGTCATGGTGCTCGTGCCGTACGCACTGGTGCGGCGCTGGCAGTTCGGGTTCGCCTACCGCGAGGGCAAGCGGCTGGCCGGGCACCTCGCCGCCGGGGCGCTCGCGCGCGTCGCCCAGGGGGCGACCGTGCTCGGGTTCGTCGTCCTCGGCGGGTTCATCCCGTCGATCGTCAAGGTCGTCACCACGCTGACCTACCGGCAGACCACCACGGTCCAGGGGCAGCCGGTGACGCAGTCGGTGGCGATCCAGGACCGGCTCGACGAGCTCCTCCCGTTCCTGCTCCCGGTGCTGGTCACCGCCGGGGTCTACCTGCTGACGGTCAAGGCGCGGCTGCGGCCGGTCTGGGTCATCGGCATCGTCGTCGTGGCCGGGGTCGTCCTGGGGTGGCTCGGCTGGTTCGCGCCATCGGCCCCGGCGAAGAGTTAGGAGACCGCCATGAGCGTCCCGATCATCCTCGCCGGCCACGGCCGGCTGCCGTCCGGCGTCGGGGAAGCCGCCGAGATGATCCTCGGCCCGCAGTCGCGGCTGAAGGTCTGCGAGCTGAGCCCGCGCGACAGCCCGGAGGAGTTCGGCGCCCGCGTGCTCGCGCTGGCCGGCGACGCCGCCGGCGTGCTGGTGCTCGCCGACCTGCACGGCGGCTCGCCGTTCAACGCCGTCCGCACGCTCGCGGCCGGGCACCCGCGCCTGCAGCTGGTCTCCGGGCTGAACCTGCCGATGCTGCTGGAAGTCCTGCTGCACACGACCGACGACGTCACCGAGCTGGCCGGGGTGGCGCGCGCCGCCGGCCGCGACGGCGTCGTCGACGTCCTGGAATCGACCTGGTGACCGCCGCGCTCCTGCTCGCCGCGCAAGACGTCCGGATCACGCCGGGGCCCGGGCACCCGCTCGGCGGCTACCTGGCCCGGGACGGCGTCGCGACCGGCACGCACGACGACCTCGAGGCGTCCCTGATCTGGCTGTCCACCGAGGACGACCCCGGCGTGGTGTGGGTGGCGCTGGACGCCCTCGCCGTCGACGCCGGCCTGACCCGCACCCTGGCCGACGCGGTCGCCGCGGCGGTGGGCATCGACCCGGACCGGGTGCTCGTCTGCGCGTCGCACACGCACTCCGGGCCCGAGGGCTGGACCGGCCCGCTGCACCCCGGCCTGCCGGGGCGGCGCGACGCCGGGCTGGTCGGCGGCATGGCCGAGAAGGTCACCGGCGCGGCGCTGCGGCTGCGCGCCGGCCGCGGCCGGGTCCGCGCCCGCTGGCACGCGGGCTCGACGGAAGCCGTCGGCGGCAACCGCTACCGGCCCGACGGGCCGCACGACACGTCGTTCGGCGTGCTCGAGCTGCGCCGCGACGACGGCACGCCGGCCGCGCTGCTGTTCGACTACGCGAGTCATCCGACGGTGCTCGGCCCCGACAACCTGGCCTGGTCGGCGGACTGGCCGGGCGCGACCCGCCGCGAGCTGGCCACGCTGGTCGGCCAGCCGGTCGCGGCCTTCCTGCAGGGAGCGGCGGGCGACGCGAGCTCCCGCTTCGTCCGCCGCGGCCGCGACCACGCCGAGGTCCGCACCCTCG
>NZ_MUMI01000527.1 GCF_002155975.1 Amycolatopsis kentuckyensis
TCGTGGCCGTCCCCGGCGGTGACGGCCACGAACAGGTAGGGCCAGTCCAGGCTGATCAGGCGCCAGGAGCCGGCGTCGACGCCGCTGTCGAACCGAGGCGAGACGAGATCCCGCTCGAGTCGCCGCTTGCCCGGGTCGGCGCCGGCTTCCGACATGGTTCTCACCCCTGCGGCCGGACGAGGTGCACGAGGTCCAGCTGCACCGCGCAGCTGCCCTTGGGCACGAACGCGCCGATCGGGCTGTTCGGCGGCAGGTCTTCGGCGGTCCCCGCGACCCGCAGCGCGAGGTCGGCGGACGTCGCCGGATCCAGCCCGAAGGCCGCGATGGCCTCCGCCCGCACCTTCTTCACGTGCGCGGAGGGGTGGACCTCAATCTCCTTGATCGCGCCGACGTAGGACACGGAGACCGCGACCCGACGGCAGTGGTGGACGACCACATGCCCGGGGGCCTTGCCGAAGAGCTCGGCGACGGTCAGCTCGATGTCGATCTCGACGTCGTCACCGACCCGGAACACGTGCTCGTCGACCTCGACGGAGATCAGGCTGGCCAGGGTGGCCTCCGGGTCGGCGTCGGGGTGAGTGATGGCGGCCGGGCTACCGGGCGCGTACGTGTGGACCCGCATTGAGGGCCTCCTCGAATGAACCTGGACCGAGGTTCGGGGCTCGGTCTCACAACCACCATAAGTCCAAAAAGTCGCACTGGCGGTAAAGTTTTTGATGTTCACCCATCGGGGTGAGGTTGCCCGAATTTCCTTGCCGGGGCATACTGAAGCGTGCTTCTGACCGTGCCCAACGCCGCGCTCGCCGCAGTTCTGGCGTCCCCCGACCTGATCAGGCAGACCTTCCCGGCCGTCCACGAGGAGGTGATGATGCTGATCCACCTGCTGCAGGCCACGAACCCGTCGCTCGCCGACGTGCTCGCGTGGGGCATCATCAGCATGCTCACGCCGGCGTCCCGGAAGCAGGGCGCGGCCATCGGCCTCGCGTGCCGCCAGGTGGTCCTGAGCGCGATTGCCGGGAACAAGGACGGAGTCCGCGTGCTCTCTCCGCATGATCGACCCCAGGACGTGACGCGGCTCGAAGTCGTCGATCTCGCCGTAGCCGGCCGCTCCTGCCTCGGAGCAACCGGGTGAGCGCCTCGAGCGGCGCACACGAGGAGACGTTCCACTCGGACTGGTCGATCCACCCGGGAGCCGTCTTACGCCACATCCTGACCAGCCGCGGGATACGACAGGCCGAACTGGCCGAACGGACCGGCCTCACCCCGAAGCACGTGAACCAGATCGTCAAGGAGTCCGTCGGCATCTCTTCGGACATCGCCATTCTACTTGAGCGCGCATTGGGCATTCCCGCGAAGAACTGGATTCAGCAAGACGCCTTTCACAACGCCTACGAGAGCAATAAAAAGGCACGGCAAAAGCTGAGTGAGTTCGTGGATTGGGCCGACGAATTCGACACAGAAACACTCCGGCGCCACCACATAGTTTTACCAGGAGACGAAGACGTCACGCGCGTCGAGAAAATCTTGAAATTCTTCGGCGTCGCCAGCCCCGAGGCATTCGCCGCAACCTGGCTGAAGGCCCGAGTATCTTTCCGGAGAAGCCAAGCTTTTGGCGTAACCGAGATGAACACCGCTTTGTGGCTTCGACTGGTCGAACGGTCGGCCGAACTGGAACCGATCGGCCCGTTGAGCGCGCGATCCCTTCGCACCTTCGCGCGCAACCTTCCCCGCTATACAACACTTCCTCTCATCGACGGATTTGCCGCGACACGACGAGCCTTGGCCGACGCGGGCGTCGCACTGACGTTCATGCGCGAAGTTCCCGGAACACGGATATGCGGAGCCACCACCTGGCTCAATAAGGAAAGTCCGGTCATCGGCATCACCGCCCGACATCGAAAACCCGATATCTTCTGGTTCAGCATCGCGCACGAAATCGGACACATCCTACTGCACCCCAAAAGGGTCACCTACCTCAACCTGGTGCTCGAAAAAGAAGAAAAGGGTGAGGTCGAGTCCGAGGCTGACGCGTTCGCGGCGGACACCCTGATCGACAACTCAGTCAACCAGGAAATCTCCGGTGCTTCGACCCGCAACGACCTGGCGGTCATCGCCGCCCGGCTGGGCGTCGGCGCTTCGATCGTCGCCGGCCGGCGCGGGCACCTGACCGGCGACTGGCGCACCGGCGCCCCCCTGCGAGGCAAGATCACAGACGCCGAAGTCACCGCCCTGGAGAAGGAAATGACTTCACCGGCGGGCGGCGCCAAGATCGAGACCGCGCAGAATCCGCGTTTTGCGTGACACTTCGACCACCACCGGATCGGCGCACCCGCTGATCAGCCGCCGTAAGCCTGAGGTAGCCGCCGTCCAGCCGGGCCCGTGCCGCGTTCGCGTACGATGCACGCCACCGGACGAGCGAAGGCGCTCGACACACTGGCACAGATCTTGCGCGATCGCGGTGACATCGACGACGCACGCATGCTGTGGGTACGCGCCGCGAGGCTGTTCTGGGACCGTGACCGCATCGGCCGTGCCGAGCGGATCGAAACGGCCGTGAGGCAACTGTGTACCGTCACGATCCCGCAGGCGCGTGTCGAGGACCAGAACATGGTGAGCCTGCCGTGCCCCGGGCGACGGTGATGTCGGGCTCGGCCCCGTACCGGGGTGGTGGCCGCCGGCGCTGGCACGATGCGCAGGCCACACTTCGGGTGCGGTTCGGGTCTGGCCGAGTGAGCCTCGCGCACAAGCTTGCCGGGTGAGCGTGCCGCTGTCCACACGGACCGGTTGCGCTGTCTCCGTGGCCGGTTCGTCCGCCTGCGGCCGGCACTCCGGGCCGCCTCCGGCAACCCGCGGAGTGGACATCCGGCCGGCCGGAGTGGTCGTCTTGGGGCTCACGACCACCGGAGGGTTTCCGTGTCCATCACCGTTCTCGACGTCGGCGGCACCCATCTCCGGTCGGCTCGCTGGTCGGCCGAAACCGGGCTCGGCGAGGTTCGTCGCGTGCCGACGCCCGGGCTCACCAACTGTCCACACGCGACGGTCGGTGAACTGCGGGCGGCGCTGGTGGAGGCGATGGCCGAAGCGGTTCCGGCCGGTGGGGTCGCCGGCGTGTCGTTCGGTGCCGCGCTCGATCACCGGAGCGGGGTCGTCCACGCCTCCGCGCCACTGTGGGGGCCGCACGTCGAGCCCTTCGACCTCCGGGGCGCGCTGCGGTCCGCGCGGCCCGACGTCCGCTGGCACGTCGTCAACGACGTCACCGCCGCGCTCCTGCACCTTGCCGCGTCGCCGCACGCCGACGGCCGCCGCAAGATCCTGCTCGCGACGATCAGCACCGGCGTCGCCTGCCGGACCCTCGACACGCGCACCGGCGGGATCCCGCTCG
The DNA here is from genome assembly GCF_002155975.1 of Amycolatopsis kentuckyensis. Taxonomy (GTDB): domain Bacteria; phylum Actinomycetota; class Actinomycetes; order Mycobacteriales; family Pseudonocardiaceae; genus Amycolatopsis; species Amycolatopsis kentuckyensis. The sequence continues at coordinate 3,383 of NZ_MUMI01000527.1, forward strand.
ACAGCCTCGGCCTGCAGGGCGAGATCGGCCACCTGCCCGCGACCGTGACCCTCGACGGCGAACCGGTCGAGCTCCGGTGTGACTGCGGGCAGCCCGGCCACGTCGCGGCTTTCGCCTCCGGCACCGGGCTGCGCCGGCTGAGCGAAGTGTTCCGGGACCGGCACCGGAACCGGTGGGCCCGGTCGAGGCTGGCCGCGGCCGGGCCGTTCGAAACCACGCTGCGCTCGGCACTCGACGACGCCGACCCGGTGGCGGTCGAGCTGCTGCGGACCGCCGTCAAACCGGTCGCCGACGTCGTGCGCACCGCGCTGTGCCTCGACCCGGAGATCGACCTGGTCGCCTTCACCGGCGGTGTGGCGACCGGGCTCGGCCGGCACTACCGGGACGCGCTGACCTGCCACCTGACCGCGGACGGCCTCTACCTCACCGGCGAACGCGACCCCGGCTGGGTCCTCGACCGGATCCTGGTCTGCGAGCCGGACGAGGCGAACGGACTGGTCGGCGCCGGGCTCGCCGCGCACGCCCGCACCACCCACCGCGCCGTCGTCCGCGCGGGCGGGTCGGTGTCCGTCCGGCCGCGGGCGACGAGCGAGCCCGGCCCGGGCGAGCTGGTCGTGGCGACCGAGTACGCGGGGTTGTGCGGGACGGACATCCAGATGCTGCGCGGGCTGCGGGACGACCCGGCGCCGGTGATCGGCCACGAAGGGATCGCGACGGTCGTGGCCGCGGGGGCCGGCGTCCCGGCCGAGTTCGCCGTGGGAACGCTGGTCGCGGTCAACCCGACGCACCCGGCGGATCCCGGTTTCCTGCTGGGGCACAACGTCGACGGCCTGTTGCAGGAGCGCACCCTGCTGCCCGCCTCGGCCGTCGACGGCGGGCTGGTGCTTCCGCTGCCCGCGGACACGGACCGGACGCTGGGGCCCCTGCTGGAGCCGCTCGCCGTCGTCCGGTACGCGCTGGGGGAACTCCGCGCGTTCGCGCCCCGGACCCTGATCGTCTACGGCGACGGCGTCATCGGGCACCTCGCCGTCCGCGCGGCCCGCCGTACACTCGGCTCGGCGACCCGGGTGGTCCTGGTGCACCACACCCAAGCCGGGCTCGCCTTCAGCGAGGCGGCGCCGTACCGCGCGGACGTGCTGTGCACCCGGGTGGACCGGGCGCACCTCGGCCCCGGTGCCGTCGGCGCGCTGCTCGCCACCCCGCGCGACGCGACGGTGTCCGCGTTGGAGGCGGTGCTGTCGCTCGGCGCCGGCGAGCTGGCCGTCGACATCGTGGGCGGCCTGCCTCCGGCCGCCACGACACCGCTGCTGCCCGGCGTCGACCTCACCGCGGCCCGCGCCGCGAACTGCGGCGGGCTCCCGGATCCCGCCCGCGTCGTGACGACCGAGCCGGCGGTCGGCCACCGGGTCCACGTGTTCGGCCACCGCGGGGTGGCCGCCCGGCACCTGCTCGACGCCGCGGGCGAACTCGCCGCCGTGCCCGAGCGGTACCGCGACCTGATCACCCACGAAACCGACCTCGAAGGCGCGGCCCGGGTCATGCGCACCCTGTCCGGCTCCCGCGAGCGGATGATCGACGGACGGCGGCTGGTCAAACTGTCCGTCCGGATCGGAGCCGGGAAGTGACTCCCTGCCTGCTCGGCCTGGCCGAGTGGCGGCTCCCCGCCGCCGGAGCCGAGGCCGTCCACCGAACCGCGGCCGCCGGGGCCGGAGGGCTGCAGCTCGACTTCGGCGGCCCCGGCCGCGGGGAATGGCTCGACGCGCCCGGGCGGGTGCGGGCCGTGCGCGACGCTGCCGTGACATCCGGCGTCCGGTTGCTCGCCGTCGCCGGCAACCACCTCAACGACGTCGGCCTGACCACCGCGCCGGCGCGGCCGATCGTCGAGCGCCTGCTCGACGCCGCGCACGCGCTCGAAGTGCCGCTCGTCTTCCTGCCGAGCTTCCGGCGCAGCGCCATCGACGGACCCGCCGCCTTCGAGCGCACCGCCCGGGTGCTCGCCTGGGCCGCCGCCGAAGCCGAGGCGCGGGGGCTGCGGCTGGCCAGCGAGAACGTCCTCGCCCCCCACCGGGCGACCGAACTGGCCGAGCGGGTCGGTTCCCCGGCGTTCCGGCTCCTCCTGGACACCTTCAACCCCGTCAAGGCCGGGCTCCGGCCCGAGGCACTCGTCGCCGGGGCCGGGCCCCTGCTCGCCGACCAGGTCCACCTCAAGGACGGCCCGCCCGACGTCGGGGCCACGCCCGCGCTCGGCGACGGGACCGGACGGGTGCACAGCACCCTCGACGCCCTGCGCGAGCACGCGGTCCCGGTGCGGGCCCTCGTCCTGGAGAACGACTACCGCGACGGCGATCCCGGCCGGCTCGCCACCGATCTCGCCTGGGCCCGCCGCCGCGCGCGGTGGTTCAGCCCACCGGCAGCCGTCGGAGGCCGCGGTGGATCTCCAGTGCGGCGCCCAGTTCCTCCGGGGTGACGTCGTCGACGAACGTGACGCCGCCGATGCCGACGGGCAACGGCAACCGCTGCCGGCCGTCGCGGTGCCGGACGACGTCACGCAGGGCCTGGGCGAGCACGGCCGGCTCGAGCAGCGCGTCCCAGACGGGCAGTTCGAGCAGCGTCATCACGGCGAACACCCGGTCGCGCTGGGCTTCGGTGAGCAGCCCGCGACGGTGGGCGAGGATGGTGGAAAGCGCCATGTCGACACACACGGCCTCGCCGTGCAGCAGCGCGGGCAGGGCCCGCATCTCGATCGCCGGGCTGAACGTGTGTCCGTAGTCGACGCACCGTTCCAGCTCGGCTTCCCACAGGTTCGGTTCGAGCTCCTCGAGCATCCCGTGCGTGGCGGCGTGCAGCACGGCCACCGCGGCCCGGTCGCTTTCCGGGCTGTGGCCCTGGAACTTCTCCGCGAGCAGGCGCGCGCCGTGTTCCTCCAGCAGCTCGAACAACGCGAAGTCCTTGATCAGCGCGATCTTGAGGATTTCCGCGAGCCCGTTGCTGATCTGCCGCCGGTCCAGGGTGGCCAGGAAGGTCCGGTCGAGCAGCGTCAGCTCCGCGTGGGCGTAGGTGCCCAGCCGGTTCTTGTGCCCGTTGAAGTTCACGCCCGTCTTGACGCCGACGCCCGCGTCGACCAGCCCGATCAGCGTGGTCGGCACCCGCAGGAACGGGGTGCCGCGCCGGTAGAGGCTCGCGGCGAGGCCGGCGATGTCGGTCAGGACGCCGCCGCCGATGACGATGATGGGCTCCCGGCGCCGGGCGATCCCGAACCGGTCGAGTGCTTCCACGATCCGCGCGGCCGTCTCGAAGTCCTTGACCGTCTCGTCCACGGACACCGCCAGCATCGCGTACTCCACGCCGTGGTGCTCGAAATAGGCGCGGATTCGGTCGCCGTGGTGGCGGTCGACGTTCGCGTCGATGACGACGAACCGCCGCGGCCTGCCCTCATCGCCCCCCTTTTCCAGCAGGTCCGTGCGGTCGGAGCGGAAGACATCCTCACAGAACCGCACCTCGTAGCTGACGCTCTTCTGGGCGCGAACAAGCCAAGAGGCCGACTTCTTCCCCGAATCGGTCATTACCCGTTCCTTTTCCCAGCGGTGGCTCGGCGATGAAAAGACTTCGCGTGGATACGGTCATCTTGGCCGGATCACGGCCCCGCTGTCGCCTCGGCGGAACACGGGCGGGCAACTGCGGATTTTCGGCGGTTGACGGTGGTTTGACGTACCCGGCCCCGTCGGTAGCCTGGGGGAATGCGCCGGATCTGCCTGGCTCTCCCCACGAATCGCGCCTGTGCCGGAACGCTTTCGGACTTCCTCGAGGAAGGCGAGTTCGCGGCCGCGAACTTCGACGTCGAAGTGTTCGCCGTAATCCTGGATTCCTCCCCGGAACCGGCGTACGGCGAACAC
>NZ_MUMI01000528.1 GCF_002155975.1 Amycolatopsis kentuckyensis
GGGATGACCACCCCGCTCCTTTGTTTGGTTCGGGGTTGCGAAGCTTGCTACCGCCTCCACTGCCTCCCTGGTCTCCCTGACGTTGTGGGCGCGGAAGACCGCCGCGCCCGCGTGGGCCGCTATTGCCGTTGCTGCCAGGGTGCCTGATAGGCGTTCGTGGGCTTCCACGTTCAGGGTTTCGCCGATGAGGTCCTTGTTCGACAGCGCCACCAGGACCGGCCAGCCCGTTGCCACCAGGCGGTCGAAGTGGCGGAGCAGCTCCAGGCCGTGGCGGGTGCTCTTGCCGAAGTCGAACGTCGGGTCGACCAGGATGCCGCCGCGGGGGACGCCGGCCGCGATCGTCCTCTCGGCCGCCGCCGTCAGCTCTGCGACCACGTCCGCCACGACGTCGTCGTACCGGGGCCAAAAGGGGCGCTCCGGGGTTGGCTCCGGGTACGGGTCCGTGCGCACCGGCATGCCTCCGACATGCGAGCACACGTACCCGGCGCCGAACTCCGCCGCGACTTCGACCAGCTTCGGGTCGGCGCCCGCCCACGTGTCGTTGAGCAGGTCCGCGCCCGCTTCGCAGACCTGGCGGCCGACCTCGTGGCGCCAGGTGTCGACGCTGATCACCAGGTCCGGGTGGCGGCGGCGGACCTCGGCGACGAACGGCACCACCCGCCGGCTCTCCTCGTCGACGTCGACCTCGGGGCCTTCGCCCGCCTTCACCCCGCCGATGTCCACGATGTCGGCGCCCGCGGCGACCGCGCGGTCCACCGCGTCCAGGGCCGCCGGGTCGGCGAAGGTCGCGCCCTTGTCGTAGAACGAGTCGGGGGTGCGGTTGACGATGGCCATGACCAGGGCACGGTCGCCGGGCATGCGACGGCCCCGGAAGACCATCTCCGGCCGGTGTGACGTCATGTCCCCACCCTGCCAGGTCACGGCTGGGTCCGGAACGCCGCCGCCGGGGCCCGCGGCGGCTATCCTCGGGCGCGCGCGAACCGAGCAGGGGGGAACCGAATGAGCGAGGAACCGGACCGCAGCACCGCCGAGCTGATGATCGCCGAGGCCAAGAAGGCCCTGTGGGTGATGGTCGGCCTGCTGGCGGCGATGTGGCTCATGCAGATCGTCAACGCCGTCGGCGGGTACGGCCTGAACCAGGAGCTCGGCATCGAGCCGCGCGACCCCACCTCGCTGCCGGAGATCTTCAGCGCGCCGTTCGTGCACGGCAGCTGGATGCACATCGAGGCCAACTCGGGACCGCTGTTCGTCTTCGGCTTCCTCGCCGCCTACCGCGGGGTGAAGAAGTGGCTCGGCGTGAGCGCCCTGATCGTCGTGGCGAGCGGCCTCGGCGTCTGGTTCACCTCGCCGTCGAACTCGGTCACCGTCGGCGCCAGCGGCCTGGTCTTCGGCTACTTCGGTTACATCATCGTGCGCGGGCTGTTCGACCGGCACCCGATCGACATCGTGATCGGGCTCGTGATGGCGTTGTGCTTCGCCTACACGTTCGTCTCCCTGCTGCCGACCGACGAGCGGGTCAGCTGGCAGGGGCACCTGTTCGGGTTCGTCGGCGGCATCGTCGGCGGCTGGATCTTCCGCGACCGGCGGCCCAAGGTGGTCGCCGCGCCGGACGCGGCGACCACCCTGCTCCCCAAGGACCTCAGCTAGGCGGCTCGAGTTCCGCCTCGACGTCGATCCGGACGTACCGGCCGATCACCGCGCGCGGCACCCGCATGCCGAGCGGCGCCCGGTCCAGCGTCCCGGTGGCGCGGACGCGGGTGCCGGTGACCGGCTCGACGGTCAGCGTCAGCGGGCACGACGTCCCGCGCAGCCGCAGCTCGCCGGTCACTTCCCAGCCCCCGTCCCGCCTGCGGGCACCGGTGGCGGTGAAGGTCAGGTCCGGCCGGGCGGCGCTGTCGAGCAGGTTCGGCTTGCGCAGGTCGGCGTCGCGGCGCTCGTTCTGCGTGTCGAGCGCGCCGAGGTCCAGCTCCGCGCGGACGGCCGTCACCGCGCCGTCGCGCACCTCGACGGTGCCGGTGCGGACCGGGATCGTGCCGCGCACCCGGTTGAAGCCGAAGTTGCGGACCTCGAAGGCCGCCGTCGTCCGTCCACTGCGGACGGTCCACGTCCCGGCGCGCAGCGCGGGGGCGGTGTGCGGGCTCATCGCGCACCCGCCGGGGCCGGCAGGGCCGCGTGCAGCACGCGGTGCAGGTCGACCCGGTCCGCGCCCGGCAGCAGCGCGGGGTCCTCGCCGGGCAGCAGCTCGGTGGCCATGATCGCTTCCTGGACGGCTTCGACCGTCGCCAGCGACGCGGTGAACCCCACGACGACCAGGGACCGGTCCTCGGCGATCAGGGCGTAGGAGGTGCCGACACCCTCGATCTCCCGGACGGCGGGCCAGATGCGGTCGCGGCCCGCGCGCTGCTCGGCGGCCGACTGGTCGGCGCTGCGCGGTCCGTCGAACCAGGTGAGCTGGGCGTAGGCGGCCGCGTCCGACGCCGAGTGCACGTCGACGACCCGGTAGACGCCGGTGTCGAGCCAGGTGGTCCCGGCGGGGCGCCGGGCCGCGGCCTCGCCCGCCGCCGCGGCGTCGGGCCAGAAGGTGACGACGGCGCCGGCCTGGCCGCCCAGCTGGGTGAGCGTGGCGGCGCCGAGGGCGCCCTCGGC
>NZ_MUMI01000529.1 GCF_002155975.1 Amycolatopsis kentuckyensis
TGTAGACCTGGACCAGCCGCAGCGGGCGCCCGCGGCGGAGGGATTCGGCACCGGCCCACACGGCGGCGTGCACCGCGGAGCTCGAGCCGTCGATCCCGGCGACGACCGCGCCGTCAGCGAAGCCGGACATGGCCGTCCTCCTCGTGGATGAGCTGCCGGACCCGGTCGAGGTCGGCCGAGCGGACCTCCAGGATCCGGCCCCGCTGTTCGGGTGCGTCGACCCGCGGCCCCTTGATGACGAGCCAGTCGCCCGGCGGTGCGTGCATGGTGGTTCCTTCCTCAGATGTCCACAGTGGACGGCTCGGGGGTGGTGGGAGTGCCCGGCCGCCGCGAGGCGCGGTGGACGGCGATCCCGATCAGGAGGGCACCGGCGGCCAGCACCACGGCACCGGCGAGCAGCAGGGCGGCGGCGATCCAGCCGAGCCCGGGTGCCCTCGCCCCGGCTTCGGCGCGCACGGAGATCCCGCGCGAGCCGTCGGTGTTCAGCACGACGGCGGTCCATTGCCCGGCACCGGCCGGCCAGGAGACGCTCTGCGTGCCCGGACCGGACGCGGTCGCGGTCCACACCCGGGCGTCACCGGGCGGGGTGATCGGCGCGCCGCCGGGGTGCAGCCGGTCGCTCGCGCGGTCGCCGGCCACCGTCGTGTACTCGGTCGTGGCCAGGTAGCCGGCGACGTCGGCGGAGCGGCCGATGCCCACGAAGACCGGGTGGCCGTCGTCGGCGATGGCGCGGATCCGGACGTCGCCGATGGCCGCCACGGCGTCCGGCGCGCCGGGCAGCTGCACCGGATCGGTCGTGACCGCGTAACCGCTCGAGACGAACGTGGTGGACGCGGTGAGGTAGCCGTCGGCGTCGCGCTGGGTGCGGTCGGCCCACAGCAGCGTGCCGCCGCCGGTCAGCAGGCCCATCGAGCCGAGCACGAGCACGGCCCCGGACACCACGGCGGCGATCCGCCCGGCCGTCCAGCTTCCCGGCCGGACCGGGTGCGGCTGCGGGTGCGGCGGCTCGTGGCCGGCCTCGGCGCCACCCATGTCGAGCCGGAAGGGCGGGTACTCGTCGGTCATCAGCGACACGTAGGCGGCCACGCGCAGCACCCAGCGGTCCATGCCGAGGACGAAGTCGAAGATCGGCCGCGGGTAGCGGCCGGTGCACAACAGCACCACACCGGCGACCAGGACCAGCACGCCGACAAGCCCGCCGGCGGCCCAGTCGAAGCCGTCGTCCTCACCTGAGCGGAAGGCCAGCCAGCTGCCGCCGCCGGCGAACAGGCCGACGATCACGAGGTGCGGGATGGCCAGCAGCCACCACTTCACCAGCACCAGCCCGCGCGAAAGCCGTTCGGGGTAGGCGATTTCCAGCCGGGCCGGGTAGTCCGGGACGTCGGCGAACGTGAACGGCGGGTACCGGTCGGTGCCCAGCGCGGCGTAGGAGTAGTACTGCACCCGCCAGCTCCAGCGCAGCACGCCGGAGGTGAACTCGAACAACGGCCGCGGGTACCGGCCGGTGACCAGGATCGCGAAGAACGCCGCGATGGTGACGAACGGGTAGGCGAACCACAGGAACGCCAACACGACGTAGTGCGGAACGGCCAGCAGCCACTTCACCAGCCACAGCCCGCGGGACAGCGGTTCGTCCAGGGTCGCCTCGACCCGGACGGGGTACTCGGTCATGAGGTGCTCCCGGCGGTCTCCGCCACCGTGCCCCGCAGGGCCGCGACCGTGGCGCGTTCCGAGAGGTGCAGCGACGCCGGTTCGACGAGGTTTCTCATGCTCCAACCCTCGCGCGGCCGGGCCGTCCGGCTTAGGGGCCAACGGCCCCGCGGAACTCGCCGAAAGTCACCACACGCGGGTTCGGTAAGCAGCACGACGGCTGCGCGGACCGGGGTTCGGTGAGCCGGCCGCGCCAGGAGGTCGCGAGCCTTCACGGCGGTTCCTCACTTCGGTTCAGTGCACGACCGCGACCGGGCAGACCGCGTGCGCGAGCAGGGCGTTCCCGGTCGCACGCAGTACCCCGCCGGCGACCGGACCGCGGCCACGGGTGCCGACGACGACCATCCGGGCGTCGGCAGCGGCCTGCAGCAGGGCACGCGACGGGACTCGGTCCCGCACGGCCCGCGCGGTGATCTCCAGTGCCGGGTACTTGCGCGCCCAGGTCGCCACCCGCGCTGCCAGGCCTCGCTGCTCGGTGGCGTCGGTGCCGTCCGGATAGGCGTGCACGACGAGCACGGGCGCGCGGTGCGCCGCCGCCTCGTCGAGCGCGAACTGCAGCGCGTGCTCGCTCGACTCGGTCGCATCCAGCCCGACGACCACGGGACCACCCGGCCGGGAGTACCCCCGCACGACCACCACGGGGCACGCGGCTGCGGCGGCGACCCGGAGGGCCACCGAGCCGATCAGGGCGCCGCGCAGACCACCCAGGCCGTGGGAGCCCAGGACGAGCAGGCCCGCGCCGGCCGACTCGGCCGGCAGGAGGTCCGTCGCGAGCCCGAGCCGGATCCGGGCCTCGACCTGGATGCCCGGAGCCGCTTCGCGGGCGATCTCGGTGCCGCGGCGGAGCGCACGGTGGACGTGTTCGAGCAGCAGATCCGGCTCGTCGTGCCCCCGGGGCGGCGCCGCCTCGAAGACGCAGGCGTGCAGCAACCGCAGCGTCGTGTCGCGGTACGCCGCTTCCCGGGCGGCCCAGCGGATCGCGGCGAACGCGGCCGCCGAGGCATCCACCCCGGCGACCACCGGCCGGGTCGCGGTCGCGCTCATCGGGTCCTCCTGACGTCGTGCGGCCAGCATGGCGCCCCGGCGTCCTCACCGGTCAGAGGCCGAAGTCCCTTTCCCCGGGGACCTAATCCGTCGGCGGCGCCGGGCCGGGACGGTGTCCTGCTCGTTCTCCTTGATCGCGTGGTGCTCGACCGCGTACAGGTACGGCGCCAGCTTGGTCCATGGTTTTCCTCCTCGGGTTCAGCGCGGCACCAGGGTCGCCGCGTGGTCGGGAACGTAGGCCTGCAGTCGCCGGTCGGGCCGGAAGTAGCCGGTCGGCTCGGGGCGCGGCGGCAGCGAGACCGCCTGGCGGGACACTTCGCAGTACGGCACGCTCGAGAGCAGGTGCGCGATCATGTTCAGCCGCCCGCGCCGCTTCTCCTCGCTTTCGACCACGTGCCAAGGCGATTCGGTGGTGTCGGTGTGCACGAACATCTCGTCCTTCGCCCGCGAGTAGTCCTCCCAGTGCGTCACCGACTGCAGGTCGATCGTCGAGAGCTTCCACCGGCGCATCGGGTCGTCGATCCGGGCGCGGAACCGGCGGTGCTCCTCGGGCGTGCAGAACCCCATCACCCGCTCCACACCGGCGCGGTTGTACCAGCTGCGGTCGAACAGCACGATCTCCCCCGCCGCGGGCAGGTGCTCGATGTAGCGCTGGAAGTACCACTGCGTCCGCTCGCGCTCGGTCGGGCCCGGCAACGCCGCGATCCGCACCACCCGCGGGTTCAGGTGCTCGGTGACCCGCTTGATCGTGCTCCCCTTGCCGGCCGCGTCCCGGCCCTCGAACACCACGACCAGCCGCGCCCCCTCGTGACGCACCCATTCCTGGAGCTTCACCAGCTCGGCCTGCAGCCGCAGCAGCTCCCGCTCGTAGACCGGCCGCGGCATCCGCGCCTTGTTCTTGTGGGCCATACCCCGACGCTACGAAGCAGACACCCGCCCCGTCTGCGGCCGGACGTCGGCGCCGCTGGGGTCTTTGGTCCTTTCGCGCCTCTTCCGCCACACACAACGCGGAGAAGGCCTCCGTCCACTGGGGACGGAGGCCTTCTCCGGGAAGTGCTCAAGCCACGTCGTTCCAGACGTAGTCCAGGCGGTTGCGGACCTCGACCACGCCGGACAGCTCCTCGATCAGGCGGGTCACCGGGTCGATGTCGCTGCGGCGCTCCACCCGCCCGACAACCGTGACGATCCCGGCCCGCACCTCGATGCGGACCCGGTCCGGCCCGAGGTCGAGCTGGTCCCGCAGCACCCGTTCAGTGACCTCGCGTTCGAGGTCGCTGTCGCCGCGGGTGAAGACCGCGACCAGGTCCCGGCGCGACACCACACCCACCGGCTTCCCGTTGCGGAGCACGAACAACCGGCGTACGCCGCTGTGCGCGAACCGCGCGGCGGCCGCGGCGAGCGTCGCCTCGGCGTCGATCGTCACGGCAGGGCTCGTCATCAGGTCCTTCGCGACGCACGCCGTGGCCTTGCGGGCCAGCCTGCGGTCGCGCCACCGGGGCTTGCGCTCCTCCCACAGGTGCGGGAGCAGGTCCGCCTCGGACACGACCCCGACCAGCGCACCGGTCTTGTCGACCACGCCGACCGCGCTGATCCCGTTGCCGGTGAGCAGCTGGGCGATGTCCTTGAACGGCGTCTGCGGGGAAACGGTGATCGGGTCGGCGGTCATCACCGCGGACACCATTCCGGCGTTCATCTTCAGACCTCTTTCTCGGTACGGACGACCATGACCGGGCAGGCCGCGTGGTGCAGGAGGGCCTGGCTCGTGGAGCCGAGCACCAGGCCGGTGAAGCCCCCTCGGCCCCGGCTGCCGACGACGACCAGCTGCGCGTCCCGGCTCACCTCGAGCAGGCGGGCGCGGGGCTTGTCGTGCTCGACGCGGCGCTCGACCTGGACGTCCGGGTACTTCTCCTGCCAGCCCGCCAGCCGCTGCGCGAGCAGGCGGCGGCCCGAGTCCTGGAGGGACTCACCCTGGAAGGCGACGTTGCCGTCGCTGAACAGGCCGGCCGTGTCGCCGTCGTGCCAGGTGTACAGGGCGACGAGCGGGGCGTTGCGGATCGAAGCCTCCTCGAAGGCCCAGGCGATCGCCGCTTCGCTCAGGGGGCTGCCGTCGGTACCCACGACCACCGGGCCGCCGGGCTTCTCCGCACCGCGGACGACCACCACCGGGCAGTGCGCCCGTGCGGCGAGGTCGACGTCGGGCGAGCCGCTGAACAGGCCCGCGAGCACCCCGACCGGCTCGCCGGTGACGAGGATCCGGGCTCGCTCCGAGACTTCGAGCAGGCCGGGAACCGGGCCGCGGTCACTCGCCTCGGTCGCGACCGCCAGCCCCGGCACGGCGGCCTCGAGCGTGGCCCGGGTCTGCCGCAGCACCTGGTCCGCTTCGGCCTCCTTGACGGCGAGCCAGTCCGACGGCGGGTAGATCCTGCCGCCGAACGCGGCGTCCTCGTAACCATAGGCGGTGTAGACGAGCAGGGACGCGTGCCGGCGGGCTGCTTCCCCGGCCGCCCACCACGCGGCCGCAGCGGCGGTCTCCGAACCGTCCACGGCAACGACGATCGGCGGGTTTCCGGTTGCGCTCATGACGTGTTTCCTCCGGGTTCCGGGGCTTCCGAACCGACGGTAGGACGCGCCGACGCCCGGCGGATGCGGTCGTACGTCCCCGCGTCCGGGGACTTTCGACAGCTCCCGGCAGCCACGCGGGCGCTCGTCGATGCGTCCCGGACTGCTGCCGGGCGCCACCGGCCAGGCCCCGCTCCCCAGCGTGGCCTGCCCGTCCGCGGCGCATGAGGGGGCCGAAAGTCCCCACGGCCACGGGCTTTGGCCCCTCCGGATCCGGGGCCTGGAGGCCCCGCGAACGGGGACGGTCCGGCACTCGTCGCCCGGCCCGCCACGGTGGAGCCTGGGTCCGGACGAAAGCGAGGCAGGTCATGGAAAGCCAGCACTCCTCCCGCGGATGCGGCCCGGCGACGGCCGCGTCCACCCGCCTGGCACTGCACCCGGCCGGCTTCGTCAAGGTGCACTGCCCCTCCTGCGGCGAGACCCCCGCCACCCGCGCAACCCGCCAGCTCGTCCGCGCCTGCCGCGCCAGCCTGGCCACCGCGGCCGACCACTGATGTCCGCGAGCCGAAGCCGCCTGTACCGCAGCGGTGTCCTGGAACGGGAAAACCTGTCCGTCGCCGAAGCGACCCGGCACCTCACCGACCCGGCCGTGACGCTCTGGCTGGACCTCGACGCCCCCACCGCAGCGGACCTGGCCACGCTCACCACCGAACTCGGGCTACACCCCCTCGCCGTCGCGTCGGTCCTCGACGACGACCACCAACGGCCGAAGCTCGTCCACTACGACCACCACTCGTTCCTCGCCGCCTACGCCGTCCGGCTCGACCCCGGCGACGGCGTGCTCACCGCTTCCGAACTCGACGCGTTCGTCACCGACCGCGTGCTGGTCACCCTGCACCACAACAACACCGCGGACATCGACGCCCTCACCGAACGCTGGGACAGCACCCCCGAACTGGCCAAGAGCGGCGCCGCCTTCCTGCTGCACGGCCTGCTCGACCTGCTCGTCGACGGGCACTTCGACGCGCTCCAAGCCCTCGACGAACAGGTCGAAGAACTCGAGGACCTCGTCTTCGCCGACCAAACCGACGCCACAGACCTGCAGCGCCGCTCCCTGCGGCTGCGCAAGAGTCTCAGCCGGCTGCGGCACCTGGCCCTGCCGATGCGGGAAATCGTCGGTTCCTTGATGCGCCGGGAAGTCCGTTCCGTCGACGACACCCTCCTGCCCTACTTCCAGGACGTCCACGACCACGTCCTGCGCGTCACGGAATGGACCGAATCCCTACGCGACCTCCTCGCGACGATCCGCGAAACCCAGCTGAGCATCCAGGGCAACCGGCTAAACACGATCATGAAAAAGGTGACCAGCTGGGCCGCCATCATCGCGGTACCCACCGCGATCACCGGCTTCTACGGCCAGAACATCCCCTACCCCGGCTTCGCCCAAGCGTCCGGGGTGTGGGTGTCCACGCTCGCCATCCTGGTCATCTCGACGACCCTGTACGTCCTGTTCAAACGACGGGACTGGCTGTGAACCGGCCACTCCGAGGCCGCCGGCTCGCCCTCGCCTGGTTCGTGACCGTCACACCGGCCGAATTCCTCGGGTTCATCGTCCCCGCGGTGGCCGGCGCGCTCACCGTGGACTCCGCGGTCGCTCTCCCCGTGCTCCTGGTCGCCGGCGCGGTCGAAGGAGCCATGCTGGGCGCGGGCCAGGCACTCGTCCTCCGGCGCGCCGTCCCCGCGGTGAACACCCGCCACTGGATCACGGCCACAGCGGCAGCGGCGTCGTTCGCCTACCTCGTCGGGCTCACGCCGAGCACGTGGGCCGACCGGCTGAGCAGCTGGCCGCCGCTGCTCCGCTGGCCGGTCGCGACGATCCTCGGCCTGGCCCTGCTGTGCTCGATCGGCTTCGCCCAGTGGCTGGTCCTGCGGCGCCACATTTCCCGCTCGGCGCGCTGGATCGCCACCACGGCCGGCGCGTGGCTGCTCGGCCTCGCGGTCTTCCTGGGTGTGACCATGCCGCTGTGGCAGCCCGGGCAGAGCCTCCCCACCACCATCGCCATCGGCGTCCTCGGCGGCTTCCTGATGGCGGCCACCACGTCGGCGGTCACCGCGCTCGCCGTTCGCCGCCTTCCCGGCCTGGGCTGACCGGCCGCGGGCGCCACCGGACCAGCCCGCAGCGTTCGTGGGAACAAATGCCCGGCCGGACGGGAAGAACGGCACCCGCGGACCGGGCTTCCGCCTCTGCTCCCGGCCTCCCGGCGGGCGGAATCCTGGGAGGTGCCGGCAGATGCGTCTGGCATCTCCCGCAGGAGAGGGGCCGACATGAGCATCGTCCACCAGGATCGGAACCCCGGCCCCGCCCGAGCGGGCGGGTTCCCCACCGGGTTGCGGGTGCGCGCCCACAGCGGCCGGTTCACCGGCGGAACCGGCGTCGTGGTCGACCGCGCGCCCGACCTGCGTCCCGGCTCGGTCTGGGTCGAGTTCAGCCCCGGTCACGCGCGGCTCGTGCCCGGCTACCGGCTCGACGTCGTCGAACCGGACGGCTGAACGGGCCCGGGTGGTGCAGCGGTACGCCCACGGCGGTCCCCGGCCGAGGGCCACCGGTGTCAGGGCACCGGGACCGTCCACACCAGACAGGTCCCGCCGCCGGCCGGGCGGTCGAGCCGCAACGATCCGCCCGCTTCCGCGGCGCGCTGCCCGAGGTTGCGGAGGCCGCTGCGGGCCACGGCTCCCGGCATCCCGATCCCCGTGTCCGACACCTCGACGACCAGGTCGTCGTCCAGGGAGACGGTGACCGCCAGTTCGGCCGCCCTCGCGTGCCGCAGGACGTTGGTGACCGCCTCGCGGACGACGGCCTCGGCGTGCTCGGCCAGACCGGCGGGCACCCGGTCGAACGCTCCCGACAGCCGCACCGTCGTGCGGATCGCGGAGTCGGCGGTCGTCTCGGCGATCGCGTTCTGCAGGCGCGCCCGCAGGCCCCGCGCCGCTCCCGGCTGCGCGTGCAGGGCGAAGATCGCGCTGCGGATCTCCTCGATGACCTCCTGGAGCTGGTCGATGTGCTGGGTGAGCCGGCCGGTGACCGCGGGCGAGTCGGACCGGCGGCGGGTGCCCTCGATCCCCAGGCCCACCGCGAACAGCCGCTGGATGACGTGGTCGTGCAGGTCGCGGGCGATCCGGTCGCGGTCCACCACGACGTCCAGCTCCCGGCGGGCGGCCTGGCTTTCGGCGTCCCGCAGCGCCAGCGCGGCCTGGTCGGCGAAAGCGGACACGAGCTGCAGCTCGTGCTCGTCGAACCGCGCCGCCCCGCGGCCGCGGATCGCCAGCAGCACCGCCGCGCCGGCGCGCGAGCCGGACCGCAACCGCACCACCAGCGCCGGCCCGAGGTCGACGCCGAGGCCCTCGGCCAGGTCGAACGCCAGGCCCGGCACGTTGCGCGGCACGTGGTCGCGCAGGACCGCGCCCGCGGTCGACCCGTCGAGCGGGATCCGGCGACCGGCCAGCACCCCGGCGTCGGGGCCGGCACACACGTTGACGACCAGTGCCCCGCCGGGCGACTCGGGCCACGCGATGAGCGCGTCGTCGGCGCCGGTGAGCTCGGCGGCCCGGGTCGCGATCAGGTGCAGCACCTCACGGACGTCCGTGCCGCTCAAGAGCTCGGCGGAGATCTCCCCGGTGGCTTCCAGCCATCGCTGCCTGCTCCGGCTCTCCTCGTAGAGCCGTGCGTTGTCGACGGCGATCCCGGCCGCCGCCGCCAGCGCCACGGTCGCCCGTTCGTCGTCGGCGGTGAACGGCTGCTCGCCGCTGAGGTACAGCCGGCCGAGGACTTCGCCCCGCACCAGCAGCGGAACGCCGAGGAACGCCTCCATCGGCGGGTGGCCCGGCGGGAACTCACCGGTCCCCAGGTGGGCGAGGCGCACCGGAGCCCGGCCGGTCACCAGCGCGCCGAGCAGCCCGTGGCCGTCCGGTGGCGAACCGATCCGCTCCCGCGTGGCGTCGTCGACGCCGGTCACGGCGAACGCGGTCGTCCGGCCGTCCTCGTCGAGCAGGGCCAGCGCGCCGTACCGGGCGTCGACCAGGCCGGCCGCGGCGGTGACGATCCGGTGCAGCGTCGTCTCGAGCTCCAGACCGGCGGAGAAGGCGAGGACGGCTGCCGGCAGCGCGTCCATCCGGTCCCGGCCCGACGTCGTTTCCCCGGGCATGTCACCACTGTGGCACAGCGGTCCGGCCCCGGGCGGGATCCGGCCGTTCCGGGTCCGCAACCGACGACCTTCGCCGTGCGGCAGAGGCCGTTCGGCACTGGGCGGCGCCCGCGGCCCGGGCGGACGGTGGAAGCGCATCCCGTAGTCCAGGAGTTCGGAGCCGTCCATGAAGACCGGTGTCATGCCTGTCGGCCACCTCAACGCAAGCCAGGTGCAGGCCGTGCTCCTCGCCGCCACGGCTCCCCCGCCGCTGCGGTCCGCCCGGCCGTGGCGGTTCCAGTGCACCCCGGATTCGGTCGAGCTGTACGCGGATCCGCTCACCAGCGGCACCGACAGCGAGCAACGGGAACGCATGCTGGACTGCGGCGCGGCCCTGCTGAACCTCCGGCTGGCGATCAAGGCGCAGGGCAGCCACGCCGACGTCCGGCTGTTCCCCACGGCGGGGCGGCCCGAACTGCTCGCCGTCGTGCAGCCGCACGGGTACGAGACGATCGCCCCGCACGACGGGGAACTCGTGGCGGCGATCGCCGGCCGGCAGAGCAACCGGCGTCCGTTCACCGCCGCCGTCGTCTCCGAGGCGGTGCAGCGGCAGCTCCGGCGCGCGGCCGAAGTGGAACGCGCCTGGCTGGCCACCATCACCGCCGAGCAGGTGCCGCAGCTGCGGGAGATCATGCGCCGCACGGAAGTCCCGCCGGCGACGCCGGGATCCGGTGGGGGGAACGACCTCGACGTCGAACCCGACCGGCTGGTCGTGGTCATCGGCTCGCTGCACGACACCGCCCTCGGCCGGCTCCAGGCCGGCCAGGCCATGCAGCGGGTGCTGCTGACGGCCGCCGCCGCCGGGATCTCGGCGGCGCTCTCCTCGCAGGCGATGGCGCTGCCCGCGACCCGGCGGGAACTGCGGCAGCTGCTCGGCGGCGGGCTCTGGCCCCAGATCATGCTGCGCCTCGGTCACGGCACCGCGGTGCCGTCGTCGGCGCGGACCCCGCTCGAGGACGTCGTCATCAGCGACGAGCACCCGTTCGCCGCTAGCCGCCCGGACGGCGCTCCGCGTCGTGGATCCCGGTGACCAGCACCGCCGCCTGGGACCGCCGTTCCAGGCCGAGCTTCGCCAGCAGGCGGGACACGTAGTTCTTGACGGTCTTCTCCGCCAGGAACATCCGCTCGGCGATCTGCCGGTTCGTCAGGCTTTCCCCGAGCAGGTCCAGCAGGACGAGCTCCTGCTCGCTCAACCCCGCCAGCGGGCCCGGTTTCCCGGTCTTCGCCCGCAGCTCGGCCACGAGCGCGGCGACCGCCCGGGCGTCCAGCAGGGTCTCGCCGGACCCCACCCGGCGGATGGCGTCGACCAGCTGCAGCCCCTTCACGTCCTTGATGACGTACCCCTCGGCGCCGGCCAAGACCGCTTCGACCATGGAATCTTCGTCGGTGAAGGAGGTCAGCATCAGGCACCGCAGGCCGGGCAGCGCCACGCGCAGGTCGCGGCACAGCTCCACGCCGTTCCCGTCGGGCAGCCGGACGTCGAGCACCGCCACGTCCGGGCGCAGCGCGGGAATCCTGGCCAGGGCCTCGGCGACCGAGGAAGCCTGGCCGACGACGGTCAGGTCGGGTTCGTCGTCGACGAGTTCGGCGACGCCGCGCCGCACGAGTTCGTGGTCGTCGACCAGGAAGACCGTGATGACGGGCAGGTCGTGCGGCAGGCTGTCATCCACTGCCCCAGGCTACGCCCGCCCGCGCCGAACGACCCCGGAAGAGAGGTCCGGCGGCACTAGGCCGCGCGGCGCGGGCGGACCACCGTGGAGGAATGACACAGATCCAGCACCGGCCTGATCACCACCTCAAGACCGCCGTCACCGACGAGCTCGCCTGGACCGCCAGTGTCAACGCCGAAGGAATCGGCGTCACCGTCGCCGGCGGTATCGCGACGTTGTCCGGACACGTCGGCACCTACCCCGAGAAGGAAGAGGCGCTGCACGCCGCCACCCGGGTCCACGGCGTGACCACGACCGTCGACCGGATCGTCGTCCGGCACGGCCGCGACGCTCCCGAAGACGCGGATCTCGCCCGGGAAGCCATGATCGTGTTCGACCGCCACACGGTCGTCGTGCCGAAGGACTCGGTGCAGGTCGACGTGCGCGACCAGGTGGTCACCCTGCGCGGCACGGTGGACTGGCACCACCAGCGGGAAGCCGCCCGCCGCGCGGTGGCCGCGCTCCCCGGCGTCAGCGGGGTGCGGAACCTGATCACCCTGCGGCCGTCGCCGGGCGTCACGGCCGCCGAGGCCAAGACACGGATCATCGCGGCACTGGCCCGGCACGCGCCCGGCTTCGCGCAGCACGTCGAGGTCGGCATCGACGACGGCCAGGTCACCCTGACCGGCCAGGTCCTCACCCCGGCCGAACGCCGTTCGGCCGAACAGACCGCGTGGTTCGCCCCCGGCGTGACCGCGGTCGACAACCAGGTGAAGCTCTCCGGCTGAGCCTCGTCCCCGGCGCAAGTCGCGAAGTCTGGAGCACCATGAACGTTCTCGTGATCGTCGTCATCGCCGCCGCGCTGCTGCTCCTGCTGGCCTCCGCGGTGCGGATCGTCAAGCAGTACGAACAGGGTGTCCTGTTCCGGCTCGGCCGGGTGATCGGCGTGCGCGAGCCGGGGTTGCGGCTGATCATCCCGGTCGTCGACGTCCTGCGCCGGGTGCCGTTGCGGATCATCACGATGCCGATCCAGTCCCAGGGCATCATCACCCGCGACAACGTGAGCGTCGACGTGTCCGCGGTGGCGTACTTCCGGGTGCGGGACACGGTGAAGTCGGTCGTCGCCATCGAGAACGTCTACGCCGCGATCGACCAGATCGCCCAGACGACGCTGCGGAAGGTCGTCGGGCAGCACACGCTGGACGAGACGCTGTCCGAGACCGACAGCATCAACGTCGACATCCGCCGGATCCTGGACGTCACCACGCTCGACTGGGGCGTGGAAGTGACCCTGGTGGAACTGAAGGACATCCAGCTGCCCGACACGATGAAGCGGGCGATGGCCCGGCAGGCCGAAGCGGAACGCGAGAAGCGCGCCAAGATCATCAGCGCCGAAGGCGAATCCCTCGCCGCCGCCGCACTGGGCGACGCGTCGGACACGATGATGGCGCACCCGCTCGCGCTGCAACTGCGCAACCTGCAGAGCCTGGTGGAGATCGGCGTGGACAAGAACACCACCGTCGTGTTCCCCGCCCCGCTGATGAGCACCATCGGCGAGCTGGGTTCCTTCCTGGCCCGCGAGAGCGCCGCCGCGACCCGGCCGGAACCGGCCGCCACGGCCCCGATCGTGCCGCCGAAGTCGGCCGTCAACGGAACCCGGGCCGAAGAGCACTGACCCCGAGGCCCGCGGACTTCGCGGTGTTCTGTGCGAAAAGGACAGAACACCGCGGACCCCGGCGGGTCACCGGAACCGTGAGGAGCACGCCATGACCACCGCCACCCCACCGGTACGAGCCCTGCTCCCGGACGGCGAAGTCGCCTGGGTGCGCAAGCTGGAAGCCTGCGACGCCGCCGCGGTGCTCGCGCTGCGGGCCCGCCTCTCCGGACACGACCGGCACCTGCGGTTCTTCGGTCTCGGCGTGGCCGGGCTGGCCGAGCTCTCGACGCAGCTGTCCCGCGGCTCCGGCGTCGGGCACACCGCGGTCGGGTGCTTCCTGCACTCCCGGCTGGCCGGCCTCGCCCGCTACGACATCCTCGCCGACCCCGCCGAAGCGGCGGTCGCGCTGGTGGTCGACGGCCACGGCCCGACGCTCGGCGTGGCGACCCTGCTGCTCGAACAGCTCGTCGTCTCGGCCGAACACGAAGGGGTCCGGATGCTCGTCGCCGACGTGGACGCGGGAAACGCGAAGATGCTCGGCGTTTTCGCGGCACTGGGCATCCCGTTCCGCCCCGGGCTACCGGCCCAGCGCTCCGCGGAGTGACGGCCGGTCAGCCGTGGTCGTCGGGCGCCGGTGCCGAGGCATCCAGGCGCGCGTGCAGCCGTTCGCGGATCTCGTCCGGGGTGTAGGCCCGCCGCCGGCGCTCCTCGCGGGCGATCACCACCCCGGTCGCGGCAACCCCGACGAGCCCGGCCAGTCCCACTGTCTTCCACCAGCGCATCGGCCTAGGCTACTGGCGTGCCGGGGAACCAGCTGGATCTCGACGAAGCCGTGGCCGTGACGCGCACGGGTGACCTGTGGCTGTTCCGGGGCCGGTCCGCGGCCGACCGCACGATCCGCGTCGTGACGAACAGCCCGGTCAACCACGTCGGCATGGCCGTGGTGATCGAGGACCTGCCGCCGCTGCTGTGGCACGCGGAGCTGGGACGGGCCCTGCCGGACGTCTGGTCCGGGACCCACCAGCGGGGCGCCCAGCTGCACGACCTGCGCCGGGCGGTGCTCGTGTGGGCGGAGAAGTACCACCAGCAGGTCTGGCTGCGCCAGCTCGACCACCCGGTCACCGGGGAGGCGGAGGACGCCGTCCTGCGGACGATCGCGCGGCTGGACGGCACGCCGTTCCCGTCGACCGCGCGCCTCGCGTCGCGCTGGCTCGGCGGCCGGCTGCCCCGCCGCAAGCGGGAGGACCGGGAGGCCGGCCTCGAAAGCGCTTACTGCGCCGAGATCGTCGCCCTGACCTACGAAGCCATGGGCCTGCTGCCCCGGGGCCGCCGGCCGAACTGGTACGACGCCGGCCGGTTCTGGAGCGGCGACGACCTCGAGCTGGCGGACGGCGCGGCGCTGGGCGACGAAATCGCCGTGCGCCTGCCGAGCTGACGCGTCAGTCCACCGTGGACGTCACCGGCGGACCTCGGTCGGCAGGCGGGGTTCGCGGTGCAGCAGTTCGAGCGCCTCGGTTTCGGCGACCGCGGAGAACTTCCGGTAGCTGTTGCGGACCGCGTGCAGCCAGGGCACCGGACGCAGGCAGGTGAACTGGTCCACCTCGCGGGCGAGCCGGTCGACGACGTCGGTCTGGGCGACCGGGACGGCCAGCACGATCCGGCGGACCTGGCGGGCCCGCAGGACGCGGATCGCCGTGTGCGCGGTCGTGCCGGTGGCGGCGCCGTCGTCGGCGAGCACCACCGTGCGGCCGGCGATCGCCACCGGCGCCACGGTGCGCCGGTAGACGGCGACTTGCCGGGCCAGTCCGGCCCGCGCCTGGTCGAGGAGCCGGGCGAGTTCCGCCGGGTCGATGTCGAAGCGGCGGATGGCGTCGTGGTCCCAGACGACCAAGCCGCCCTCGCCGACGGCACCGAGCGTCGTCGACGGTGGCCCCCCGGCCTCGATCCGGCCGGTGAGCAGGATGTCCAGGGGCGCGCCGAGGACGTCGGCGATCTCGCCGGCCACCACCAGCCCGCCCTCGGACAGGCCGAGCACCACGGCCCGGTCGCCGCGCAGCGGTCGCAACCGCAGGGCCAGCCGCTCGCCGGCTTCCCGGCGATCACGGAACCGCATGGGAACTCCCCGGAGTCGAAGGCCGATCGGCCTCCACCAGCATCACGGCACCGCGTCCGGGCCGCGAGGGCCGTTGGTCACCGCCGGGCGGACCGTTCGGCACCTCTCCCCGGTGCCCGCACCGGACCCGGTCAGGGGGACGGGGTCGTCTCCGAGGGAGCCAGCACGACCGCGGGAGCGAGGTCGCGGTCGGCCAGCGCGCGGGCGACGTCGCTGAGCCGGAGGTTGTTCCGCCGGGCGAAGCCGCGCAGGGCCCGGAAGGCCGCGTCCATGCTCAGCTGCCCGCTGATGGCGAGCACGCCCTTGGCCTGCTCGATGATCACCCGGCTGTTCAACGCGGTCTGCAGCTGCTCGGAGAGGATCTCCCCCTGGCGGAAGGCGCGTTCGTGGAGGATGCCGATGGTGGCCGTGTCCGCCAGCCCCTGCGCCAGCGCCACGTCCTCCGCCGACAGGTCCCCCGGCTTCTGCCCGAACAGGTTCAGCGCCCCGATCGTCTGCTTGCGCAGCCGCAGGGGCAGCGCGTGCACCGACGCGAACCCGTCCTTGGCCGCCTCGGCCGCGAACCGCGGCCACCGCTCCGCCGCCGCGGCGATGTCGGCCACCAGCACCGGCGTGCTGGTGGTGAAGCACTCGATGCACGGGCCCTCGTCGATGTCGAGCTGGAACAGCTCCAGCAACCGCGCTTGCTCGGTCGAGGAGGCGAGCACCTGCAAGCCGCCCCGCTCGTCGACCAGCGTCAGCCCCGCCGCCGCCACGTCGAGCAGCTCCACGCACTGCACCACCAGCGTGTGCAGCAGGTCGGCGACGTCGTAGTCGTCGACCAGTGTGTCCGCCAGCGCGACGAACGCCCGGGTCATCTGCCGTTCACGGTCGGCCATGCCCACCATCTCCTGGTTCGTCAGCTGCCTTCATGGTGTACCTCACCGAACTCCTCGTCCAAACGCAGCCGCCCGGCCACGATGTCGGCCGCGATCTCGAGCAGGGAACGTCCGTGCCCGAACGCGTACGCCCGCAACCGGGCCAACGCGGCGGACGCGGGCAGGTCCAGGTGCGCGATCAGCATCCCGGTGGCCTGGTGCACCTCCCGGTACCGCATCCCCGCGCCCTCCATCCACCGCCCGTCCCCGTCGAGCCACAGACCACCTCCGGCGCGCAGTCCCGAGAGGGCGAGCGCCGCGATGTCGGCCACCTGCAGGGCCGTCGACAGCTCGCCGGGGCTCAGCGAGCCCGGCGTCGACCGGTAGGTGTCGAGGGTCGCCACCCGGACCGCACCGATCTGCACCGGGAACGTGAACAACGCGGCCACCGGCCGCGCCGCGGCCTCGGCCGCGAACACCGGCCACCTGGGGGGCGGCCCGGCGGCCAGGTCCGGCACCAGCACGGGCCCGCCGAAGACGTACGCCTCGAAACACGGCCCCTCGCCGAGGGAAAACTGCAACTCGGCCAACGCCGTGCTCACCGCGTCACTGGCGTAGACGACTTCGCGGTGCCCGGCGTCGACCATCATCGAGACCGCCGCACCGTCCACCGGCAGCAGGCGCACACACGCCCGGCACACCCGGCCGACGACATCGACGCCGCTGCCGGCACCACCCTCACTCAGCGCGGCCAGCACGCTCGCGCGCAAGACTTCGACCTCAGCCACCGCGTTTCCACATCCAGTTCCGCCCATGTCGGTGTACGTGGTCGCCACACCAACTCGGACACAGCCAGGTCCGGATCAGCACCGCTGTCGCGGCTGCGGGCACCCACCTTACCCGTAACCGTGGGCCGCGCCGGGCCGTCACGGCACCGGCGCGGCGGCGATGTGCCGGCGCAACGCGGCCAGCGCCCGGTGCTGGCTCACCCGCACCGCGCCCGGGCTGGCGACCCCGAGCACCGCGGCCGTGTCGTGGGCGGACAGGCCGAACATGACCCGCAGGACCACGACGTCGCGCTGCTGCGGCGCCAGCAGGCCGAGCAGGTGGTGCAGCCACCGCCGCCGCTCGAGGTCTTCGACGTGGCGAAGCGGTCCCCGCTGCGCGGAGGGCTCCGGAACGAACTCCGGAACCGGGACACTGACCTCGGCCCCGCGGCGCCGGTGCGCGTCGACGACCTTGTGCGCGGCGACGCCGTAGACGAAGCCCAGGAACTTGCCGGCGCCGTAGCGGTAGCCCGGCAGCGCGCCCAGCACGCCGATCAGGACCTCCTGGGCGCAGTCTTCCGCGTCGCTGTCGCGGTGCCACCGGTCCCCCAGCCGGACACGGCAGTACTGCAGCACGCCCGGGTGCAGCAGGCCCAGCAACGCGCCCGTCGCGATGCGGTCGCCCGCCACCGCCGACGCCAGGAGTGCATCGTCGACCCGCATGATGTCCTCCCCGGTCGCTCAGCTTCGCGTGGTCAGGTACGGGCTGGGATCGCTGCCGGCCTGGGCGCCGCTGTCGAGCCAGCGGAGGAACCCGCTCCGGTCCCGTCGTTCGATCTCGTCGAGGAAGTCCTGCCGGCGCTGGACGACGCGCCGCCGCGCCGGGTCGTCGACGGCGAGGAGCAGGAGGAAGTAGCTGCGCCGCCAAGCCACGCACAGGTCCTCGGTGGCCAGGTCGGCCACCGGGACGGGCGGCACGGGGCGCGGGACCGGGCCGTCGTGGGACTCGGGTGCGGTGGGCGGCGCGACGCGGTGGTGGCGGTAGGCGGCCCCCAGCCCGCCGGCGGCGAGCAGGAACAGGACGGTCGCGGTCAGGGCGCCGCCCACGGTTGCGAGCAAGCCGGCGAGGACCAGACACGCCGTGAAGAACGCCAGCGCCGTGGCCGCGCCCACCGGGAGATCGGGCCCGCTCGCCGGAGCCCGCCCGCGCCGGAGCCGCGAAGCGCCGAAAGCGACGAGGATCCCCGCGCCGGCTCCCAGCAGCATCCAGCCGAACAGGACGTCCCCCGGCAAGGTCAGGGCACCGATCGCGGCCAGGGCACTGACGGGACCGATCAGAACGGCCACCACCGAACGTCCCACCATAGTGCGCCTCACCGTCCGGGTCGGGCACCGGCCGCGCGGGCCGTGCCGGGGAACCAGGATCGCCGAGGTCCGGGGCGTGGTGCCCAGTCTAGACCCCGGCGCCCCGTTCGCTACCCGTTCGCGGGCGCCGGTGGCCCGCTCCGCGCGGCGAGGAGGTCATCGGGACTTTCCGTGTTGTCCGGGTCCGCGGCGGTCTTCAGGGCGGTGGTGGCGGTGTCCTGCGGGGTGCCGGGTGCGATGGCGAGCAGGGTCAGGCGCCGCTGCTGGGTGCCGATGAGGGACAGGGTGTGCGCCGGCATGGCGTGGAACCCTTCCAGTCGCACGAGGCGGCCGTCCACCACGAGTTTGCGGTGGGTGACCTCCCAGCCGTCGCCCAGCGGGTAGCTGATCCGCTCGACCTGGCCCACCTGGTCGCGCACCGCCGTGATCAGCTCGGCGAACTCGACGCCGGCGTCGCGGGAGCGCGGCCACCACGCTCCGTCGACGTACCCGCCGCCGGCCGCCGCTTTCAGCTGCAGGCGGACCTCGTCGCGAACGGCGGTCATGACCGGCTCCCGTCGCCGGGGTGCTGCCGCGCCGGTGTCTCGGTGCGCAGTACGCGCCCCGGCCTTCGGGAAGCCGCCGCGTAGCCGGGGTTGAGCTTGCGGGCCAGCTGTTCGGGCCGGGGCCAGCGGACGTCGGTGGCCCAGCCGAGCTTCTCGAACAGCCAGATCAGCCGCGCGGACATGTCCAGCTGGCCGCGGCGGACGCCGTGGCGGGCGCCGGTGGGGTCGGCGTGGTGGGAGTTGTGCCAGGACTCGCCCATCGAGGCGATGGCCAGCGGCCAGAAGTTCGCGGACTTGTCGCGGGCCGCGTAGGGCCGTTCGCCGATCAGGTGGCACAGGGAGTTCACCGACCAGGTGACGTGGTGCAGCACCGCCACCCGGACCAGGCCGGCCCAGAAGAACGCGGTCAGCGCGCCCCACCAGGACAGCGTCACCAGGCCGCCGATCAGTGCCGGGCTGAGCAGGGTGACGACGGTGAGCGCGGGGAAGCAGCGGTCGATCCGGACGATGTCGCGGTCGGCGAGCAGGTCGGGGGCGAACCGCTGCGCGTTGGTCTTCTCGCGGTCGAACAGCCAGCCCATGTGGGCGTACCAGAAGCCTTTGGCGAGCGCGGCGGCGGAAGTGCCGTAGCGCCACGGGGAGTGCGGATCACCATCGCGGTCGGCGAAGGCGTGGTGACGGCGGTGGTCGGCGACCCAGCCGATCACCGGGCCCTGCATGGCCATGCTGCCGGTGATCGCGAGCGCGATCCGCAGGCCGCGGCCGGCCTTGAACGCGCCGTGGGTGAAGTAGCGGTGGAACCCGATCGTCACCCCGAGCCCGGTCAGGAAGTAGAACCCGGCCGTCAGGGCGACATCGGTCCACCCGAGGCCCCAGCCCCACGCGAACGGCACCGCCCCGGCCAGCGCCAGCAACGGCACCACCGCGAACAGCTTGACCAGGAAGGTTTCGGTGCGGGACTTCTCCCCCGCGAGCATCGGCTCCGCCGCCTTCGGCGGCCGTTGCAGTGTGCGTGTCATCTCGATCGCTCTTTCTCCTGACGAAACTGTCCGCCAGGGTCCGGGGCGATCAATCCGGGATAGCCCGCCGACGGCGGCCTAAACCCGGGTGGAACGGAAGCTCGGCATGATCACGCGGTGTGCGGCCCACGCGAGCGGCTTCGTTGCGGGCCGGGCGCCGCCCCGGTTCCGGTGGGCGGTGCCGGGCTGTACACCGGCTGGAGGAACAGACTGCCGTACCGGTCGTCCTGGGCGGCGGTGAGCGCTCCGGGCCGGGGCTGCTCGGCGATGGGGTGGCTGAACAGCGCACTGTCGAGGGTGGGAGTACTGATCGGGGGTTCCTTTCGTGGGTGCCGCCGGTGGGCGGCGTGCTGCAGGAGTGCGGCGGCGAGCCGCTGCCGGCCGGGGTGTTCCCGGCGGCTGTGAAGTGTGCCGTGCGGCGTCGGGGCTGATTTCCAGCGGGACGACCAGCGGGAGGGGCCGATGCCGTGAGCAGTTCGGCGCTCGGATCGCGGGCCCGGGGCCACCGTCGACTACCGCCAACACCGAGCGTACACGACGACTGCGCTGAGTGTGTGAAGGGTGGGACACGGTCAGGGGAAGATTCGACCGGGGTCCCTACGCCACGAGGTGCGGGTACTCCGCGGCCCGGTGCTGGAAGGCCAGGACGGCGGGATTCCGGACGACGCCGTCGCGGATCTCGATGGCGCGGCGGACGGTTTCGTCACCGTCCCATGCGGACGGTCCGCCGAGGACCGTCTCCAGGAACGGGAGCAGCGCCTCGCTGTTCTCCCACGTGGCCGAGTTCCACAGGTAGGACGGGCTGTGGTCGACGGCGTAGTACGTGATGCCGTCACCGACCACGAACGCCGGCTCGGCGAACGTGGTGGGCCGGGCCCAGCTGAAGCCCATGCCTTCGTCGCAGGAGACGTCGACGATGAGGCTGCCGGGCGCGAACGCGGCGAGGTCGTCCTCGAGGAGGAAGGTCAACGGCGCGGCGGTGTCCTGCAGGACGCAGTTGACGACGATGTCGTGCTCCGCGAGGAACCCTGCCAGCGGCACCCGGCCGCGGTCGGTGAGGGCGTGGCTGCGGCGCGGGTCGCCGGGGTTGTTCACGTCGTGCTCGAACTGCACCATCGTCGCGGAGTGGATCGGCGAAGCGACCGCCGGGACGTCGCGGCCGGTGAGCACGTGCACGTCGTGCACGCCGTGCGCGTTGAGCGCGGTCACCGCTCCCCGCGCGGTTGCCCCGAAGCCGATCACCGCCGCCCGCAGCCGCCGGCCGTAGTCGCCGGTCGAGCCGATCACCTGCAGGGCGTGCAGCACCGAGGAGTAGCCGGCCAGTTCGTTGTTCTTGTGGAAGACGTGCAGGCCGAACGAGCCGTCGCGGTTCCAGTGGTTCATCGCTTCGAAGGCGATCAGCGTCAGCCGGTTGTCGATGGCCGTCTGGGTGAGTTCGCGGTCCTGGACGCAGTGCGGCCAGCCCCACAGCACCTGGCCCGGCCGCAGTTCCGCGACGTCCCGCGGGAGCGGCTTGGCCAGCAGGATGATGTCGCACTCGGCGATGAGCTGTTCCCGCGTGCGCAGCCCGGCGACGGCGCCGGCCAGTTGTGCGTCGGGGACGCCGAAAGCTTCGCCGTAGCCGTGTTCGAGGTGGATGCGGCCACGGAGGCCGGCGTCGATGCGGTCGACGTGGCGCGGGTGGATCGGCAGCCGGCGTTCGCCCGCTTTCCGCGAATGCGCGACGACGCCGAGGGTGAGCTGGTGCACGTGGGCCCCTTTGCTAGACCTCAGTCTAAGCACACGGGGTGTTCGCCCGTTCGCCCGCTCGGCGGCGCGGAGACATCCGGGGCACGCTGGAACCGGTCACGTCCTTGCCGGGGCGGGTACCGAGCCGTGGAAAGGCGGACGCTCATGACAGCCGATCGGCCGGTGAGCCCGAAGAGCGAATCCTCCGCAGAGGTGCTGTCCGCCGTTCCCTACGGGCTCCGGGTCGCGGCCGCCGTCGGCTGGCGTTCGCTGGTGGTGGCGGCCGCACTGACGGTGCTGGGCTTCGTGGTCGTCAAGCTGGCCTCGGTGCTGGTCCCGGTCGCGGTGGCGCTGCTGCTCGCGGGCCTGTTCTCCCCGGCCGTTTCCTGGCTGGCGGGCAAGAAGGTCCCCCGCGGTCTCGCGGCCGCGATCGTGCTGGTCGGGGGAACCGTGCTGGCCGGCGGCGTGGTGACGTTCGTGGTCATCAGCGTCACCGTCGGCATGCCCGGGCTGATCGACCAGGTCACCGCGAGCCTGACCGACCTGCACACCTGGCTGCGCACCGGGCCGCTGCACCTCAGCCAGGTCCAGCTCGACGAAATGCTCGGCAACCTGACCGCCACGCTCGGCCGGAACAAGTCGGCGATCGCCTCGGGTGCCCTCACCACGGCGGTGACCGTGGGGGAACTGCTCGCCGAGTCCCTGCTCGTTCTGTTCTGCCTGATCTTCTTCCTCGCCCAGGGCCGGGTGATCTGGGTGTTCGTGCTGCGGGCCGTGCCGGCCCGCGTGCGCGACCGCGTCGACGTGGCCGGCCGCAGCGGGTTCACCACCCTGGCGCACTACATCCGCGGCACGGCGGCCGTCGCGTTCGTCGACGCCGCCGGTATCGGCCTCGGCCTGGTGATCATCGGAGTTCCGTTGGCGGCTCCGCTGAGCGCGCTGGTCTTCCTCGGCGCGTTCGTCCCGGTCATCGGCTCGGTGATCGCGGGCGCGATCGCCGTCCTGGTGGCGCTGGTGGCCAACGGCGTGTGGGCGGCCGTCATCGTGCTCGCCGTCGTCGTCGGCGTCATGCAACTCGAAAGCCACGTCCTGCAACCACTGCTGCTCGGGCGCGCCGTCCGGCTGCATCCCCTCGCCGTGGTCCTCGCCCTCGCCATCGGGCTGGTCGCCGCCGGCATCGTCGGCGCCCTGTTCGCCGTGCCCCTGCTCGCCGTCTTCAGCTCGGGCGTGCGCAGCCTGGCCGCCCGGCCGGAGAACCACTCGCCCGGGCGAACCGGGCCCGGGGCTTCCGGTTCTACTCTGGAAGACCGCGCCCCGGACCCCGGCGACCGATGACGGCGCGCACCCGTGCGCCGCGAGCGAAGGCGGGCACCGGTGGACGACGAGCAAACCGATCCGCAACCGGCGGGACGGACCGCGGAGAGCGCGTACCGGCTCTGGCCCACGCGCCACGGCGGTGGCTACCCACCCGGCTGGCGCGTCCGCTACCGCCACCGCGCCGGCCGCGCGCACGCGTCCTCGTGCGCGGCCCCGGCGTGGTGCGAGAACGTCGGGACCGTCGCGGGACACAGCCTGCGCGACGAGCACACCAGCACCACCTGGGTGCCCGTCCGCCGGCAGGGGGCTGCCTCCGATGAGCAGGTCAGCCTGGTGCGGGCCACCGACATCCTCGACGCCCACCCGCCCGGTTCCGGCGAGCGAACCGGGAACTGAGCCGTCGCCGCCGTCCCGCCGGTGAAACCGGGGTCGCGCGGTCAGCCGGTGTCCGCCGCCCAGCGCGGCGCCGCGATGGCCGCCGCCCGCGAGGTGTGGACGACCAGACGTTCGTCGGTGCGGGTGAGCCGCAGCGGCCGCAAGGTCGCGCGCGTCGTGGCGACCAGCCGCACATCGGTGCCCGGGGCGGCCCGGTGGGTGTCGAGCAGCACCGCCAGCCCGGCGGAGTTCAGGAACCGGACGAGGGACAGGTCCACGACCATCCGCCGCGGCGCCCGGCTCGCGTTCGCGGCCAGGACGTCGTGGAGCATCGGCGCCGTGCAGAGGTCGACGTCACCGTCCACGGCGACGACCACCGTCGCACCGAGCCACTCCACGGTGATGGCCAGATCCTGGTACCGGTGGACCGGCGCCCGGCGCGGGCGCGGGAAATCGATGACGACGGGCGGCACGATCGGCTCGCCGGGCGAACCCGGTCCGTGGCGGCCGGTCATGACGCGGCGCGCCCGCTCTGGTGCCGGATGGAATCCCCGCCCTTGTGGTGATCCCTCCGCCCGTACACGCCTTCGAGCACGTTCTCGAGTTTGTGCACGGCACCCTGGCACGCCTCGGCGACCGAACCCGCGTGGTGGCTGACGGCCACCTTCCGGCGTCCGGTCGGCCGGGCCTCGAGCACGCAGCGGCGCTCCGTTCCGCCGTCGGCGGCGGACTCCTCGCTGAAGTGGACTTCCAGCCGCGTGAGGTGGTCGCTGAACCGCGACAACCGGGCGGCCAGCTCCCCTTCGAAGTGCCGGATCAGCTCTTCGCCGCCGGGCACCGTTCGGTCCGTGCTGATCTGGATCTGCATGCGTTGTCCTCTCGCCGGCCGGCCCGGGTCTGCGCGGGCGTCCGGCCATCGTGTCCACTCCGGCGACGGCCTGCCCAGGGTCACCCGCCCCCGGCCCGAGGGCCGAAGGAACCTTTCTCCCGTCCGCCGCACCGCCGCGACAGCCTCCGGGGTCAGCCGGCCGGGGCGTCCCCGGTTCCCGTCCGGAACTCGGCGATCCGGGTCAGCAGCTCCCGGCCGGCCCGGCTGGCCGGGCCGGCCCGCAGCACGGCCTCCAGCGGCCGCAGGCGCCCCTTCGCGCGCACCGACCGGATCTCCCGTGCGACGCGGACGGCCTCGATTCCCACGCGTGCGGCCGCCTCGGTGTCGTGCCGGACGGCGTGGGCGAGGGCGAGCATGATCTGGGTCAGCGAACGGCTTCTGCTCATCTCCGGCCCGTAGGCGGCCACTGCCTCGTCGAGGAACGGGATCGCGAGGGCCGCGTGGCGGCGATCGACGGTGCACCCGAGTTCGACCCGGACCGTTCCGGTCATCGCGGCGAGGTCGTTCGCGTCGAAGAACCGCGTCCAGGGCGCCGCCGCCGCGTCGGCGGGGAACGCCTCGATCGACTGGCCCAGGTGCCGCAAGGCGGCGGGCTCGTCCGCCCGCATCGCCCAGGCCCACGCCTGGTTGATCGAGAGGATGGCCCGCGCCCGGGCCGACGATCCCCGCACTGCCGCGTCCTGTCCCCGATCGAACTCCGCCAGCGCGTCGTCGACCGAGCCGCGCTGCAGGTGCAGGCGGCCGCGCCGGTAGCTGACGTTGGCGAGCAGGTCGTGGTCCGCGGCCTCCACCGCGAGCTCCGCCGCCACGTCGAACGACCGGAGGGCGGACTCGTCGCGGCCGACGTCGAACTCCGTCCACGCCAGCAGGTTGTGCAGGTCGGCCAGACCGCGGCAAAGCCGTCGCCGCAGTCTCGGCGGAACGGATCCTTCGCGCAGCAGGACCGTCCACGAGGCGAGCGCCGCAAGCGGGGCGTGGCAGTACCCGCCGCCGTACCGGTAGTCCAGGGCGCGGAACGCGCGGGTCGTCGCCTCGAGCGCTTCGAGATCGCTCACCTCGACCCGGAACGGCAGCGGAAAATGAATCATCACAGCGTCTCCGTTTCCAGGTATGACTTGATGCGTCACCAGGGTCCGGAGCGTCAACCGAGATTAAACGATCCCCGGCGCCCCGAGCCCGCCGAACGGGAAATGCCGGAAGATTTGCTTGAAAAGGGCGGGAACATTCGCGTGCATCCGCCGGAACGCGAACGGGAACGCGGAGGACCGCCCCGATCGCCTTGTGCGCTTCCGGGCCGTCCTCCGCCGGTCCCGCGGAAGGGCCGAAAGTTCTCCGATGGGTGACCTGCGGCCCTACGCGGGGCCGGGTCGGCCGGTGAGACTGGCGATCCGACCGAGGGACGGAGCCCGGGCTGTGCACGTGCGACTTTCGCTGCCGGAACGGAACGATCTCACCCTCGGCGTAGAGGAGGAATTCGTCCTCGCGGACCCGGTGACCGGCGGGGTGGCGCTCGCCGCGCCCCGGGTGCTGGAACTGCTCGACGGCGAACCCGCCGTGATGCCGGAATTCCTGCGGTTCCAGCTCGAAACCGCCACCGGGGTCCACACCGGCCTCGACGAAACCCGGGCGGACCTGCTCGGGTTGCGCCGGCTCGTGGCGGACGCGGCCGACCGGGCCGGGTGCCTGGTGCTGGCGTCCGGGACACCCCCGTGCGGCGACCTGCCGGGCCGGTCCGCCATCACCGCCGAACCCCGGTACCGCGCGCTGGCCGCCCGGTTCCCCGCGCTCCTCCCGGAAGCCGGCACGTGCGCCTGCCACGTGCACGTCGGCATCCCGTCCCCGGCACTCGGCGTCCGGGTCCTGGCCGGCCTGCGCCCCTGGCTCGCCCCGCTGCTGGCCATCAGCGCCAATTCGCCGCTCGCCCACGACGAGGACTCCGGGTGGGCCAGCGGCCGGTACCCCCTGTGGTCGCGCTGGCCGACCGCGAACCCGCCGCTGGACTGGCCGGACGCGTCCGCCTACACCGCGAGCGTCGACAGCGCGGTGCGCCGTGGTGAGGCCTTGGACGCGACCGGGGTCTACTTCTACGCCCGGCTCTCGCCTAAGTACCCGACGGTCGAGATCCGCATCGCGGACGTCGGCTTGACGGCCGAAGACGCGGTGCTGCTCGCCGGGCTGACCCGCGCCCTCGTGGTCACCATCCTCGCGGAGGCCCGGGCCGGCATCGCGCCCCGGCCGGTCCGGACCGCGCTGGTCGCCGCATCGCTCACCGCCGCGGCGCGCGGCGGCTACCCCGGCGACGGCATCGACCCCCGCACCGGGCAGGTCCTCCCGCAGCACGTGCTCGTCGGCCGGCTCCTCGACTACGTCCGGCCGGCTTTGGAGGCCAACGGGGACTTCGCGACGGTCGAGCGGCAGCTTGCCGCGGTGCAGGCCGGGAAAACCGGCGCGGCACGCCAGCGCGCGCTGTTCGCCGACGCCGGCTCACCGGCCGCGCTCGTGGCGGAGCTGGCCTCGGCGGCTCTCGCCGGGAACAGCGGGACCGGCCGCGCCGGCCCGGCACCGAGGCCACGGCCGGTGGCCGTCCCCGACGGCTGAGCCGGCTCCGGTGACGCCCGCGACCTGCGACGGCGCACGGCGCACGGCGCACGGCGCACGGCGCACGGCGCACCGATCTCGTGCACCGCCGGACCCCGCAACCGCCGCCCTCGTTCGAGGGTCCCTCATCCGGGGGATTCGGTTCTGGTGGATGGCGTAGAGCGTCTAGGCTGCGCGGACCGCCCCAGACCTCGGCGTGCCCGCCGTTCCCGCACTGCGCGGAACGCACCCACGGCCGAGGAGAAGACGGATGACTGCCCGGAACCCGCACGCCGTCACTCCCCCCGCACCCCGGCGCCAGATCGCCTACTGCGTCGGGAACTGGCGCGTCACCTACGCCGGCCCGGACCCACGCTCGCCGCGGACCGGCGCCATCGCCGGCCGGCCCGAGTTCGGGCCCGAAGGCGCCCGTGTCCCCGTGATCGCCGACGACGGCCCCACGGCCTCGGTGCACTGGGTCGACGAGCGGGACATCATCGCCGTGACCGCGAAGCCGGCCGACGAACGACCGGTCCCCGGACGCCCCTGAACCGATCGCCGAGGAGCGCGCACCGCGGCGATCGACGACGGCGCAGGCGAGTCCCGCTGGTGCTGTTCGGTCTTCCGCCCGGCACCGTTGCGCGAAAAGTGATCGCGCGGCGGCGGGTGTAGAATCCGGGGTACCGAGAGCATTTCGCGTGCCGGCGGCAGAGCCGGTGCCGTCCTCGGTTTCCCTCCACATCGGTCACCGCGATCGGGACGGGACAGCGGCATGGCGCCGGAATCGCCCACCAGAACCAGAACGTCCTCCGCACGGCCGGGTCAGCGCACTCGCCCCCCGCCCAGACTGGTGTGGAAACCCCGGAGCGGACCGGCTGGTCACGTCGACGGCGGCTGGTGGCCGTGGTCGCGCGACCTCGCGGCGGAACTGCCGGGGCTGGCCGCGGCGCTGACGGCCCGGATGGGCCACCTCACCAGGGTGGCGTACACCGTGTCCGAATGGGACAGTGCGCCGCGGCGGCTCGAGCTCGAGGGCCACGTCATCCGGCTCGACGGTCTCCTCGACCGGGACGGCCACGTCCTGTCGGTGACCGGGCCGGAACCGAACCAGCTCACCCTCCTCGTCATCCCACCGGAGGCGGTGGCCACCGCGGGACACCGCGCGCTGATGACCGCGTCCCGCCGCGGCAACACCGACCGGCCGGCGGACATCCTCGCCGCGAGCGGGGCGCTCGCCGCTCCGGCGGTGCCACGGCCCCGCCACGACACCACCGAGGACGACTGGGAGACCGAAGGCGGGCACGTCTCCTGATCCCTCCCGCCGAACCGCGACCGGCGCCGGGTGTCACCACGAAGCGAATCCGATCGTTCGACGCAATCCCGTTTCCCGGCACGCGATGGCCCACCCGTTTCGCCGACGCCCCGAGCGGCCGGCCGGGCTATCCTCGAAGGTGTCCGCCCCGGACCTCGGCGGTGCCACCCCGAAGTGACCGGACCGGGCGGAGGACTGTGATGATCACTGCGACACCGGGAGCGCCGGG